>CAKUYM010000703.1 GCA_934716785.1 uncultured Bacteroides sp. | reverse complement strand
CCAAAAAGGGTCGGATGCAACGAGACTCTCTATCAACTATTCAAATAACTTTTCGTTTAGCAGACCGGCTAATATGCCACACAAAGCTACTCCACTTCAGACGGTGCAGGCTTATAAGGATATGGGAACCATCAATTATCAAAGTGGACAGAATGTAGACACTTGGTTGGATTTATTGAAGGAGTACAATGCCAATCCGTCTGCTTATCCTGACGGGTATGCAATGGTGGATGGGCTCCGATATAGTTTGGCGGAAACAAATTTATTTGATGATATGATGGAGACTGGGTTCCAACAGACTCATAATATCTCGGTAGGTGGCGGTACGAAGGATATCTCTTATCGTTTTTCTTTCGGAATGGTGAATGAGAATGGGGTACTTGTTTCGGACAAGGATACGTATAAGCGCTATAATGTTTCTTCTTATCTTCGCTCGGACGTATTTTCGTGGATTACTCCCGAATTGGACATCAAATATACCAATTCTAAATCATCATTGCCGGAAACTTCCGCGGCATACGGCATTTGGGGAGCGGCAGTGGCATTCCCTTCTTATTTCCCTACCGGGACAATGAATCTTGATGGTGAGGAGCTTCCAATCAATACTCCGAGAAATATGATAAACTTGGCTTATCCGACTACAGTGCAGAAGAATAATCTTCGTATTTTCGGAAAAGTCACTATCACTCCAATGAAAAATGTAAAATTGATAGGTGAATATACATTCAATCACTTGAGCAATGAGAAAACGAAGTTTGACAAAAAGTTCTATTATGCGCACGGAGGAAACTTTGTAAAAGAGGTTTCTACCGCAAACTCCAAATATGAATACTCTGACGGCATAACAGATTACAACGCATTGAACTTTTATGCTAATTATAATAACTCATGGGGTAAGCATGATGTGACGGTGATGGGTGGTTTCAATCAGGAAAGCAGTGATTACCGCTATGCGGAGATGTCGCGTATGAATATGATCAACGAGGATTTGCCTTCTATATCGCAAGCAACGGGAGATTATTTTGCAAAGGACAAGTTCGAACGTTATACTGTAAGAGGTTTGTTCTATCGTATCAATTATTCATTTGCCGGCAAGTATCTGATTGAAACAAACGGACGCTATGACGGCTCTTCTAAATTTCCGAAGAATAGCCGTTTCGGATTCTTCCCTTCGGTTTCTGCAGGATGGCGTATCAGTGAAGAAGCATTTATGCAGCCGTTGAAAACAGTATTGTCAAACTTGAAATTGCGTGGCTCTTGGGGTAATATCGGTAACCAGAGTATCACTCCCTATGCGTATATTCCCGGAATGGATGCTGAACAAGCCTATTGGACAGTCTCCGGCATCAAGGCGACTACTTTGAAACCGGCATCTTTGGTAAGTAACAGCTTTACTTGGGAAAAGGTGACGACGATTGACGCAGGTTTTGACCTTGGGTTGTTGAATAACAGATTGAATGTGGTGTTCGATTGGTATCGCAGAGATACGAAGGGTATGCT
>CAKUYM010000702.1 GCA_934716785.1 uncultured Bacteroides sp. | reverse complement strand
AAAGCTATGGGAAGAGACTATTAAATTTGCGGCAATTGCTGCATAAGTGTTAAGGAAATGTTTAACGAACTATTGATCTATTAAAACCTAAAAAATAATGGAAATGAGAATTAAGAATATTATATTAGTGTTTGTCGGGCTATTTCTATTGGTGGCTTGTGATAATGAGGAACTCGGTGTGAATGAGACTGTAGCTTTGGAAAAGGATGATACAGGGATAATGGAAGAAATCATAGTCTTACAGAATGGAATTCGGTTGGAAAAGGTAGGCGGTGATTACCTTTTTCAAGGTGATATATTGTTAACTTCGGAACAAGTAGAATTGTTAGAAAATTCTCAGGCTACCAGAAGCGGTTACTTGTCAGATTGGAACAAAAGATGGCCGGGGCATGTAGTATACTATTCGGTTGCAAGTGATTTCAATAAACGGTCAGAATTGGAAAGTGCTATTGAACATTGGAGTGAGCGAACTAACTTAATATTTAAGATACGCAAAGATGAGAAGAATTATATTGAGTTTATTAATGACCTCAACGTTTGTAGATCTTTTGTGGGGATGATTGGTGGAAAACAAATAATTCGTATAGCCGGTTGGGCGGATATGGGAGATATTGCTCATGAAATAGGTCATGCTATTGGGTTAGTGCATGAGCAATGCAGGCCGGATAGGGATGATTACATTACTGTGATTTATGATAATATTATAAAAGAGGAATGGTATAACTTTGATAAGTTTACTTCAGGAGTAAACATATCGAATATTACTACACCTTTTGATTTCAATTCATTAATGCTGTATGGTTCGTACGGTAATTTTGCTATTGATCGTCAGAAACCTATGATGGTTAGAAAATCAGACGGGCAACCGTTTTATCAACCGTCACGGCTATCAGAAGAAGATATTATGGCTGTTAACACCTATATGTACTCTAAGGAAAAACTGGAAATACAGGGAGAAAATGCTTTGCTTGCTCCAATTCAGTCATGGTATAATATATGCAATGTGCCTGCTGATGCTACAGTTATTTGGTCTGTTGCTCCTGAAAACATAGCGACTAGTGTTTCCGAACAAGGGAAAAATAATGTTTGCATATCAGTTAAATCTGATGTGACCTGCTACTTGAAAGCGACTGTATATTATAACTCAGGTTACATAAGAGCCACCCCTGAATTCTGCATCTCCGCTTCCTTAGGACCAATAGTAAAAGGAATTAAAATGTTTAAGTATTGTCAGACAGAGGGTGAATATACTTTACAAGCATTGGTTACTGATCCTGCTGCATTATGTACCTGGGAGAGTGATAAAAATTCTCGTCTTTATGATATTCTTTATCCTAGTGATGCCAGTTTTGCGGAAACTCCCAACTTGTTCAAGGCTATTGATTTTTATACTACAGGTATTCATGATATAACTTTATTTGTAGAAAATGCCCATGGAACATCTTCTTATAGTGAAAAAGTGTATGTAGCGGATAAAAAGGATTATTTTGCATTTACCATATCTCCCAATCCTGTAATG
>CAKUYM010000701.1 GCA_934716785.1 uncultured Bacteroides sp. | reverse complement strand
GATATCAGAAGTTGAAGCCATGACAGACTCCAAGAAAGCGGATACGCAATCATTGGAGAAAGACAAAAGGCGGTTGGGCGAAGTCAAACAAGAACTGAACGACTTAGCTTCTTCTTATATTGATCATAAATATACCAAAGAGGGGGCTTCACGAGCCAATATTATCGACCAGTGGTTGGAACAGACGTTACTGTACGAGAAAGCCAAGGCCGAATTGCAGATTGTGCAGAATGCGCGCCGTGAGCTGAATGAGCGCTACGTATTCTTTGCCCCTGTGGGCACCACCATCAAGCAGAAAGAGCGTATGATCAACTTCACCGAGCGCAACTATCTCACCGTGCTTCAGAGCTACAACGAAGCCCTGCTGAGAAAGAAAAACTTGGAAATGACCTCCGCCACCTTGAAAGTATTGAATGAGCCGACTTACCCCATTTCATCCAATTCAACCAACCGGAAACAAATCGTGATAGCCGCATGCGTAGGCAGTTTTCTGATTATTGTTGCCCTGCTGCTGCTAATCGAACTTCTTGATAGAACACTGCGTGACGCCAGTCGTACCAACCGTGTCACCGGATTCAAGACAATAGGTGCCATCCCCGATACATCGTCACCCCGTTATGGCGGACTGACAAAGACGTACGTACAACTCTCCGTGCAGGAATTGACCAACTCCTTGCTCTGCTTCCTCACCCAACGCAAGTCGCCCGGCGTGTTCATTATCAACCTGTTCAGTACGAGCGAAGATTCCGGTGAAGAAGAAGTAGGCAGACTAATCTGCGAATATATGCGGAGCCGTATGCTGAGTACGCGGTTCATCAACTATAAAGAAGATTTCAACACCGACTCCACTCAGTTCCTACTTGCCCGAAAAGTCACAGACTTCTACACTTTGCAGGGCGAGGATATATTGATAGTCGGTTATCCACCGTTGTCAAAAAGCAATATCCCGACCGCCTTGCTGACTGATACCAATGCCAATATACTCGTCACCCCGGCCAATCGTGGTTGGAAATCCACCGACAAGCAGCTCTGTGAACAACTCATGCAGCAACTGGACAAGACGGATGTTCCTTTCCGTATCTGCCTGACAAAAGCCGGTCGGGAAGCTGCCGAGGACTTTACCGGACAACTCCCGCCACATACCTTGTTGCGTAGAATCAGCTATCGTCTCAGTCAATTATCGCTAACGGAAAAGATCAAATTCAACTTCAGAAGAAAAGCCAAAGAAACAGAAGACGAGGACGATGACGAATAGGATAATAACTTTCCATATTCTGCTTGCCGCACAGTTTGCTCTGATAGCTGCCAGCATGGTTGTAAATGTCAAGACAGGTCTGTTCTCAATGGCGCTCATCTTGCTGTTCACCACCATCACCCTTGTGCAGCTCAACAATGATGAACGTACCGAATGGAGTCCCGGGCAAAACGTAATGACTTGGCTCTTTATCATTTGGCTACTGTTCTATATTTTGGAGATAGCGAACCCCAACAATGTGATGGAAGCGTGGAACATCAACCTC
>CAKUYM010000700.1 GCA_934716785.1 uncultured Bacteroides sp. | reverse complement strand
TTAAAAATCATGAAGCAACAGTCACATGTATCATATGCATTCCTGACTACGAATATCGTTCAAATCACACATCTGTAAAAATTCTAAATACTTTTGTTCCCATCTCTCTTCTGTCTGCGGATAAAAAACATTCCTCTCAAAGGAACGCCGCACAATTTCCCTTGCTTCTTCTTCTGATTTTATGTCCCCCATTCCAAAAGCCTGAAGCAAAACATTTCCAGTTGCAGATGCCTCTTCTGGCCTAGTAATAATAGGTAAATGTAATGCAGTGGCAAGCATTTGGTTTAAAAAAGCTATACCACTTGCCCCTCCAACTACATACAGCTTTTCTACTTTCTTGCCTGTAGCCTTCTTCAATGTCTCCATGGAATACTTACATTTAAACGTAATACTTTCATAAATAATTCTTGCAATCTGTCCGATCTCTTCTTTATTCGGAACCCATTGTCCCGTTTGTTCCAAATATTGTAAAACTGCATCTACCATATCATCTGGATTATAAAAACAACTATCATCCCTGCAAATGGTTTTGCATGGCTTGCCAACGCAGTAATCATTTGATAGTCACAATCTGGCCTACTTTTCAGCCAACTTCGTCTACATTCCTGTATCAGCCACATAGCACAAACATTTCTTTTTAGCAAAGTATTTCCAAAAGCTAACCCTGTATTTGAAAGATTATACCGATACGACAAAAATAAATCTGCCGGCTTATCAATCTCCATACTGACTAAATACCAACTTCCGGTTGCTAAATATGCCCAATTTTCCTCTTTTTTTGCAGGGACTGCTACACCTGCCGCTGCTGTATCATGTACTGGAGGTGCAATCACTTCAAAACAATTTACCCCTAATACTCGTGCCTGTTCCGCAGATATTTTCCCTAAATATTCTCCAGCGTGTACTATTCTCGGTTGAATACCTTTAGGAATACCAAACAAATCAAACACCTGATTCTCCCAACACATATTTTTCATGCTGAACAATTGCGAATAAGATGCAACGGAAATCTCCGAACAAACTTTTCCAGAAAAAAAATACATTAGTATGTCACCAAGGCACATCAGTTTATTTCCGTTATTCAATAGCTCTGGACTTTCCTTTTTTAGTGCAAGAAGCTGGCATAACGTTGCATCTCTCATCCTACGCTGAGTAGTTAATGTATATAGCTCTTGATAATTTATAAATTTTTCTACTTCTTCAGGAATACCATCTGTCCATTTATCTCGGTAAAATATTGGTAAACCCAACAGCTCTCCTTCTGGAGTAATAAGACCAAAATCACTTGACCACGAATCTGCACCAAAGCTTTTTATTTTCATCCCATTTATGCTCAAACGGGATAGAGCATTACATACCTCTTTGTATACGCCATAAATATCTGTTCTTACATGTACATTTATCCAAATGCGTGGCGTTGGGAAACGTCCAACTTCGCGCATAATCAACTTTTTCTCCTTATCCAAATAGGCTCTCACAATTTTTCCATTACTTGACCCCATATCAAGCGCTACATAATGT
>CAKUYM010000699.1 GCA_934716785.1 uncultured Bacteroides sp. | reverse complement strand
CCGATGAAAGAAAATGGGGGCGTTGATTTATCACTGGGGACTGTGGTGCAATTATTGGATAAATCCGGTAAGGTTCACGGTGGAAGTATCTCGTGGAATATGGAAGATAATTCGCCGACTTATGTTGCCGGAACTTTGGCTGCTTGTAATAATGTTTATGTAATGGCAGACGGAAATATCTCGTTATCGATATCAACGACAGATAATGTGTTGCCGGTATTGGCTTTGGCGGATGTTGTCCGTGATGTACGTGGCGGGATGATTCATAATTACCCGTTAGTGAAGATTGGAACTCAATACTGGATGCGAAGTAATTTGGAAGCTACCTTATATTTGTCAGGTGGAGAACTTCACAAACTGGAAAAAGTAACAGAGAATGTTACAGGATATTTGGAGTCAGGCGTAGGATATTGTCTTTATACTGCTAATGTGGCACTGTCTGCCGATTTCTTACCTGCCCGTTTGAATATACCGGATTGGAAGGATTGGAATGTCCTGAATACTTATCTAAAGGAAGATGTTTCTTTGTTGAAGTCGGGAACTTGGTTGCCTTTGGTAACCGGAGGTATGACATTTCCTGCTACCGATTTATCAGGTTTTAATGCGGCTCCTGTTGGTATGTGGGTTGAGACTGAAAAGGTATCGGGGAATATCTATGGTGATAAGCATTTGGCATACTGGACACTGAACGAGATGAATACTGCAATTGCCGATGAAGTGTTTTATTTGAAAAGTGATGCAAATACGATTGGAAAAGCTGCATCGGGGACGGAAAGAAAAGCTTTGTCTATCCGTTGCATTCGAAAGTAATTTGTCCGAAAGATTATTTCTTTTTCATCTTTTGCTTATATTTGAACAGTAAAATAAAAAAGAGGAAAGTATGAAGAAGATAATAAATCCTTGGAAAGGTATGGAAGGGTACAACTGTTTCGGTTGTGCCCCCAACAATGAAGCCGGTGTGAAAATGGAATTCTACGAAGACGGTGACGAAATCGTGAGCATTTGGAAGCCGCGTCCTGAATACCAAGGTTGGATTGATACATTGCACGGAGGAATTCAAGCTGTGCTGTTGGATGAGATTTGCGCATGGGTGATACTCCGTAAGTTGCAGACAACGGGAGTTACTTCAAAAATGGAGACTCGCTACAGGAAGCCAATCAGTACAAACGATTCTCATGTGGTGTTGCGCGCATCCATAAAAGAAATGAAACGCAACATTGTCATTATTGATGCCAAACTATATAATAAGGATGGGGAAGTATGCACGGAAGCCGTTTGCACTTATTTTACATTCTCGCAGGAAAAGGCGAAGAGTGAAATGTGTTTTCTGCAATGTGATGTTGAACCGGAGGAAGTGTTGCCATTAATTTGAAATAAAAATTGAACTTTTTGTGATAAATGTTTGGAAGTATAAAACAAATGCTTTACTTTTGTCGCAAATAATAAAAGAAATATGAACTATACAGCTACACATCATCATCATCATTCTCCTGACGAATAATTCGGTGGGCGTAGATGATTATTGTG
>CAKUYM010000698.1 GCA_934716785.1 uncultured Bacteroides sp. | reverse complement strand
CCTATGAACTGTGGGACAACGATACTGTCGGAGGACAGCTCAAAAACTGGTTCAACGATGTATTTGGCGACCAAGGTGGAAATCATGCGCTGATTGTAGCCGGTGTGGAAGTCAATCCGGAAGACCCATCAGATGTGAAAGTGATTCTTACCGATCCGGGATCGGGTGATTTGCGCATCGAATATCCGATGGATCAGTTCCTTGATGCTTGGTCGGATTCCAATTGCTTTATGGTAGCCACCAATGATCCGGCACCCTATCAATACGACCCGAATACAGGCATGGAAGTACCGTCCAATTTCTTTGTTGAGCAACATTTCAATCAGTGGGTGGCGGAAAACAGCTATCAGTTGAATCCTGACCTTATAAATGTTCCGGCAGATTATGCTCCGGCTTACAACGGACATTTGAATACAATCGGTGATATGCCTTATAATGAATTTGATGAGAAATTCGAGAAGTTACAATCAGCCCGTTCTTCCGCAATGGATATGCGCCTCGACCATCAGGTGGAAAGTTTGATAAATGACTTGAAATCACTTTTCTCTTCCTGGTTTGGAAGCGATGATGAAGTTACTACCGAGGAAGATCCCGACCCGAAACCGGAGTATAAATACGACCCTACTTCCGGATTGGAAGTAGGAGACCATCCTGAGAACATAGGACATGAGGATGATGACATACATCATAGCAGTGGCTCTTTCCATGACGACGGAACAGACGGAATGCATGATGCCGGGCACGATGGTTTGGATGCTTCAACTGAATATTAAGTGATATATAACCGGAATACTGAATAATGAATATAGCAGAATTGTCTGTTCAGCTAAAGAAACAGACATTGGAAAGCATGACGCAGCTCGAAGGCTTCGTCAAGATGAACCCGGCGTTGGGATTGCCGACACCGGGTGTCCCTTTCACTTTAGCCAAATCGCTTTTGGAGAAAGGAGAATTTAACTTGGTGGTTTGCGGCAAGGTGAAGAGTGGAAAGAGTTCGCTCATCAATGCGCTGTTGGGACGTGAGTTGTTGCCCGTGTGCACCGATGTGGCCACATCGTGTGTATTCAGGATATCCAATGCTCCGGAAGACAGCTTTGAGGTAGTGTATGGTAATGGCGACCGTGAAAAGATAACCGAAGAACAACTGACTGCATTTGGTTCGCAAGCCGAGATTGACAAGAACAACGGGCTGTCGGCTGACAAAGCCATTGCATACATTCAGGTGAACACAAAAGCCCCTTTCCTGCCACAAGGCGTTTCTATCATCGACACTCCGGGAGTTGGGTCCACCTATCCGCACCACACGCAGATTACGCTACAGTACATGCAGCAGGCTGATGCAGCACTCTTCGTCATGAAGCCCGAACCGATAGGCAAGGTAGAAATCGACTTCTTGACAGAATTAGTAAAAGTGACTCCCAATCTGATGTTTGTCACCACACACATCGACCAGAAAGGACAGGAGAATGTGAAGGATGCCGTACAGCGCAATACCGAACTGATAAAGCAAAACATCGGCAACCAACTGTATGGC
>CAKUYM010000697.1 GCA_934716785.1 uncultured Bacteroides sp. | reverse complement strand
CCTCAATTAAATAATTAAGTTCCGTTATAAGGCAAACTGAAACTTTTTAAGAAGTAAATTCCGTTTTACAATAGAAAAGTCAGAAGTAGCAATAGAAAGGAAGGCAAATATGTGCTACTCAAGAACAAAAGGAAAACACCTTACTCTACAAGATAGAAATGATATTTTATCTTGTCTTCAAAGAAACTTAAAACTTATTGAAATTGCTCATTATATCCATTGTGACCCAAGAACAATTTCAAAAGAAATTCAACGAAATCGTATATTAAAAACTACTTCAAACTCGAATCAATGTATTCATCGATTTTCTTGCCATACCATTGGGTTATGTGGCTTTTGTCTCAATAAAGAATGTCGTTCTTGTAAGTTAAATAATTGTAATCAGCTATGCAAAAGATTTGATAGTAATTCTCCTTGCTCTCGTTTAAAGAAGTTTCCATTTACTTGTAATGGTTGTGAAAAAAAACAATATTGTCGTTTGAATAAGTATGAATACGATCCTAGAAAAGCTAATGAAGATTATAATACTCGTCTTGTTGAATCTAGAAATCATATTCATTTGTCTGATCAGGATTTAGAAAGAATCGATAGGATTGTTTCTCCTCTCATTCAAAAGAATATTTCTCCTGAAGTTATTCTTCATATTCATCCTGAACTGGATATATCCATTGCTACTTTGTATAAGCTGATTGATTTGAATTTATTATCGGTTAAAAACATAGATTTGAAGCGAAAAATGAGAAGAAGAATAAGAAAACCAAGCCATATTGAGGTTAAAATAGAACGACCGATTTGTAAAACAGGAAGATTTTATGATGATTTCTTAAGTTGTATTTCTCTTTATCCTCATTTGGATATTTGGGAAATGGATACAGTTGAAGGTAAAAAAGGTGGTAAAGCTTTAATGACTTTACTTCATAGAAAATCTAATCTAATGCTGATATTTCTAATTCATTCTATTTGTAAAAAAGAAATTGTTCGTATTTTTAATTTTATTAAGTCTAATTTAGGTGATTCCTTATTCAGTCAAACCTTTCCTATTATTCTTACAGATAACGGAAAAGAGTTCTTTGATATTGAAGGTATTGAAAATTCATTTCTTACCTCTCAACGTTTAACTCGTTTATTCTTTTGTGATTCTAGACAAAGTCAACAAAAAGGTAAAATTGAAAAGAATCACGAACACATTCGGGAGATTATTTCCAAAGGAAAAGAGATGGACTTCCTTTGTGATAATGACGTTAATTTAATGTCTCTCCACATCAACAACTATCTTCGTCCATCTCTTGATTTCGCATCACCTTTTTCTATCGCATCCCTTATGATGAATAAAAAAGTGATGTCTTTGAATCAACTTTATGGTCTAGACCCCCATCAAGTGATTCTTAAACCTTCTTTGCTTTTAAAGAAGTAATTTTGTGAATTGCTACTTCTGACATTTTATTCTGAGACTTAAAAACGGAATTCAACTTTAAAATAGTAAAAATAAGGTTATTTCGTCTCTTTTTCTATGCAATAAAATGCCTTTTTTAGCTTTTATTCACACCTTTAT
>CAKUYM010000696.1 GCA_934716785.1 uncultured Bacteroides sp. | reverse complement strand
GTCCCATCTTGAGCATTTCTTCATCATAATTGGCTTCTATAATTAGATAATTGGCTTTGTTGATGTAATGAGCCGCCGTAGGGGTAATCTCTCCAAGGTCCGTCAGAAAAGAGAATACCTTGCCGTCTATTTCGATGCAATACCCCACTTTATCCGTACCATCATGCGGAACCTCAAAAGACTCGATGCGGAAGTCCTCTAACATCATAGGCTCCTGTTTCTCCAGGTAACGGACCGACGAACTTAGCTTTTCCGTCATGCAATAGCTACGGTTGATTCCTGCATGAATACGTGCAGTTGTATAAACCGGTATGTTCAGCTTTTCACCCAAGTGGCCCACCGCCTTGATATGGTCGGCATGATCGTGCGTTACAAATACGGCACGAATGCTATCCATCGAGATATTAAAGTCTTTTAGTATTTTCTTTATAGTACGAATACCTATTCCGGCGTCTATCAGTATTCCATAGGTTTCGGTGCCCAAATAATAGCAGTTCCCACTACTGCCACTTGCCAGGCTTATAAATTTTACTTTCATGTTTTTTCTTTCTTAATTAAATGCAAAATGCCGCCAACTTTTACGACAAAGTGACGGCAAATATACGTAAAAAGGAAGATATTTACTGATAAGTTTTCTTCTTTTTATCGATGGATTCGGTGATTTTCGCAAATAGCAGCAACGCTATAGCGGCAACCAAACCAATCGCCGCAAAGTAATACCATATATAATGTGCATTTGCGCTGGCGGCTTCCCACGCTGCCCGCGACTCGAATAAGGCCGGATCCGGACAATATTTAGTCAGTAGGATTCCCGCCAGTCCGAAACCGAAAATAGATGACAGGAAGGAATGCAGATGGCTGAATCCTAAGTACATTCCCTCTTCTCCTTTAGGAGCCTGCAAAGAGAAATATTCCAAATAACGCGGTGAGATAAAGCATTCGGCAAGTGCCTGCACAACGATACCCGAGACCATCATCAGTGTAATGTTGCTCATGCCTGAAATCAGGTCATTGCCGAGTAAGTTGCCACATGCCATCAGCATGGCCGAAACGGGAATCAGGAACATCCCCACATTCATGGAGGTGATGGCGCTGCGCTTTGCCATCAGACGTGTGATAAAACTGACGCAACATACCACCACGAAAGGATTCACATTGGCAATCCATCCCGGTTTTGCCGTTTCACCGGCCATACGTATCACATATTTAGGCATTGTAGCATAAAGTTGCTGTTGCACCATCCAGAATCCGGTGACAATCAGTATCAGAACCAACAAACGCCAGTTTGTTATGATTCTCATGAATCCCTGTCCTATTTCATGGAGACTTTTTCCTTCTCCTGCCGTATGAGTGGATTTATAAAGAAAAACAACAGCCAGCAAGGCAATGACAGTCATTGTCCCTGAAAAATAATTGATATAAATATACGCTTGCTCACCAATGGCATTTCTCAAAGGATCGATAATCGTTTTGCCGGTGAAAGCGCCTACATTCACCATCATATAGAATATCGAATAACCGCGGGCACGCGTAGCCTCTGTCGTTTCCTTGGCTA
>CAKUYM010000695.1 GCA_934716785.1 uncultured Bacteroides sp. | reverse complement strand
GTACAAAGGTGATAAAGACCGTTCGGCGAAAAAATATGCCAATCGGCGGGTTCGCCGAAATGGGAAAATCAAACATGAGGATCTTAAAGCAGGAAAATCAAAGTACTATAAGAAGCTGAATGAGTCCTGGCATATATGCGATTATCGTACCTGGGGTGAACCGATATGGAGAAGAGAATCTTGTAAAAATCTTTCAGATTGGCCAGAGCTTTGGAGAAAATGCTATAGAAGTAAGTAAATAAAGAAATGAAATTGGTAAAAATAGCTGAGATATGGATTGAAATTGGTTGCTATGAAGTGGCAGATGATGTACAATATAGTATACGATACAATTCAATAGCCAAAGCAGTGGAAACACTGTGACGGAAAGCTATAGGGCCTGTGAAATGGCAGCCAGTTGCAGCAATGTGAGGAAGCATCATGGCGGGGCTGTGGTGTTTTTTTGATGAATAAGAGAGGATTGGAAATGGTAGAAAATAGTATTAATTTGTTTATAAAAGATTATGAAGATCTTGAAGTATTACAAAATAATAATTTAGAAGAAAGATTAAAAAAGTTCATTAAAGAAAATGACATTATTGAGTATGATTTTTCATATGAATATACAAAATTTGATACAGAGCAATCTATATTGTCTAAACTAATATGGAAAATACTTTTTAGCATATATTATCAAGACAAGCTTTCACAATTTTTAATAAAAGAGAATGAGAGATTTTCTACATGTATATTGTCAAATAAAAATAATGTAGACGCGAATGATTTTACTTTTGATGTATATTATGATGTTATGAATAATAATAAGTCTATTAGAGATGAATATCATAGAATTGGTAATTATTCAGTTTATCCAAGAATGGATAAAAGACCACAACTTCAAAATATTCATAAATATTTTAATGAACAGTGGGATAAACTCTTGTTTTTTTTGCAAACAAATTGGGAAAATAAAGAAGTAATTTATACAACAGTGAAAGGACAAAAGGTGGAATATAAGCAAGAAAAATCTTTTCAAGAGAAATGGGGGAATTTGAATTTTAAAGAGTATATGATACTTACTTGTCAACAAATATATTACAAAGAAATATGGGAAGAAATAAGTTTACAACCAAAAGAAATTCATTTAGAGACTATTGAAGATTGGAATGCAAATATTCGTAATAAGGAGTATGAATTATTGACAGTAGAATACAATAATCCTGAAATGGTTAAGAAATTGATTTCTATACGTGGAGAAATAATCAAAGTGCTACTCACAGAAAAGTGAGCTTACAGATGTAAATGACAATATAAAAATGTTTAAAAATTTACACAAAAGACTTGGCCATTCCCTTCGGTGGATTTGTTGTCAAGTAATTTTAGTAAAAAAAGTGGGATTTTATAGAAAGAGGGATCTGAAAGCATTGATTTTACTTGGGTGAAGATTCCGAGAGATTATAAATACTTTTAGGAGGTCAAGATTATGAATAAGAAAGTAAAGCTGTTTGCCATTTTAGCTGTTGTTCTTAGTATGTCAGTATGTTTTGCTGGGTGTGGCAGTAGCGAGACAACCAATGAC
>CAKUYM010000694.1 GCA_934716785.1 uncultured Bacteroides sp. | reverse complement strand
TGGCAGAAGACATGAGGCCTTGGCTGTCATCATGATGGCTATGGATACTTTATTCCCAATGTCTCTAAAAAGTTCCGTTCTGCGGTAATCGTTTCAGCATGGATTGCTATCCCTTGGTATTGCAATTTGTTGCATATCAGTTTTTGTAGCTTATCCGCAGCCGGTTCCGGTATCACTTCCCATCGTGTCACTTCTCCAAAATCATACGAAAAGAGTGGTGTTCCTTTCAATGTCAGGTCTGTATTTTGCTTGATCTTCTCTACCGTGAATAGCTTGAAATAGTCATTTCCCTGTCTGTTGGTGCAGCATAGAATATATGGCTCTCCATTTTCGATAGTTGCAAATATCAGGCGCATATCCTTGTTAACCCCGTTTTTATAAGCATATCCTCTTTTCTTTTGCAACAATATCTTTAGCGGAACGCGGTTTACATATGCGCTATCATAGCACAGTAACAGATTACCGCCGATTTCGGTTTCATAGATTGGCAATGTCAGTCCGATATTGGCAATCTGCGGAGTTTCATCCGTAAGCATGTAGCCTCCGTTTTCCAATAAAGTCAGATAGGTAATTATACAAGCATCTTGCGGAGGAGTGCGCAATGCCGAAGTCGGTATCCGGTAATTTATCTTTGCCGGTTGTTGTTCTTTCTCCTTTTCCTTTTTCTTCTTCTTTTCCAGACTGGCGGCAAAGGCTGCGGCAACACTTGTTTGAATCACACCTGTGTCTTGCAAGACTTGGCTTACCAGTTCTTCATTCTTCACATCGCTCTTGCCGGTTTTAATTCCCTTTGTTTCCAGCGTCTTCAGCTCATTCTTCAGTGCGTCTTTTTTACGTTGCTGCTGTTTCAACAAGGCGTTCCCGTCCAGCAAAATCGTAGAGTTGCCTTGACGTTGCCACACAGCCCCGTTCAGTTCTACCAACTTTCCATAGCACGGAATCGTTACATGACAGATTTCCCGTCCGGCATATTGGGGAAAATCAATATGGATAATACTGTTGATGTCTTTTCCCATTGTAGAAATAATCCGTTGCCGTATAAATCGTTCGTAAGCATCCGAGTTGCATACCATATATGAATAGTCGTTCGCCAGTCCGGTCACGTCACCGTTGTCGGATACGCCGATATAGAGTGTGCCGCCATTCGCATTCAGAAATCCGGCTATTGTGCGTAAAATAACTTCTGACTGCTGTTTCATATCCGGAAGAGAACGGTTTACCGGATATACGATTGATTTTTTAAACTCCACTTCTCCATTTTCACGCCCCAAGTTTATGATTTCGTTTTTTTCTTCCTGCGCATTATCTCTCTCTATCCGGGCGGATACTACAAACTCGGCGGCTCCGATGCGTCTCAGCAATTCATTACGGATAAACAACTGCTCGTCCGGTTCTAAGGTCTGGTGCAGCAAACTGTTGGCAAGCACCAGGCGGATGATATGTTCCTTGTTTTTGTCTTTGGTGGTTGCAATGCCTACCGCAAGGTGAGGGTCAAATGTGTGGCTGTAAAATTGTTTGAGAATCTGTATCCGTTCTTTCAGAGGAAGCAATGACGGGA
>CAKUYM010000693.1 GCA_934716785.1 uncultured Bacteroides sp. | reverse complement strand
AAGTAATGGTGATTTCCGTATTTTCGGGGCTATGTTTCAGTGCATTGATAAGCAGATTGCTTAAGATAGTCTCACATTTGTCTTTGTCAAAACTGACACTCTCTATCTGCGGATCAAGTTCATAACGGATTCGTACATTTTTGGCTTCTCCTTCGCTGATAAAATCTTGTGATATGTGCTCAATCCATTTGTTGAGCGGATGAGGTTGCATCTGCATCTTACTTTCACCGACTTCCATTTTGCGTACATCAAGCACCATGTTTATCAGATTCTTCATGCGTTGTGACTGTCTGTAAATAGCTTTTAGAGGTAGGTACCGACTGTCATCGGGTGAGAGTGATTTTAATATTCTGCTGAGTGGCGCATGTATCAACGTCAGCGGGGTGCGAAGTTCATGGCTGATATTGATCAGGAAGCGTACTTTTTCCTCATATACTTGCTGTTCGTGTTCCTTCATAGCCCATTTCAGTTTTTCTTCCTTACGTTTCAATGCCCTGCGGAAAGTCTCTATAATAGTAACGGTAATGAAAACAGCACAACTCAGTATGAACCACCACGTGCGATACCAAGGGGGAAGGACAGTCACTTCCAACACTTCTTGAGCGGGAATCCAGCTACCGTCTTTTGCCGTACAAGAGGCCATGATTTTATAACTTCCCGGTGGCAGTGAGCGTATGACTAATTCGGGATCATAGGATTCAATGGGCTGGTTATCCAATTCTTTTATTTGATATTTATATATTTTCTGGCGGAAGATATCTTTCTCTTTTGACATAATCCGAATAACGATGTTGCTATTCCAAGGCACGGAGATGCCTTTGGGATTGCCGCTTATTTCATTATTTACAGATTCTCCGTTGATAATGACATCCGATAATTGGAGCTGGGGCAGTTCGGAGGTCGTTAAAAGAAGTTTGCTGTTGATGTGTAGCAGGCCTTTTATTCCGCCCATATATACATCTCCCTGCAGACTTAGTAACTGCGGTTTGGATAGGTACTCATTCTGAGTGGCACCATCCGATTCTCCGAACAGGACAAACTTCTTTTCCTTAATCAGCCATGCAAAGAGCATACTGTCGGTTCCTATCCATACTTTTCCCTGTTGGTCGCATACTATCAGGGTGACTTCTCCAAATAATGAAGTCGGCATCGGGGTATACGCTCGAGTTATGGGGTTATAATGAGCCAGTCCATAATTGCTTCCGATCCAAAAATTGCCTTCCTCATCCTTTGACACAGAGTTGATAACCGTATCTTGTCGGCAAGAATACAATGTTTGCAGTCGATTTGTGCGGTTATCCAGTTCATAGATGCGTTTAGTGTCGTTCAGATAAGTTGAATTCTGATAATTGCCGATTGGGAGCAGTGTTCCGATAATGTCTTGTCCTTCCTGTTCTGTAACGATGCTGAATTCTTGATCTTTCAGGTCATATTTATAGATATGACTTCCCAAAAACAGTATGTTATATGGTGTGTTTTGCAGTAAATTAACAGCTTTTCCCCGGTTGCAGAGGCGTTTGTTTGTTTCTGTATCGACAATGATAAAAGGCTGTTTTTCTCC
>CAKUYM010000692.1 GCA_934716785.1 uncultured Bacteroides sp. | reverse complement strand
ATATCACAATCACTAAGCCATAAGGTGAAAGCGGTGAAACCTATAAATCAAAAGTTCTGACTGCATGTAGTTTTTAATCTGTCTGAGCCTCTTTTTTTATAGAAGCCGGCACTCCATCACAACGGATATATTTAGAAACATCTCCAGCATCATCTTTCACAGTCCATACCATAGAACCTGAAGGCAAAAGTTCTGTAACAATATACGAACTATTCCAACGTCCTCCCAAAGAGTGATCATACTTCCCGCTTATAATATACCCTAAATAATCATCTTTCTCAATACTGAATGTACCGGTAAGATAGCGGGCATACATACTATCAAATTTCTGATACATTTCAAAAGTAGCATCTTTCCTGACAAAGGTTATATAACAATAAGTGCCCTCCGCCAATAACTGACCGTTCCACTCTGACAACTGCCAAGTACCATTTAAGTTGGCAGGGGTAACTGCCAAAGTTTCCACCTTCGCATCATCCTCGTCTTCACAAGCTACAATGCTGAATAGTAGTACAAATAATGTCATTATTCTGAAAAGAATTTTCATATTATAATCTTTATTACATTTAAAATCAAATTATTCTTGAACACGATTGATGACCACATTCACCTGCCGTTCCGACAAGGGGGCATCTATTCCCTCTAAAGCGAAAGAAAATTGCAAACGCTCCCCTACCAGTCCTACCACCTTATTCCCTTCCACTGTTATGACCAAATCTCCTTCTTCTCCGGGCAATATGGTCTCCGGTTCGCTATGGAAACGGACATACGATGGAAGCATTCGAGCAGATAATGTCACAGGCTTCTCACCGGTATTAGCACACTGGATACGCTCCACCGACCGGTTCCGAGAGGTTATTTCCGAGAAAACGACCTGCTTACGCTTCATTCGCAATGTCCCTGCTTGGTAAGGAAGATATCCCCATACATCCGAACAGGAAACTTCACCTATCAACGTCAGACGTGCTATCGGACGTATATGAGAAACAGTGGTATATACAAATGCATGAGCCTCTACCGTACCGATACGGTCTTTGGGATTGTATGTCAAAATGACTTTATCCTCGACGCCCGGAGCTATTGCCCCGGAAGGAAATATCGCTACTGCACATCCGCATGACGTCGTGACTTCCGTTATCCGAACCTCATCCGAACTTATATTACGGAAATGAAAAATATATTGTCGCGGCGCATCATTATCCCAAAGTGTACCGATATGAATATGTGAAGAATCAAAACGCACTATCTGTTCTCCTTCTTTCAATAAGGGCGGATTGATGAGCGAATCAGCCGCAACTTGCCAAGCATCTTTTTCCTGCGCACCAAGATGGTGTGTAGGAAGAAAAGCCAGCATCCAATAAAAGAAATAATATATCCGTTTCTGCTTCTTCATAAACTTGTCCAACAGTATGTGCGCTTACATCCAACCGGAATCATTTGCATTCTTGCGTACTGTAATGGTAAACGTCTGCGTCTTGCCATCACCGGTCTTTACCGTGGCCGTTGTCATACCGGCACCTATCCCGGTACCTGTGGGACGGGGTCCATCCTCCGTCGCCGT
>CAKUYM010000691.1 GCA_934716785.1 uncultured Bacteroides sp. | reverse complement strand
CGCCACGCTGAAAATCTCCAAACGTTGGAGCACCTCTCTATTGGCGCATTATGAAAACGAGACAAAAGCCCACGACGGCAATGGTGACGGATTTGTGGACATTCCGCAGGTAGAGCAGTACAACGTGTGGAACCGGTGGGCGTATATGGGCGACCATTACGTGTTTCAGGCAGGCATCAAAGCCCTTTCCGAAACGCGTACCAGCGGACAGGCAGATCATGGCGGGATGCATCTCGACAATCCTTATAAGGTGAACATTGATACAGAGCGTTATGAGTTTTTCACCAAGAACGCCTATATATTCAATAAGGAGAAAAATACCAACTTGGCTTTGATTCTCTCTGCCAGTCTGCATAATCAGGATGCCGGCTACGGGCTGAAACTTTATAACGTAGACCAAACCAACGTCTACGCTTCATTGATGTTCGAAACAGAATTCAATAAGCGAAACAGCCTCTCAGCAGGACTGAGTTTCAATTATGATACGTATGACCAGCACTATCGTCTGGAGAACAAGGCAGACGACATTCCCCTCAAAGCCTTTGAGAAAGAAGCCGTTCCCGGAGCTTACGTGCAGTACACGTTGAACCTGAACGACCAATGGATGCTGATGGCAGGTCTGCGCGGAGATTACAGTAGTGAGCACGGATTCTTTGCAACTCCCCGTGCGCATCTCAAGTACAACCCGAACGATTATGTAAACTTCCGTCTCTCCGCCGGCAAGGGATATCGAACCAATCATGTGTTGGCGGAAAACAACTATCTGCTTTCCAGCAGCCGTAAAGTGGAGATTGCGAAAGACTTGGATATGGAAGAAGCCTGGAATTATGGCGCGAGCGTATCTACTTACATCCCTATCTTCGGTAAGACGCTGAATATAAATGCCGAATACTATTATACCGATTTTCTGAAACAAGTCGTAGTAGACATGGACAGCAATCCGCATGGGGTGTCTTTCTATAATTTGAACGGGCGCTCGTACTCCCATGTATTCCAAGTAGAAGCAAGCTATCCGTTCTTTAAGGGATTCACCCTGACCGGTGCTTACCGACTGACGGATGCACAAACCACCTACAAAGGCGAGCGGATGGAAAAGCCTTTGACCAGCAAATACAAAGGACTGTTGACCGCATCTTACCAGACTTCATTGGGAATCTGGCAGTTTGACGCAACGCTGCAATTGAACGGCGGCGGCAGAATGCCCACCCCTTATGAACTTGAAGGTGGGCAACTGTCATGGAATCGCCGTTATGGCAGCTTTGAACAACTTAGTCTGCAAGTGACCCGCTACTTCCGCCGCTGGTCTGTTTACATAGGCGGCGAGAACCTGACCAACTTCAAACAGAAGAATCCGATTGTAGACGCTGCCAATCCCTGGGGTGATAACTTTGATTCCACGATGATATGGGGACCGATGCATGGTGCAAAGGCATATATCGGAGTGCGTTTCAATTTGGCAAGAAACAGTGAGTAAATGAACAGGGAATAATTAAATCAATAAAGAAAATCAAATCAATAAGAACAATGAAATCTATAAGAAAAATGAAAGCAAAAAGATGGATGGTCA
>CAKUYM010000690.1 GCA_934716785.1 uncultured Bacteroides sp. | reverse complement strand
GAGCCTGTACCGGGAAAGTTTGTTTGGTTTACCGATGATTTGCGCGAACTGTCAGGAATGATCGAAGACCGTATTATCAAGCAACAAATCGAACGTGGAGAATTGGCATGAAAGTTTGGAGTCAGAAGAACCTAGAAGACATCCGACATGAATATATTGATTTTGATGGTGAATGGTATCTGGCATTCGGTCGTCCGGAAAGAACCGGTTGCTGGATCATTTACGGAAAGTCGGGACAAGGTAAAAGTTCTTTCGCTCTGCAACTGGCTCGCAAATTTGATGAAATGGGGCTTCGTGTTCTTTATCTGACATTGGAAATGGGCGCGTGTGACGACTTCGTGAACTCCGTGCTTGATGTAGGTATCAGCAGTAAGACAAACAATATAATCTACTCGGACGAAGCCACTATAAATGACTTGGAAGATTATCTGTCTAAGCAACGTAGCCCGGACGTGATAATGATAGATTCCATACAGTACTTCGAGCAACAGGGAGGAGCGAAAGCCCCTGAAATAATCCGCCTCCGCAAGAAGTTCCCACGAAAGATATTCATATTTATCTCACATGTGGACGGACGCGAGGTAGAAGGAAAAACGGCTTATGAAGTGAAACGTGACAGTTTTAAAAGAATATACGTAGAACATTTCAAGGCAACATTTATCGGACGTGGCAAAGGAGGTTCACGCGGATATTACATAGTTTGGGCGGAAGGGTATCAAAAACATTGGATTGAAAATATTAAAAGTGATAATGATGGAGCAGAAAATGAAGAAACCTATCAGTAAAAGCCTTATCAAGCGTTTGCATACAATATACAACGCGCAAGGCATTGATGACGAGCAAAAGCGGGCTATCCTGCTAGACCTAACGGACGGACGGACAAATACCACAAAAGAGTTGACATACAGCGAAGCAATGTATCTCTGCGGCTATTTGAATGGTGCGAAAAAAGAAAACCGGGATTTGACTATCACCGAACGGGAAATAAGAAGACGCAGGTCGGCTGTCCTGAAGAGAGTGCTGCGGATCGGAATCGACACAACGGACTGGGGAGCTGTAAATGCGTTTTTCCTTGATGTCCGGATAGCTGGAAAGAAGTTTCGCGAACTGGACGGAGAAGAACTTCTCCTGTTGATACCGAAGCTGGAATCAATATTAAAGAAGAAAGAAGATGGCGGATATTAGTGCGGAACAACACCGGATTAACCGGATTAATGAATTACTGGATCGGCTTGACAAGATTCCCAGTGAACTGGATGCCATACACGAAAAATTGTATGCTGGGAATATGGATCGCAATACATTTGCGAAGTTGGTAGACCAAAGGTCATCGCTTTATATCGAAGCGGAAAACAAGGAACGGGAACTGAAAGAAGTATATAAAATCAAATTGTAATTAATCATTTAAAAGTTTATAGTATGGATATTAGTAAATTGTCAAAAGAAGAAAAGGCAGAACTGTTGCGTAAACTGAAAGAGGAAGAAAAAACAGAGTCCATTCAGCGGAAAGAAACCTACGAAGCATTGAGGCATCAATTCATGTTCGATGTGGAAAGTAAACTCATGCCAGTAG
>CAKUYM010000689.1 GCA_934716785.1 uncultured Bacteroides sp. | reverse complement strand
AGATTTGAGAGCCTTTACAAGCCCGTCCCAGTTCTCACCGCCGAAAGTGACCTTGTAAAGTTTGGAAGATGCCTTCTCGTTCTTTACCAGATACTCCTTCAAGGCTTCCGCCCGTTTCTTGGAAAGCTGCTCGTTGAAAGCTAACGGACCTTCGGGAGAGGCAAAGCCTTCGATGACAATTCCTTTTATCGTCAGGTTCTTGTCATTCTGAATCTTGTCGAACATAGAATGGATATTCACCAGTTCGGCATGATTATTCATGAAGTCGGTGAGGATAACGGACTTGTTGACCGGAAAATCGAGGTGCGCCTCGTATTTTTCGCTGCGGTTCTTTACAACCTCCACCGTAGGTTGGATATAGGCAACGATAGGCGACATGGCACTCAGTCGTTTGGCTTCGGTAGACACATCGTTGGTTATCAGTTCTTGCGCATTCATCTCCTGATAATTGCCGCATCCGCACAAATTTTCAACAAGTTGCAGAGAGGCATTCGCCATCCACGGTTTGTAAGGAATGACTTGCGTATAATTGAAAGTTTCCCGCTTGTTGTAAGGCACAATGATGGCGGTCGGCTCCTGTTTTGTCATTGCCAAGCTGCGCATATACGCTTTTTCGCGTCTTTTGCCGTTGACGATGATTTCCTGCAGAGGCACATTGTGCTGTCCGTCCGTCAGCAGAGGGATAAGGCTTAGGCTTCGGGTCGAACCTATGGTGAGATTCTTCATGTCGACAGTCATTCCTACATAAAGTGAATTGCCTTGTTGCCACAGTGATACATTAGAGAGAGTGAGCGCATCATTCAGAAATTTCTGGGCATTTGCCGGCAATATGGTAGCGGCAAGTGCTATAAACAGATAAAAAAGTTTTCTTTTCATTCTTGTAAGTTTTAGTGGATTCGACTATTTGATAATGTAAATGAAGCTGAGGTCGATTTTGGTCGGGCCGAAATAATTGCGGCTTTTGTGACCTAACTTCTCACCGTTGTCGCCGCGGGCATACTTGTCGTATTTCAGACGGGCATATCCTGCACCGATCGTAGCTTCCATGCTCCACCGCTTGCTAATCAACCATTGGTAACCGTAAGAGATGCCGGCACCGTAGAAGTTGCCGTCATAGCGGTCGTGCCCCATTCCGAAGATATTCAGGTTGCTCACATTCATCTCTCCGTAATGTCCGTGCAGACCGAAGAAACTTCCGTTGAAACGTTCGCAAAGCCAGTAACGTAGTTCGGGCTGGACAAGCCAGTGCTTGATTTGACGGTCGTCTCCGAACTTCCACGGATTGTAGTTGCCTGACACGTCGAGGGTAAGCTTCTTTGCCAGTCCGACTTCAAAGCCGAGGTTGGGAGTAGTGGTCGCCCAGTAGAGGGCATTGGTTTTGATTGCAAATTTGGGTAAGTACGTTTCATTCCGCTGTACTTGAGCACGGATGCTTGTTCCGAGAGCGAGCAGGAAACAGGCTGCTAATAGAAATTTAACTGTTCTCATTTTTGTTAGGGTATAGGTTTATTAAAATGATGAGTGTTAAACAAGCAAAGGCGGGCGATTGTTGACGCAGTAGGAGAAAAAGTCATTAAA
>CAKUYM010000688.1 GCA_934716785.1 uncultured Bacteroides sp. | reverse complement strand
CACTTCATTCCATTACACCCACGATACTTGGTAGCATTTTCATTAAGAGAAACTATGACTTTATGAACTTTTGTAAAAGAATAAATGAATTTTCCAATTAAAAGAATTATATTTTTTATAATGCTTCTGTTTGTGGATATCTTTATCTGCTTTAATGAAAGTTTTCTGTTTAGCGAAAAACTTTTCTCAAATAGTTTCTTAATGATTTTTTCGTTGTCAGGCAAATCATCAATTGGAAAGACATCTATATTAACCCCCATTTCAATAGCACCATTTATGTTATTTAACAAAATTGTTCTGTCATCAGCTACTTTTGCATAAGCATGTGGGTATTTTTTTTGAATATGATGTGAATAGACTTTATAATAACTTTTTTCTTTTGAAAATAATTCAATAAAGCGCTCATAGTCGTCTCGTTTCATCATAATATCAATATCATCATCCCATGGTATGAAACCTTTATGACGAACAGCCCCAATGAGTGTACCACCACACATAAAATAGGTTATTTTATGTAACTGGCAGAAATTATCGACATATTTTAGTATGTCAAGTTGTATATTCTTAAGTTCATGGATATCTGTTATATTCTTCATTCTATATTGTTTCTAAAAGTAATTATATTTTGTTTGTATTCATTCAATTCACCCTTAAATATCGCACTTGTCCCTGCAACAAATCTACTTGCTCCTATAGCTCGAAGTTTACGAGCATTCTCTGGAGTTATATTTCCATCAACTTCGATTATTATATTATCTTTACCTTCACGTTTTAAAAGATTTGCCACCTTCTGAGCTTTACGCATAGTAGAAGGTACTATCTTCTGACCTGCAAAACCAGGATTAACCATTAGCAAATTTATTCCATCAATATACTCAAGCACCTCTTCCAATGCACTTACTGGAGTTGCTGGATTTATTGCAAGGAAACGTTTACAACCGAAAGGTTCAAGATAATCTAGTGCTCGTTGAACTTGAAAAGTACTTTCATAGTGAATAGATACCGTATCCGAAGACTGTATTCCAATCCATTGGAACTTATATTCTGGATCTTTCACCATAAGGTGAATATCCAAGGGTATTTGGGTTAATTTGCGGAGTCCCCGTACATAATCAACACCAAGACCAAAATTTGGAACAAAATTACCGTCCATCATATCTATATGTAGAAACTCAATACCTTCCTCTTCAAATATTCTTATTGTCTCTTTAAGATCAATGAGGTCAGAACACATCATTGATGCAGATATTTCACTTTTGTGCATAATATATTATTTATTATTCCAAGTTGTCATAACCTTACAATATGGGGTATTATGCTCATACATTAGCTTAAGCCCATCTATGAGAGATTCCTGCTTAAAAACATGAGAGATTAAAGGCTCAACATTTATTTCTTTACTTGCTATCGCATTAACAGCATCTGTCCAATCAGATTGATTTTTACCATCATACGATGAATTCCATGTGCCTTTCAATACAAGTTGTTTACGCAGAATACGCCAATATAGATTCTGAGAAAACGTAATATTAGCAGTTGGGTTACCCATTAATAAAATTGTACCACCTGGCAAAGCTGCACTTACAG
>CAKUYM010000687.1 GCA_934716785.1 uncultured Bacteroides sp. | reverse complement strand
CAGCCCTTCATCACGGCAGTATTCCATAGCCCACATCGGATGATGTTTGCTCTTATTGATATAAAGCATCTCGCCACCATATTCAGCTTCACGAATATCAAGCATTTCACGAGAACCGATGGCACGGCCCCCATGAGGGTCATACTTATCACGAATCGCTTTCATTTCTATCATGTGTTCACGACTGATTGATTCGTTTCCACATTCATAGAACAATATACTCGGATTATTACGATTGTAAATAATGGCATCACGCATCAATTCAGTACGTTGTTCCCATTGACGACCTTCACGGTCTTTTTCCGCATCACCAGCCTGCATCGCCTGAATCAATCCGACACGGTCACACGATTCAATATCCTGCTTCCAAGGAGTGATATGCATCCAACGAACCAAGTTGGCATTATCTTCCACCATCAGCCCATTACTATAATCACTCAACCATGCAGGAACACTCATACCGACTCCCGGC
This sequence comes from uncultured Bacteroides sp., assembly GCA_934716785.1. Taxonomy (GTDB): domain Bacteria; phylum Bacteroidota; class Bacteroidia; order Bacteroidales; family Bacteroidaceae; genus Bacteroides. The sequence continues at coordinate 1,123 of CAKUYM010000687.1, read as the reverse complement.
CATTCATTACTGGTACGCTGTGCAAAACCTTTCATCTGAATCACCCGATCATTCAACCAAATCATTCCTCTGCCGAAACGAGTTTTACGAAAACCGGTACGGGTAGCCACTTCATCCACCTTTCTGCCATCCACCCATAAACTGGTTTTTACTGTGTACAAATATCCGTACCCCCAACTCCAAAAATGAAGTCCGTCTATTTCTGCTGAAGCTTCCAAAGTCGCAGTTTCACCCGGTTTTACCACCGTCTGAGTACCCTCAAAACTTTTTATGCTTTTCCCGTCACGATCAAGCACTTCAACCTTATAAGCGACTTTCTTATCCCGATTATATTCATTTTTTATTTCAGATTCCGCATGAACCACAGCCTTGCGAGACTTCACACGGATATCTTCCGCATAGATATAAACCCCGGTAGTTTTTAAATTACTGTACAAGGGAAGTGTCTGATAAACCTTATCGGTTACATGAAGCCATACATTCTTAGGAATACCTCCATAATTGGCATTGAAATTACGGTCACTCCATTGATATTTGGTACCGGTAGCACGTTCCTTATAATTCCAATTGTTATCAATACGGACCGCCATTACATTCTCCTGTCCATATTTAATATAAGGGGTCAAATCAAAACCTACAGCCATTGCGCCATTTTCATGCAAGCCGATATATTCACCATTAATATAAAAATCAGCTCCTTGACGGACACCTTCAAATTCAACAAATACTTTTTTATTCCTGCTGCCGGCAGGCAGACGAAAATGTTTGCGATACCACATCACAGTATCCGTCAGTTGTTCTATACTCAAACGAAAAGCCTCATCTTCATTAAAAGGACGGGGTAATGTTACTTTCTTCCAATCCGCATCCTGAAAACGCACCTCTTTGGCTTCCGGTATATCGCCAACGTAAAGCAACCATTCAGCATTAAAATTGTATTTACCACGGACAACTGATGCTGCCGTCATCTGACTTATTCCTATAAAAGCCAATAAAAATAAAAGAATTTTGTTTCTCATAGCTATCTCAAAATTATTTGTTGCAAAACTAACATAAAGCTCTTTTGCCTACCATAGAATAAGGTACATTTATATAGAAATCCGTTCAGAGCAAACTGTCAAGG
>CAKUYM010000686.1 GCA_934716785.1 uncultured Bacteroides sp. | reverse complement strand
TGCCTGCAACCAGAACGGAATCGACGCATTCTTCCCAATCCTCAGAGGTGTGGTGACACTGGAAGAAGCCATGAAACTGCTCCGTCTGCTCCCGCCTGTTTCGCATGGCGGATTCCTGCTTCGATTCTTCTCAGTGCACTTCCGTTCAGTGAATGATATACCATTCTTCTGGCCATAGCTTCAAATGGTTTCTCCGGATCAAAATCCGGCTCACAGGTTTCTGCCAGTTCACATCCCACAATCTGGGCTTTCTCGCTGAAGCAAAGTTCCTGACGAACTGCATCAGACCAGAATGGAATCGTATGCATCCAGTAAATATGTTTGCCTTTCGCTGCAGGTGCTTTCTTAATATCCTCAAGAAGCATCTGTGTATATTTCTCCTCTTCTGCTGTTCCAAGCAGGATATTATTTGTCATTCCTGCATACAGCGGAGTAACCAGATCAGACGGCACATATCTGTCCGCACGCATCTGCTGATATTTTTTATAATTCTCCAGAGTCCGCCTGCTGCATGCAAGACGGTTCTTCAGTGCATCTTCAGAGATTGTTTTACCTGTATTTTTTTCCAGAAATGCTTTTAACTCTTTTAACTGATCTGCCACATATTGCACATTCTCCTCATTCTGCTGCCACGGCACATCAATGGCAAATGCTGGCACCTGGTAAAAATCGGCCAGTGTACGGAATGTCAGCAGGTTAGCATCGCAGGTTAAATTCGTATAAACAATACATTTGGGCTTCGGCAACAGCCCTTTCTGTGCCGCGCCAAGAAATGTCTTATGATAACTGCACAGTGTCTCGGCAATCCCCTGATTCTCTGCCTGCTGCAGAAATGCTCTCTCTGCTTTGCTCGCAGAAAGATAACAGGAAAATCCTTCTACATTATAAGGATGTAATCCCACCTCCTGCATCATTTCGCAGGGTGTAAAAATACTTACAATAACAGAATCCTCCGGTTTCTGAAGTGGACGCAGCATGGTATCCATCATCAGATTTGCAAGATGTCTGTCTGCGGGCATCAGTCTTTTATCCTGCATAAAGCGGAATTTCAGGTTCTGTGCCTCCCATCCCGTTTTTAACAGCCAGCGGGCGGATTCCGGCTTTGAGTTAGTCAAATTTTCCACATAATGACCAAATGTCTCGATAATCTGCATAGTCTTCTTCCTCATTATGGTTATCATAATTTATCAGTTTTCAGCGCATATTTTTCAGTAGAAAGAAACAATTTCTATTATAACGTTTGATCTTCAAAATAAAATAGCGCTATCAAATATATTAGTGATATATTTTTTTGAAGTCAAGCTGAATTTTCTCCAAAATTTACCTGTTTTTGTACATTCTTCTTGACAAAAAAGTCTCAAATGGTACACTTTTGGTTGTATTATTTTTCAGAAAAAGGAAGTAATATAATATAGGAAAGATTTTTTAGGAAGGGAAGGAATTTAAAAATGCGTTCATTAGCAGTTTATTTAAAGAACTACAAAAAAGAAAGTATTCTGGCGCCATTTTTTAAATTTCTGGAAGTTGTATTCGACCTGATCGTGCCGATCATCATCGCACAAATCATCGACGTCGGTATCGCAAACCACGACAACGGATATATC
>CAKUYM010000685.1 GCA_934716785.1 uncultured Bacteroides sp. | reverse complement strand
GATTGAAACGCTCTATCAAGCCTGCTATGGCATCATTAGGAGTTTTTGCGGCACGAATAATACGGATTACTTCATCTATATTATCCGAAGCAATAATTAAACCCTCAAGAATGTGTGCACGTTCTTTTGCCTTGCGAAGATCAAACTGAGTACGACGTATAACTACTTCATGTCTATGCTCAATGAAATATTTAATTAAATCTCTAAGATTCAATGTTTTTGGACGTCCATGAACCAATGCTACATTATTCACACCGAAAGACGTCTGCAAAGCAGTCATCTTATAGAGCTTATTCAACACTACACTGGCGTTTGCATCACGTTTCACGTCAATAACAATACGCATACCATCGCGGTCGGACTCATCATTTGCATTCGAGATGCCATCTATCTTCTTCTCGTTCACAAGGTCAGCGATATATTTAATCAGTTCAGCCTTGTTCACATTATACGGAATCTCTGTTATTACAATCTTGTCATGCGTCTGTCCGCTTTCAATTTCAGCTTTCGCTCGCATAACCACACGTCCACGTCCTGTCAGATATGCTTCGCGAACCCCGGTTACACCATATATATATCCACCTGTAGGAAAGTCAGGAGCTTTAACGAATTCCATCAACTCTTCCACCGTGATTTCCGGATTATCGATATATGCATCACATGCATCGATAACTTCCGAAAGATTGTGAGGCGGCATATTGGTAGCCATACCTACAGCAATACCGGATGCACCATTTACTAAAAGATTAGGGATGCGGGTTGGCATTACTTTCGGCTCAACCAGCGTATTATCAAAGTTCGGTTCAAAATCAACAGTTTCCTTATACAAGTCATCCATCATAGCTTCACCTAACTTATTGAGACGAGCCTCGGTATAACGCATAGCTGCAGGACTGTCACCGTCTACTGAACCAAAGTTACCCTGACCGTCTACCAATGGATAGCGCATCGCCCATTCCTGTGCCATACGCACCATCGCAAGATATACAGAAGAGTCTCCGTGAGGATGATACTTACCAAGTACTTCACCAACTATTCTCGCCGATTTCTTATAAGGTTTGTCTGAAGTATTACCCAATTCCATCATTCCGTATAAAATTCTACGATGAACGGGTTTAAATCCATCTCTAACATCCGGAAGGGCACGTGAAACTATGACCGACATGGAGTAGTCAATGTACGATGACTTCATTTCCTCCTCGATGTTAATCTTTATAATTCTGTCTTGTTCAAGCATTTAAAATGATTATTAATTACACATTCCATGGTTTGTGAAAAACCACGCTAAAGTACTACTTTTCCCGGATATACGAAAGTTTTTGGGAAGAAACTTTTATCATGGATATAGCGATGTCCAATTAAACTAAAAAATAGGAAAACAAACGAAGAAAAACGATAAATATAAGGTATAAAGGCTGCGCTATACCGGGAAAAGCATTTGGATATTTGTTATACCTTATATATATAACACAAATAATACTCCAATTTTTATGGCACGCCATTTGTGGATATAAGAATAAAGCAAATATTGCAATACAAACTTGATTTTATGCGTATATTTGCCAGTGAATAACCCTTAGAAGAAAAGGATAAAGTATGAATAATCAATTC
>CAKUYM010000684.1 GCA_934716785.1 uncultured Bacteroides sp. | reverse complement strand
ATAATGCTCCTTGTCACTGCTGCATCCCGGAGCAAACGTATGACGGTCAATCATGGTGTGCCAAAAGAATTCGGACAGCTTCTTGCTTGTCTCGTTTTCCGTCAATTCATAATTGCGGGCTTCGGCAATCACTTTCGGGATGAACGTATTCGTATGCTTGGTGTCCAAGTCATCCCGAAGTTCTTTCAACGGATCAATCACGTCGTCATGGTAAAAATATCCGGCCAGCCAACGATAGCGCTCGTCTCCCGTGATGGCATACAAATTGTAGAATGACTCATTGATCCCCCCGAATTCATTACGTATCATGAACTTGCGAGTTTCCTCGCTGAGTGGCTTCAACTTGTTGTAGGCCCAGTCGCCCATTTTCGTCACCACTTGCAAGGCCTGCCGATTATCCGCATAGAGATATTGGTCTATCAGACCGGAATAAAGTTTGTGAAGAGTGTACCAAGGTGCCCAAACGCTCTTTCCCTGAATATTGCGGTTTATCAGCTCTTCGGGGTAAGCACTCAGGTAGCCGCCTTTCAAGGCATTCTGCACCTCGGTCAGCCCGTTCACCAGACTGTCGCCTTTCAACTTGAATATCTCGCTGCCAGTAGCCGCATACATCAAAGCGTATGCCGAGAGCAAATGTCCGGTGGTATGTCCGCGAAGTTCGCAATCCAAAGACTCCCAACCGCCAAGTTTCTTCACCGTCATATATCCGCCTTCGCGTCCGGCAAATACACCGGCATTGGTTCGGAAGCTATGCAGCAAACGATTGACGTCTATCGAGACCATCCAAGTAGAATCACGAAGCATATTATCACGGAAACGGCTTGGCAGCAGACGGACATCTTTCAAATCAAAGCTCTCTGCCTGAAGAGGAGCCACTGTCTCTTTTTTCAGCTTCCCCTGATGCTGACCGGGGTATACGGATTGGGCCGACACGACTGCTGATATTGTCAATGAGCCCGATAATAATGCTATAACTAAAATTTTCTTATTCATACAATTTCGTTCTTTTACCTATAAGATACGAATAAAGTATCTTAAACACTCAAAGCCACCGAGATATTAAACCGATTTAATTCAACTATTAAACCGATTAATTCATTTCCCGGTGGAAGAGCCGTACTTTCTGATATAAAAGCTCCGCTCTACAGCTTCGGCAGTCTGCACTTTTGGTTCTCCGCTGCGCCCATACTGCCAAGCCACCACCGTCACCTTCACCGGAAACTTGGCACGGGGCGGTATTTTAGTCAACGTAAGCTTGTCTCTCTTTATCTCTGCCGGTCCTTCTTTGACGTAGTAGTAAACCGGCAGGCCGGAATCTGCTGTTCCGTTCAATGCGGTTTCTTTTACGGAAGGATTTATATCCGGCAGTTGCAGAAAAGTAATGTGTTGCGGCATTCCTTCCTTATTACGGTGAGGAATGCGTATTTCGATCTGCTGAACGGCACTCCGGAATTTACGATCCTGTTTTACGGAAGCCATCAGGCAGATACTTCCCGTACGTTTGGGATTATCCAACCCCATCCGATAAAAACGAACCGTAAAAGTAGTGTCGTTCACCACTTCCACCGGACCACATACTCTCGACATCCGAATCGGACGCGTGCCGTGCTTTTCAGAAT
>CAKUYM010000683.1 GCA_934716785.1 uncultured Bacteroides sp. | reverse complement strand
CTGCATCACAGGCCTATTGTCAGAAAGTGTGGTCGCATACAGTTTTCTTTCGCTTATTCTGGTATGATCAACTGACACACCCTCTGAGAAAAACAAATCCATCACTGCTTTACAAGCTTCCTCACAATAGCCTTTTCTTCTCTCACTTTTGGAGATATAGAATTCTATTTCATAGTCCGAGTTTCTTTCCCGATGAAATCCCACATAACCAATGAATCGGTTCAAATCTTTAAGAAATATTGAGTAAATACATTCGTCATGGCCTGTCCGTTCAAAGTAATTCCTGAATTCTACTAAATATTTTTCGCTGAACTCAATGCCGCAAAAATCACGAAAATTACCATCATTTCGCAGCATGTTTATAAACGGCTCATCATCCCTGGCGTTATTTCCCGGAACAAGCAATAGACGTTTTGTTTCTAATGTTTTACCTGTATTCATATGTGTCTCCTCCTTCAAATTCATGTTCATTTGCTATAGGCTGATTATAGCAGCCTGTATACAACAAGAACTTACACTTAATAGTTTTCTCCGTATCTTTGCGATCTTTTTCGCAAACGAGATGAAAGGCCAGGTGGTTTTTCTTCCATCTGACCTTTTGACCGAGGGTATTATTTAATTGTGTTATTCACAAAACATAACGGACTATTCTTCACATGTCCTGTATCTTTAAGAATCCAGTAACGATCTCCATATTCTTTAATATATGTCTTCAATTCGTCCTCTGACTTAGGCTCAACTCTTATAAAGTGACCTACATTAACTTGAGCGATGATTATTTTTCATCATCGCCCTAATTTCTATTTTTTACTATCCGTTTTTGGTTTCGGGAGCACTGATAGTGCCACTCATTGAATAGTCTTTTTCATCATAACATAAATAAACATTATAGCCTTCTGTGTTATCGGCCGAATAAAATCCCTCAAAGCTGCTTGGTTCAATCGTATACCCAAGTTCCTTGCATTTCTCGACATAAGCATTAAACTGCTCTAATGACAAACCATATGCATCAAACATAAAGATACTTTCATCGTCTCTACCGCTTTCTACCACTTTGACATCCGGTTTCGGAATTTTGCTACCGAGGTCTGTTTGCGACCATTGATATGCTATCTCTGTATCTGCTTCGGCAGAATACTTTTTTGAAGCGTAATCATAATATATGGTAAAAATTTTATCCTCATCGATATACTTAATGGTGGCAATATCAGGCTCGACCAAGTTATAATGATTAATGTCTTTCAGATAAAAAGAACCACCGTAATAATAACAATTTATATTTGAAACAGATTCGCCCGGATTAACAACTCTGTCCGTTTCAGCGTGCATTGAAATTGGTTGGCTCTTGATGTCTTCCATGTCTTCATCGCTTGCTTCAAATTTTTCTTGAATATCCGAATAGAAGTTTTCTTTTTCTTCTTCAGTGATACCTGCCTTTTCTTTGAATGTAAGTTCAAAGTTAGTTAGCGTATACTGCGTATTGTTCGTGTAGTTAAGAAGGACATAACGTTCACCGTCAACAATACCTTCATCAACCTTCCAAGAAATATCCTCTATGTTAATTTTTTCCTTTGCGGCACTACTGCCAGTGTCATTGGTTGTCTCGCTACTGCCACACCC
>CAKUYM010000682.1 GCA_934716785.1 uncultured Bacteroides sp. | reverse complement strand
CTTGTATTCTGAACGGCACGTCGCAAGTATGGAAGAACCGGATGAGTGATATGATGGCGGTTTTGCCAAAAAGCGACAAAGACATCGTTTACAATTTCTCCGGCCACTCTCTTGTCATGTACATAATAAACAGCTATTGCACACAGATAAAGATAATATGTATGGTAGATTTCATCAAATGCCTTTGTATTACCAAGATTCAGTTGTTCTATCAGCTTTTCAGAGACTTCCGGTAAATTCATTTGTTATTTTTCTTTAAGAAATGGATGCAAATATAACGATTTATTCAGAAAAACAAACAAATATAGCTACAAACCTACCGGTATCTTCAACAAATACCAGCCGATAAACAATAACGTCCAGATGAGCAGGATAGCCAATGAGTACCTCCACGTGTACTTGAGCAATGTGCCATACGTGATCTGCCTGTCGTATTGGCGCATGTAGGTCAGCACCAAAGGCATGTAGAATAAGAAAGGAGTAATGGCATTTGTCGAACTGTCTCCGATGCGGAAAGCACACTGTACCACATCCGGCGATATTCCCATCTGCGAAAACATCGGGATAAAGATAAAAGACATAAAAGCCCATTTGGAAGTGGCGGATACCATAATCAAGTTGATAAATGCCGTGAACAGGATAAACATGAGCAAGGCAGTCAACGGAGTCTGCTCGAAAGAAGAGAGCAGCTCCGCTCCCATAATCGCAAGGCACTTGTCCAAATGAGAATACTCAAAGCAGGCAAACATTTGAGCAGCGAAGAAAGCAATCACGAAATAGACGCCAAGGAGCTTCATCGGTTGCGTCAGCCCTTCAATCACATCATTGTCCGTGCGGTAACGGCCGGAACTGAAACCATACACCATACCCGTGATTCCTGTCCCCAAAGAAAGCAGAAACAGAATACCGGCAATAAAAGGCGAGTGCATCAGACCACCATTCACGCCACGCAAAATTCCGTAAGAGGAAAATGTAAGCCACAGAACCAACACCACATAAATAGCAGCCACAATGACAGACATTATTAGTGCACGCCTCTCCTTGCGCGACAAAGGATGGTAGGCTTCCACCTCCACACCTCCTTCGTAGCTGCCCAACTTAGGAAGAAGCCACTTCTGGGTCACCCGATACACAATAGCGGCAATCACTACCGTAGAAGCACTCATGAAGAAATAATTGCAAAGAGGTTCCGTATTCCCCTGATAACCCGTCTGGGCCAATGCAGCCTCTTGGGTGGTATGCGCCAACAGCGGATCCATCGTACTCAATACAATATTGGCACTATATCCGCAAGCCACGGATACGTAAGCCGTCACAATCCCCGCAATCGGATGAAGCCCCACCCACTGGAACAGCATGGCGGCGATAGGCAGCAAGATGATGTAACCGCCGTCACCGATAGCATTCGACAGTAGCCCGAGCACAATCACCCACAAGATAATCTTCCTCTTCTCCTTGCGATCTCCCACCCCCATACGGATACACGCATTGATAAATCCGGAGTGCTGGGCCACTCCCAATCCGAACATGGCAATGATCACCATACCCAACGGAGCAAATCCCGTAAAGTTCTTGATGGCATTCCTCAGCCACCAACGAATCCCCTCCGGGCTCAACAGACT
>CAKUYM010000681.1 GCA_934716785.1 uncultured Bacteroides sp. | reverse complement strand
CCCTGCCCTATCAGGATATCCCAATAGTTGAATCCCGTAGGTTCGGACACCAAGTGCCATTTACCAATCATGGCAGTCTGATAACCATTGGCTTGGAGCAATTTCGGGAAAGTCTGCTGATTACCGTCAAATGTCGTACTGTTATCCGTGAATCCATTGGCATGACTATGCTTGCCGGTCAGCATACATGCACGACTGGGACCGCTCAATGAATTGGCTACAAAACTATTGGTGAAGCGCACTCCCTCATTGGCGATACGGTCGATATTCGGTGTCTGGATGTAGCGCTGGTCATAGGCGCTGATAGTCTGAAACGAATGGTCGTCGCACATGATGTAAACAATGTTCATCGGCTTCTGTTCTTTCGCATCCTTCTTTTGAGATGCACACGAGGTGAGTGATGACACTGCTGCCACTCCGGCGCAGCAACAATACAAGGAATCTTTTAATGAAATCATGTTTTTCATATATTATATTTTATAAGATACAAATATAAACAAATCAGCCATAGGAAAAAACCGTTTGAGCAGTTTTCCCCTATGACTATATGCATTTTCTACAATTACCAACCCGGATTCTGTTCCCACAATCCGTCCATCAAGCTGATCATACGCTCTTGGATGGGAAGTAGATAATCACGTTCGGCCTTAAACTGCCATCCGTTAGGCATGGTTGTGGGTGGCACCGGAAGAATATACCGTTCAGCATCACCGGCCTCTCCTGTCAGGAACAAATTCCTGCCTACTTCCAGTTTATCACCATATTTATCCGCAAGGTTACTTCCCGTAAAGAGAGCTCCCTTAGGAGACTGACCGATAATCAGCTCTTCGGCAGCAGCCCAACGAAGGATATCAGTCAAGCGACGTCCTTCCAATGCCTTTTCTACACGACGCTCACGACGAACAGCTTGTATGTACTTGTCCAAGCTGCGGAACGGATAATCGGACTCCGTATTATATTCACGGTCGAAATCCATATCCGGCATGCCGGCACGTTCACGCAAAGGATGGAGTACCTCTTTTATCTTCGTTGCATTGGCTGCGCCGTTCTGCTCTGCCAATGCTTCAGCATAATTCAACAACACGTCGGCATAACGGAATTGAATAGCCGGAGTAGAACCTTTGTATTCGGATATATAATCACCGGTATAATCAATCTGCACATGCTTCAGCATCACGTAACCGGTGACATTGGTACCGAATGCAGATCCGTCTCCTGCCAATGAAGGCCATTCTACCGTATAAGGACTTCCCGCACTCTGGGGTTGCATGCGCTGTCCGGGCAGTGCTACCGTCTGTGCCAAACGGGGGTCACGCTTCGTCGGCAGAAGTTCATTCGGGTAGTTACGCTTCGCTTCCAAGCGGTCTGTACCGGTAAAAGGCTTACCGTCAAAGGTCAGATAATCATCTACCAATGATGCCGTAACACCAATATTACCACCACCGGTATTGAGATAGCGAGTCACACTGTTGCCCACCTGATCGCCATCATACATCTTGAACCAAAGAATTTCAGGATTGTTGCTCAAATCAGCCGTTTCGAAAATGACACGATAATCATTGTTCTTGTTTCCCGTGTTATAGATAGCCCATACTCCACGACTACGAACTGCCTCTGCGGCATTGATGGCCTG
>CAKUYM010000680.1 GCA_934716785.1 uncultured Bacteroides sp. | reverse complement strand
ATGGTAACCTGACTAAAGATTTAAACAAAAATATAACTGAAATTCAATATAATCTCTTAAATTTGCCAAGTCACATAAGTTTTGCTGACGGAAATAGTATTGAATATGAGTATGCTGCAGACGGCAGTAAAGTCCGTACCACGCATACTATAAACAATAACGTCACGTCCACCGTTTATTGTGGCAATGCGGTCTATGAGAATGGCAGTTTGAAGATGCTCTTGAATGAGGCGGGATATTATAGTTTCCAAGACAACAAGTTCCATTTTTACATTAAAGATCATCAGGGAAATATCCGTGTAGTCGCGGATGAAGCCGGTAAAGTCGATGAAGTGAATGATTACTATCCTTTTGGCGGTTTGATGTCTAATGTATGCAATAATGTGCAGCCTTATAAGTACAATGGTAAGGAGTTGGATCGGAAAGGCGGATTGGATTGGTATGATTATGGGGCAAGGCATTATGATGCGACGATAGGAAGATGGTGTGCGGTAGATTCTTTAGCAGAAAAATATAATTCTTTTAATGTTTATAATTACTGTGGAAATAATCCTATTAGATATGTTGACCCTAATGGTAATGGATGGGATGAAGCTTGGCCATTTTTAAAAAACTCTCTTTCAGTTTCATTCTCGATAGGTTCGCAGGCTAAAGCTAGTGCCAAAATATTAGGTATTGGCGTTGAATTAGGAATAAATGGTGGTAGTGTAAAAATAGGTGGTGGCCCTTTGACAGTTGAAAAAGGAATTTCTGCTGTAGTTGGTCCTTTTAGTGCTGAAAACTATACAAGAGCTTACGAACCTGATTCTTGGACGGCTGTTAGGGAAAGTGGTTATACGGTCGGATTATCTGTTTGGGAAGAGGATCATAAAAAAACAGAGACTTTTGATTCTACAGGAAGATATTATAAGAAAACGAATGAGTCAGAGTCTACAAATACAGAATATACACTTGATGTTTCAGCTAGTCTAATTATAGGTGCTGATATCTCAATTGATTTATCTGATATATTGAACTTTATTACGAATTTATTTAAATAAGAATATATGAAGGAAATTGTTGAAGAGAAAATGAAGAAAAAGAGACTCATGGCTATAACTATAGATTTTTTAGTTGCTTGCTTAATAGTTCTAGTGGTAGAAACTATTATTAATTTGAGTGTGAAAGAAGTTTTGCCTTTTGGGGTCTTTGGCCTAATAGCTGGTGTACATTTTTCTTTTTACTGGCTTCTGTGTAAAGATTGTTATAAAGGTATGAGTTTTGGAAAACGTATCATGGGAATTCAGATTATAAATCTTAAAACTCATAATATAGCAGGTCCTTTGAGATGTGTAGCGCGTAATCTTTGTTATTGTCTGCATTTTATCGAACTTGTTATCTTTTTTGCAAGTCCAAAGGGACAACGGATAGGCGATATTTTAACTTCTACAAAAGTAGTACAAAAAAACGGTTGTTTACAACAAAAAATCAGGCCAGTGGCTTTTACATTTATCGCTTTTTTATTTATTTGGATATTAGGAGTTGTAATTTCCTATATAAGATTAAAGTCTCTTACTATGCAATGATATAAATAAACTTTTTTCTTAATAATCCAAGTTTGATGCTTACGCAAGAGGGTGTGTCAACAGGCACACCCTCTCGTTGT
>CAKUYM010000679.1 GCA_934716785.1 uncultured Bacteroides sp. | reverse complement strand
AAGCGGACATTACCGTAATTGTCATATACCGTATAGGTATCATGAGCTTCGTCACCGTTCATCTGCCGGGTCAGAAGAATTCGTCCGGATTTACCTCCATCTCCGACAGGCCGTGCCATTCCGTATCTTTCGTGTTCAAGTTGTCTGGCGATTGGTGCAAGTAGATGCCGTTACTATGGGACGATAATCCGTTCGTCATAGCAGAAAAACTCCTGCACAAACAAGAGCAATATTCATGCAGGAGTTGATAATTACAAGTAAAGAAGGATTAGTTCTTTATTATCCAATAAAGTTCTCATTCTTCATATTTCACAACATCAAAATTTCTCATATAGTAAGGTTTGTTTCTAAAAAAACGGTCTTTCAAATACACTCTCCTAATTTTTCCTCGCCATACATAAAATACAAATTGATATTTACAGAAATAATAACTCGTATAATACCTGAAGTTAGTTCCAGGACCAGGAAACCAAACGTCGTGCCAAACATACTCAGGTCGTAACAGATTCAATTTCATGAAATCATCAAATTTCATTCCAATCAATTCGTAACCCTTAAAAACGAAACTAGATACGCAAACCATCCTATGAAGTATATTCCGATCTTTCCTGTTTACCCAAAAAGAAAATCCTTCATCAAAAAAAGAATATACTTCTGTACATTCCGGATAATCGGGATCTGCCTCCATATAATCATAAGACAATTGCAAATAAGGAGTAATAGTATGTCCATATTTAAAAAAGGCAATATCATGTATTCCTATACGAGCAATCACTCCTTTATCCAATACATAAATAAGCTTAAGTTTACCTTTTGGCACCTCTGCTATGTTCTTCACCTTTACGACTTCGTTCTCCATTTTGCCTAATATTTTTAATTTTCTGTTTTAGTTCCTGTTTTTCTTTATTATTCCGACTTTGATTCAATCGATCTTCCAAATCCTTGATTCTCTTTTCATCTTTACTTAATGTTCTTCCTCCATCACCATGTTTCTCATTATTGCTACTATCTTTTGCTTCTTTAACATACGCTGGTGAAGAATCACCTTGTAAAGTGAAAATCAAAAATGCAGGTCCTATAAATTTAGAAATAATATTTCCGAAAGCCTCTCCTGCCAGAGATTTCCATGGCATCACTACAGGTATGACAGTACTGGCATTAGGTTCTATTATTTTAAGAGATGTTACCTTAGGAGCTGCGCCACTGATTGCATCAACATTTCCTCCATCATCAGTCTCATTAGAAAATCCCCAATCATTAAGGCCATCAACAGCAAGAGAAGACATTCCATCTAATTGATATTCAGCCTGTACTTCTTCCCAAGAAACTTCATTGCCATCTTCATCCTCATATCTTTTAGTTTTCCAATTATAACGTGAAGACATTCCTGTTGGGTCAATACGATTAAAAGGATTACTCAAACAATAAGCATAAGGATTAACTGAATAGGAGTTTTCAGACAAAGGATCAACTGACAAAAACATACCTATTAGAGGATCATAATATCTTGCCCCATAATCATACCAATCCAATTCATTCTTCCAATCCAACTCCTTACCATTATACTTATAAGGCTGAACGTTATTGCATACATTAGACATCAAACCGCCAAAAGGATAGTAATCATTCACTTCATCGACTTTACCGGCTTCATCCGC
>CAKUYM010000678.1 GCA_934716785.1 uncultured Bacteroides sp. | reverse complement strand
CCATAAGATATCATAAAAATTCTCTTATTCTGAATTTCAGAACAGTTGTCCGTTTTTTGTGACTTATCAATCCACGCTGTCAATAATTTTATCATTGGATATAATGAAAATGTCAATAAACTACCTTTCATACAAACCTTTACCGATGATAAACCAGATTCATTATCCAACGCGGCTCCAATTATTAACGGAAATGCAAGAAGCGCAGAATATAAAACAACCATTATTTCCATTCTTCTATCTGATTTGACATCCTTTAACTTGTCATATATGTAGTACATAAAAAGAAAACTTGGGATCCATAATATATTGCCAGCAAGATCTGTATTATGGATCATATCTGACATCTCAATTATAATTCCAAGTATTCCACATGATGCAAGTATTATTTTCTTATATGATAGTTTCTTTCTAATTATTTCATTCATAAATTCCAACTATTACTTTCCGTATTTTACACTAACCTTCTATACGTTTAAATTAAAATACACTACTTTTCATCACTCTTACCAAAAATATATCCTAACGCTAATGTAATTATAGGAAATACCAAATTCCAGATTTCTGATGTTATGACTTTATTTACCCAAAAAGCATGTACCATATCTACTAAACAGATAAATAGTAATATGATACATATTATCAAAGCAATATGTATAGTTGCATTTTTAGTATTGGATCCCAAAAAACGGCCTAATAATCCTGCATCTTTGTCTTTTGCAATAGCATCGTTATTACCATTTAAAACAATTGTCTTTTGCTCATCATTCAACTTATTAAAACTTTCTGTCGATACTCCATTTATATTATCAGCTGAAATAGCACTTGAATTTAATTCAATATCTGGCATTGTTATATCACCACCTATTCTTCCATTAAGAAAGTATATTCTACTTTTCGCATCGTATCACTTGTATATGACCAAAAATGAAGTAATAATTCTTTTCCTGATACTGTTGCAACTGAAATAGGGTTAGTCGTTCCCGTACCTAATGCATTTGAAAAATTATAACATGTAAGATATATAGTATTGCCTGTAACGTCTCTTTGAACTTTTTGCTCTTTTGTTCCATCAGTTGCAAATTTTAATATGATTTCAAAGGAGAAATTCTTTTCTGTGTCAATCTTCATTTTCAATTCAGATGTTATATCATAAAGAAACACCACTCCAGATTGCTCAATTATATATTTACCAGTTGACATTTCTACTTTCATATTTTCCTCCCATTTTCTTATTATTTGTTTGTGTAATTTCTATATATTTTCCATAATATTGGCATTATTATTTTAATAACTCTTTTAATCTACATATTTCAGATTGCAATTCTTCAATACGCTTTTCTTGTTCTCTCGAATGCATCTCCCAATATTTTTTCCCTTCCTGAATTTCATTAACCCAGTTTTTTAATCCCTCTATTGCTTCATCTTTATTTGCAATCTGCTGTAAAAACCAATCTCTTGCTTCATATAAATCATTTAATTCACGTAATTGTAATTGCTCTTGTGCCAAGGCTTTATCGATTATACCAGAATAATCCATAGCCTTGTTATCCTTTATTGACAACTCCTTTTTTTGCTGCAACTGTCTAAGCAACCATTCTTTTGATCTATCAATCTCTTTATTTATTTTTTTCTTTAAACTTACAAAATTGATCTCTTCATCAGCCAACTTTAATAT
>CAKUYM010000677.1 GCA_934716785.1 uncultured Bacteroides sp. | reverse complement strand
AGGGACAGAATACGGTATCTTCGTGTTCAACAAACTCTACCAACTGATTGCACATTACGAACAATCCGAATGGGACTTAAGCGCACTGAATGATTCTCCCATTTACAGTCTATACCAAGACAAAGCTCACAACATGTGGGTGGGGACTTATTTCGGAGGAGTCAATTATTATATATCCGGTTCCGACCAGTTCCGAATATATCCATATGGAGGAAGTTTCAATCATTTGAGTGGGAAAGCCGTCCGCCAAATCATCAATGCCCCCGACAGCGGACTGTACATCGCTACCGAAGACGGCGGATTGAATTATCTGAATAATAAGAAAGAGATAACCCGTGCCGAACGACTTCACAAACAGATGCAGATATATGCCAAGAACATACATTCTTTATGGCTCGACAAGGACAACAGCCTATGGCTCGGACTGTTCCTGAAAGGAGTTCTCCACTATATACCACATTCAAACCGCACGGTAGACTATAATTTATTGTCGGATGAGGTTTCTTCCGGTTTCTGTATCATCGAAGACAAGAATGACCATGTCTGGTACGGAGGGCCTTCCGGCCTATTCCTGATTGATAAGAAGAAAATCAATTCACGCCCGGAAAAGATATCGCCTCTACGGATTTTCAATATGGCACAGTTTAATGACAGCATACTCTGGGCAGGTACGCGGAAAGGCAGCATGTTCCAGATAAATACCCACACATTGAAAGTCTCACCACTCCCTATCCTGCCGTATACCGACCTCTACATAACCTACATCTACCCCGATTCGCATCAGCGGATATGGATAGGGACAGACAACAACGGACTTTATGTATCAGATCGTAACGGTAATATCATCACTTCCTACAATAAGGAGCAACTGGGCTCCAATGCCATTAAAGGTATCATAGAGGATGAGATGAACAACATTTGGGTAGGCACCGGCAACGGGCTGTGTTGTATCAACCCCCAAACAAAAAATATAGACCGATATACCACAGCCGACGGGTTGCCTATCAACCAGTTCAACTACTCCTCCGCCTGCAAGAAGCCTGACGGAGAGCTATATTTCGGAACCATCAACGGCATGATTTCTTTCTATCCGGAACAAGTACGCTCGGTCAATCCACACTTTAACATTGTGCTGACCGCCATCTGGAGCAACAGTGAGTATATGTCGCCCAATAATGAAAAAGCGTCTATACCTTCTTCAATTTCCGAACTGACAGAGATTACCTTGACACATGAGCAGGCTCAATCCTTACGTCTCGAATACTCCGGACTAAATTATCAATACACCCACAATACCCAATATGCGATGAAAATGGAAGGTATTGACAAAGACTGGCAGTTTGTAGGCAACCAACATCAGGTACGTTTCTCCAATCTGCCTTCAGGTAGATATATTTTAAGAATCAAAGCCAGCAAAGACGGCATCCACTGGGATGAAGCCGGACAAAAAAATCTTGCAATCAGGGTTCTTCCTCCTTGGTGGCTCTCGCCGGGTGCATATTTTGCCTATGCACTACTCTCCCTATTACTCATCTACGCTGCTTATAGATACACCAAGACACGTATCATCCTGCTCATGCGACTGAAAACAGAGCATGAACAACGCATCAACGTGGAGAATATGAACCAGCAGAAGATTAATTTCTTCACATATATCTCTCATGACCTGAAAACACCGCT
>CAKUYM010000676.1 GCA_934716785.1 uncultured Bacteroides sp. | reverse complement strand
GAACAATTCGGTGTAGACGAAGATATGGTCTAATAGTTCTATCTATCAATGTCTAATAGTTCAATTTGTCGATCCATTTGCGAATGGTATTTTCATCGGCACGATTGAGCAACTGTCCTTCTTTCCAATTGAGAGCAGGGTAGCTTTTCTTCAATACCGCCGCGCTGTTGGCAATGCTGCTTCCTCCCGATGTAGCAAAAGGAATGACGGTTTTTCCCTTCAAGTCGTACTTTTCAATAAATGTATTGACAACTCTGGGTGCAAGATCCCACCAGATAGGATAACCGATAAAGATTATATCATACCCTGCCACATCCAGTTTCTTACCGCCAAGTTCCGGACGGGCTTTCTCATCGTGCATCTCCACTGAACTCCGTGACTGTTTGTTGTTCCAATTGAGATCGGCACTTGTATAAGGCTTGGCAGGGGTGATGGCATAGAGTTCTCCTCCCGTCACACTTGCCAATTTCTCTGCTGCGCGAGCCGTGGTGCCGGTTGCAGAAAAATAGGTGACAAGGACTTTATGGTTTGACTGCTTATTGTTCATAGTCTTTTTTTGTTGCGCATAAGTGGCAGTTGTCAGGCCCATACCAATGGTCGACAATAATATCAATAATAATTTATGCATGTTCGCCATTATTTAAGTTCATCATTATTTAAGTTTGTCATATTGTTCATCTGTCACAGGTTCAAGCCATTCATTAGAAGTGTTCTCTCCCTCTATTTCAAATGCGAGATGGGCAAACCAGCTATCTGCTGCCGCTCCATGCCAATGCTTCACGTTGGCCGGGATATGAATGACTGTGCCCGGCAGTATCTCTACGGCAGCCTTACCTTCCTCCTGATACCAACCGCGGCCGGCAACACCTATAAGCATCTGCCCGCCGCCTTTTGTAGCTTTATGGATGTGCCAGTTATTGCGGCAACGAGGCTCAAACGTAACATTGGAAATATTTACCTGCTCCCGTGAAACCGGTGCGAGATAGCTGTTGCCGATGAAATACTTGGCATATGCCGTGTTAGGCTCTCCAATAGGGAAAATCATCTCCCGCTGGAATGCTGCTTTGGCATCTTCGCCGGCAGTATCTTCCGCCCACACATTTTTCGCGAGGTTGAATGCCGCCCAAGCCTTCGGCCAACCGGCATAAAAGCCGATATGAGTAATAATCTCGGCAATTTCCGTCCGGGTGATACCGTTTTTCTTTGCCGATTGCAAATGATACGTCAACGAATTATCAGTGATGCCCTGACTGATGAGCGAAGTAACCGTCACCAGACTACGATCACGCAGTCCGAGTTTGTCGGTACGGCTCCACACCTCACCGAAAAGAACATCATCATTGAGTTCTGCAAATTTCGGGGCGAATTCTCCCAACTGGTTGCGCCCTGCCGTCTGTACAATCTTTTCCTGTGCCATAACATTGAATGTTAAAATAGTGAATACTGAAAATAATAAAATCCTGCTCATAACGTTTTACTTATTTATCGGATAAAGTTATTGATTCTGTCGGAACAGCAATTCATTTATTCATTATCCCGGTTTTTATTGTTACAAAAATACCGACTTTCAGAAGAAACGCATGTAACTATAATCCGGATATTTGTACCATTTTTACTGTTTTTCTTATCAAAGACAAATAGCCTTTTTGGGACCACCAACATAACAAGTAACGCACCTATACCC
>CAKUYM010000675.1 GCA_934716785.1 uncultured Bacteroides sp. | reverse complement strand
GTCCAGTTCTCCTATGGTAAGAGTTTAAACTCTTACCTAGAAGTTCCTTTCCTATTTCTTTTATATTTCTACTCATTATCTTAATTCCTCCAGTTCTCTAACCTGTTCTTCTGTTAGTTTTCCTGCATTGAAGTAGTCTGCAAGTCTGTAGCCATATTCTTGTCTACTTAATCTTTTTGAAAGTATATCTCTCTTAAGCATTTCGTAAGTTCCTCCGAACAATCTTGCCATACTTACTTCACCTTCTAATTCCTCTGTTGCCAGTTGTAGCATTACGATCCTATAATCCATATCCATAAGATAAGGTAGTATATTATCATTTATATCTGCAGTATTATTTGAAACTTCGGTTTTATTCAATTTAGTTGCCTTAACTATTGGTGTTTCACCTGCATAAGTAACTGTTGCAGTTGGTGGTATATTAGTATCAAAGAATAGTGTTCCATTTTCATATCCTTCAAGAATTATTTTTTGAAGTTCAAATGGTACTTCTTCATATGTTGGTTCTGCGAGTCTGTAAACTAATTCTATTGGAGCATTGTTTAACTTTTGTATAATTTCTTCTTTTGTTAACATATCAACACTTATTCCAATATCACCATCTTTTGTTATTCCTATGCAATTCATTTTTGAACTATTACCTAATGTGTAAAAATAATCTATGTTAGTTACATTTCTATTTTTACACATTAGATTTGCCTTGATGGAATTTGTACTTGGTAAATCTGCATCTGGTACTTTGTTCTTAGATGCATAGAAAATAGTGCCTTTGCTATTTAAACTCCATCCTTTAGAGCCATCTAAAGTAATATTTTTACTACCTCTTTCAATCACAAGTTGACCATCTTTAAATACAAATCTATCCCATTTTCTTAGTGGTTCAATAGATGAAAATTGTATTTTATTGTATTTATTATCAACATATTCAAGGTTAGACTTACTTTCTCTTAAATCTAAATCTGTAAAATCGTACTCTCCTTTCATATTCCCTCCTTACTTTATGCTATGTGCAGTATGCTATATGATAGCTTATACTATAAAAAATTATTTCGCATCAGCCGATAATATTTCCTCACGAATATCTTCTATTATCTTTTCATTTGCCTGAAGTGCACCTTTCAAATTTCTGTCACGAATCGCCTCGTACAGCTTTTCATGATAAGGCATACCATCTTCAAACGGATCTTCAATTTCCAATGGGCTTTCCCAAAACTTGTTCAACAATGTAATGACTGACTGCATAATATTCATCATTGCACTGTTATGGCAACAACTATATATCTTGCAATGAAAAGCTTTATCTTCTTCCGCTTTATACTCCTTTGCATGATACTTCTTCATTAACTTCTCAGTTATCACCCCTAACTCTTCAATTTCTTCATCTGTGATCCTTTTTATAACCATTTTCAAAATTTCTTTTTCGAAAATAGATCTCACTTCCAGAATTTCTGCAAGCTGCTCTTTTTCTTTGTGAAAAGTAAGCATCGTTTGAACCACATTCGTCTGAAATTTTTCTCCCACATAAACTCCTTTACCGTTTCTGACATCCAGAAGTCCCTGTGCTTCCATAGATCTGACAGCTTCCCGCAATGAAGTTCTGCTGACATTCATCATCTCAGCTAATTCTGACTGCGGTGGTAGTTTTTCTCCACATTTCAGTCCTTCTTCTTTTATGTAGTTTTCAATGTAC
>CAKUYM010000674.1 GCA_934716785.1 uncultured Bacteroides sp. | reverse complement strand
TTTCCTAAAATAGCTTCCACTTCGCGTTGAGACATTCCCTCATGTATTTTCATCACCTGCTTGGTCGAAATATAGCTTGTGAAGCAACTGCTGACCAACATTCCCAAAGCCAAACACAGTATAATATGTATATTTTTCATAATCGTATAGATTTTATCAGTTAGTAACTTTAGCAAGTATTGTCAACGTCTTCCGTAGCTCTGCACAAACTCATTCATCTTATCCTTGTTCGAAGAGAATGTCAGTGTAGCAATCACCGTAAAGAAAGCCTCTTTATCAACAATACGGGGATACATCATTTTCATAATCTTCATCCGGTCATCGTCAAAAGTATAGAGTTTCGTCAGTTGGAGGCATTGGGAAGAGGTAAAATCCGAACTTGCCAATGCAGTGTTAATCAACTTTATGCGATCATCCTTGAAGGGTTCTTTCTTCACATTATCAAGAAATGTCCTGAAGAGCTGATCGTCCATCACTCTGCTATGCCTGCCATAATCGGGACGATGTTCTCCCTGCCCCGGTCGTCCGGGTCTGTTGTCCGGGCGCATCTCGTCATGCCGTCCATCCACCCTTATTTCCGTCACGCCGTTTCCTTTGAAATATACACGTTCGCTGTACAATCTCTCTCCTTTCCATACGCGCTCTCCCGGACGGGTGTAACGGGTGGCATACACTTCAACGGTATAATATCCCGGTTTCAGATTGGCAACGAAACAGGTGGTAGTGGGCAGGCACATCTGATTTCCTCCCAGATAGACAAGAATCGGAGCGTCTCCACCGTCGATACGGATTCCGCTGATAGCTTGCGCCTTTAAAGAAAGGGTGGCGAACAATATACAGAAACTTATTATAACTTTACGCATATCACATTTAGTTTTTTGATTATTAATATCTTTAATCTGATATCACAAAAATAGGGTGAGGAAACTCCCCACCCCAATGATTCCCTCTATTTGTATGTAGGGATTTCCCTATTCCGTTTAGGATTCCACCAAGGTGATGCCATCCTCATGCAGGGAAATCTGACGTTTCTTGTACAAGTCGCCCACTCCTTTCTTGAATGTTTTCTTGCTCACGCCGAATGTGGCATAGATCTCTTCCGCCGGACTTTTATCATTCAAGCTGATTCGTCCGCCCTGCTCCTTGATATAGTCGAGCAATGTTTTCGCGAAATCATCAATCTTCTCAAACCCGGGTTTCTGAAGTATCAGGTCCACCTTTCCATCCTCGCGCACCTGTTTCACGAAAGCCTTCATCTCCATCCCTGTCTCCAACGTGCAGAATATTTCATTCTCATAAAGCAAGCCGCTGTACTTATTATCTATAATAGCCTTAAATCCCAAGTCCGTTTTCTGCCATACAAGAATATTCACTTCATCGCCCGGGGCATACTCCGGCTTGTCTTTCGACAGATAACGTTCCACCTTCGCCGAAGCCACGATGCGGTAGCTCTCCTCATCCAGATGGGCATGAACCACATACTTGCGCCCCACCTGCATCTTCATCTTCTGCTCTCTGAACGGGACGAACAAGTCCTTCATCAGCCCCCAGTTCAGGAAAGCACCATACTGATTTACCCACGCCACTTCGAGACAAGCAAACTGCCCCATCTGCACCAACGGAGTCAGCGTCGTCGCAATCAGCCTCTCATCCATATCCAGATAAAGAAATACATTCAGGATATCTCCTATTTTACAGTCCTCAGG
>CAKUYM010000673.1 GCA_934716785.1 uncultured Bacteroides sp. | reverse complement strand
AACCTGAACAGTGATGTAAATATTCTTGTTGGCATCAATGGTTGTGGTAAAACTACTTTGCTGAATTTGATATATGATTATTATACCGGGCAAAAAATAAAAAAGGAAATAGCTGAATCATTGAATGGAAATGAAATTGATAGCCCGGTAACTTATATCCGTTCTTTCGATGTCCCGGTCAATGCGAAAAAGAAGACGGAAAGTATGTTACTTCAAGACTTGAAGTACATAATTAATCAAAATGGAGAAGGTACTTCTTTCTTTGATTATCGTATGAAGATGTTGAACTTTCCGCAAGAAGCAAATCTAATTAAGAAACGGATTGAAATGTTTTTCGGGGTTGTTAACTCTTTCTTGGGAGAGACAAAGAAAGAGATAAGCATCGACCCTAAGAGTAATAGCTTGGTATTTTTAATTAAAAGATTGGAAGGAACTCAGAATATTACAGAAGATAAAATACAACTGGAACAATTATCTTCAGGTGAAAAACAGCTTTTATTAATCCTGACTACTGTTTTCCTTCAGGAAGAGGAACCTAATATTTTGCTGATGGATGAACCGGAGATCTCTTTACATATCAGTTGGCAGGATAAACTAATTGAAATGATACGCAAGCTAAATCCTAATTGCCAGTTGATTCTGGCAACTCATTCTCCCAATATTTTTGTAGATGGTTGGGAGGATAAGATTGTATTCATAGAGGATATGGAGGAAAGATGATGGCGGCAGATAAGGATGCTTATTTTAAGGATGTCGCCAAAGGATTGGCAGCATCTACTACATTATATAAAGTAGACTCTGTTGTTCATGTAGAGGATAAGGATGATATTTGGTTTTGGGAGCAACTGTTATCCAAATATCGTGGCGGACGTTATAAATTCAAACCTGCTACAAGGAATGAGAAAGGAAATCGTACGACGGGTTGTACTCAGTGTTTGAAATATAAAGATTTTCTTTCCCAGAAGTTTTTTATTTGTATTGATAGCGATTTGCGTTATTTGTTTAATGAAGATATATCGGCCTCTGACGGTATCTTGCAGACTTATTCTTATTCATGGGAAAACCATTGTGCTTTTGCAAACAAGCTACAGCAGTCTTATAAATCATATGCGCAGAAAGGAAAAGACTTTGATTTTGTATTATTTCTGCAACGATATTCAGCTATTGTGCATAAGCCTTTTTTGTTGATGCTTTATCAAGAAAAGAACCGTTTAGTCGATTTTGGTCGTGATACATTTAGGCAGTGCATATCACTTCAATATAGAAAAGAGGATGAATTAGAAAATGGAGAGCGGTTTTTAAAACGTTTGTCTTCCTCACTTTTGGAAAAAACTCAAAGTATAATAGAGAATTGTGGCTTTGATTTTGATAACGAATCTGCTAATTATGCTACTTTGGGAGTTAAAGAAGGGAATGCTTATCTATATGTCCGAGGACACTGCTTGTATAATTCTTTAGTGTCTATCGGCACAAAATTATGTGGAAATACAGGAGTCGATTTTGAACAGAATATTTTAAAATCAACTTTGGCTTTTGCACAATATGATGAAATATCTCAAATAGAGAAAGATATACGGTTGTTAAATGCTCTTAGAAAAGAACTGCCGAACGATTAAGACAAAACGGGGTTTATCATTCTTCGATGGAATCTGTCTTTTGGGGTTTCTCCCTTGGCATTTTGGAAAAAATGAGATACATAGCGTTATA
>CAKUYM010000672.1 GCA_934716785.1 uncultured Bacteroides sp. | reverse complement strand
CTACATCGTTATTGAACAGGATAAAAGCCAAAGCACGTAGTGATATATTCTCTTTCACGGAAGCCTTGATATCAGAAATAGCAGAAATCGCTAGATATTCTTTTTCTTTTTCACTATCTCCCTTCTGTTCGTAAAGGAAAGAAAGAATTGACGTAATCCCCGCACATTCCTTTGTATCGGGCTTTACTTTCGGGAAGTAGGACAGCAATATTCTTTCGGCACCGGCAAGATCCCCGGTTTCAATGCAACGGAAACCATATCTGGTAACGTATTCAAAAGAAGTGGTATCGACTATCTGAATGAGTGAATCCTGGCAGACTACCTTTTTGGCAATTAAATCCGCCAGATCATATCCGTCATTATATTCGATCATATAGATATATACATCAATATATGTCTTATAGTAGTCAATCAATTGATGCCGGTTCAGTTGGGTTCGGTCTATGGAGTTCAATATATCAAGTGTTTTGGAGAACATTCCGGCTTTCGCCTCTCCACGAGCCAGCTGTATCCTGCTGTCATTCATCCAGCTTGTATTCTTCAATTCAGCCGCTTCGTACAAAGCACGATTGGCATATACTATTGCAGAATCGCAAATAAAAGTCTCATATTCACTTGCGAGACTCTGATAAATAGAATAACGGCTTTCTCTGGAAAGATTCTGATTTCGAAGTTGCTCTTTAAGTTTTTCCAAATAATTTTCTTTCCGGCTTTTGTATTCTTTCTCATTAGCAATCACATGATCCAGTTCAATCAATAAGGAGTCGAACCTTAAGTGTGCCTGCATAGGAGAAGCCACAAACAAACCGCAGATAATAAAAGCCACGAATCTTATCCCCAAAAACTTACTCATAAGAAATATAGTCTTGTAAAAGCATAAATAATAATTATCTCCAGTGAATGATATATAGAAACTAAAAACTAATAAACTTACGAACAATTCTTTTAATTTTATGTAAGTTTGTATTGTTCAAATAAAGCAATTTAAACACACACATTTATAACCATGAATTTTCAACTAATTGTGTGTAAGTCAATTTTAATTCAAAAAGTCGAAAAGTGCTTTGTGAATTTTGAAGAAGTAAAGCAATATAAATATTTTAACCATTATTAAAAACTATAAATTCAATAAGTAAGTACAAATTTACAACAAGTAATTGAAATACTCCTCAATTGGAGTTGAAAATTGAGTTTCTTTCTTGATCTGGTATTAAATTTCGCTATTATTTCATCTATGTCTCCGTCCTTTAGTTGTTTCATTGCTGCATCATACCACGCGCCCCTTCATAAGAGCAACTCTCAGCGCCTACTTTCTGCGCTTCTTTCAGAGCTGTTTCCAAATCTGATTCTAAGAGATCGCATATTCCAAACATTGCTTTATCTTTGAACAAATTATTAATCAAAGCAGCCGCTGTCCAGTCACCCGCACCAGCGGTATCCACCACTTTTTCATTTGCAACAGGTTCCAAGTGCTTCCAATCGCCACTCAAGCGGTAGCTCAAACCCTTTGCCCCTTGCGTCTGGATAAACAACTTATCCTTATAGTCTTTAAACTGGTTAATGTCTTTTATCCTCTGCTCCGAGAACTTGACTATATCAGAAACCTCAACACATTTGTTAAATAGGCTGACATTACCTCCTCTGCTGGAAGGCTCAAAGAATATCACCGAACCCTTTTCCTTGAATGTGGTGGCTAACTTCAAGATGGCGGGTGAAACC
>CAKUYM010000671.1 GCA_934716785.1 uncultured Bacteroides sp. | reverse complement strand
AATATGGGTAAACGCCCTGTGCCATAAATTTTTGTGGCAAGTCGTACTTAGCTAACTTCTCTTGTAATAATCCCATGAATTATAATTTATTATACTCATACTCAGACCGCTCATTGACGATCTAATATCTTATCCTCTTAACGAGTGTTTAAAAACAGGGGGCAAAGATAACAAAAATTGCTTTCATATGTTCTTTTTTAGATGAAAAAGTTGTTCTCATGAGATTAGAAACCTCTAATAGAATAAAAATTAAGATATTTATATTACTTTTGTCGTCTACAATCGACAAGAAATAAGCATGAACGAAAGTATGAAGAAAATAATATTCGTCGTCAATCCTATTTCGGGAACACAGAGTAAGGAGTTGATTCTAAACTTGCTGGATGAGAAAATAGACAAGACGAAATACTCTTGGGAAGTGGTGTATACGGAAAGAGCCGGTCATGCAGTAGAGATTGCTGCCAAAGCTGCGGAGGAGAAAACAGATATAGCCGTAGCTATCGGAGGAGACGGGACAATCAATGAAATTGCCCGTTCGCTGGTGCATACCGATACCGCCTTGGGGATTATCCCTTGCGGGTCGGGCAATGGATTGGCACGGCATCTGCATATACCGATGGAACCGAAAAAGGCGCTGGAGGTTCTCAATGATGGTTGCACGGATATTATAGATTATGGTAAGATTAACGGGACGGACTTTTTCTGCACCTGTGGAGTAGGTTTTGATGCTTTTGTGAGTCTGAAGTTTGCACATGCCGGCAAACGCGGACTGTTGACTTATCTGGAAAAGACATTGCAAGAAAGTCTTAAATATCAGCCGGAGACTTATGAGTTGGAGACAGAAAACGGGGTGTCCAAGTATAAAGCGTTCCTCATAGCCTGCGGAAACGCATCGCAATATGGCAATAATGCTTATATTGCTCCACGAGCCACATTGACAGACGGGTTGCTGGACGTCACCATATTAGAACCGTTCACGGTATTGGATGTGCCCTCACTTGCTTTCCAGTTATTCAATAAAACCATCGACCAGAACAGCCGCATCAAGACTTTCCGCTGCAAGAAGTTGTGTATCCGCCGGGCTACTCCGGGGGTGGTGCACTTTGACGGCGACCCGATGGAGACGGATGCTGATGTAAATATTGAATTAATCCAAAGGGGGCTGCGGGTGGTTGTGCCCCGTGCTGCCGAAAAAGATACTGCCAACGTGCTTCAAAGAGCGCAGGAATATATGAATGGCATTAAACTGATGAATGAAGCGATTGTTGACAATATAACAGATAAAAACAAGAAAATATTGAAAAAGCTGACAAAGAAAGTCTGATAAAATTACGTATAACTAATAACGAATTACAAATTATTACGTACTTTTGCAGAGTTTTGGTTCGGCCAAAATGAAAACGCGAGTGATAATCGTTTGATAAAAGTGATAAACGTTTAAATAAAAAATATATGTTCAGAACACACACATGTGGAGAACTGAGAATCTCTGATGCAAATAAGCAAGTAACGCTGTCGGGATGGGTACAGCGCAGCCGTAAGATGGGAGGAATGACGTTCGTCGACCTTCGCGACCGTTACGGAATCACCCAATTGGTCTTTAATGAGGAAATTAATGCCGAGCTTTGTGAGCGTGCCAATAAACTGGGGCGTGAGTTCGTCATTCAGGTCACAGGAACAGTGAACGAGCGTTTCAGCAAGAATGCCAACATTCCTACCGGAG
>CAKUYM010000670.1 GCA_934716785.1 uncultured Bacteroides sp. | reverse complement strand
GTACTGGTTCAATCCAAGAACTATAAAAAAATGGAAGCTTGGTATGGCGGAAAAATGAAATTAGTAGAAAATATTGTAATTGCGGCAGTTATCGTAGGAATTCTTTGCTGGATGTTTGCGGGATATCGAGGACTTCCAATGGCTGTAGTGATAGCGGTGATAGTGGCGTTGGTTACCTATCTGATTACTACCAAAACTGTATACGGACGTCATATATATTTGATAGGGGGAAATATTGAAGCAACAAGACTAGCGGGTGTTGATATTGTAAAAAGAGTGGTTCAGTCTTACTTGTATGAAGGTTTGATGTACGGAATTGCAGGAATTGTCTTAACGGCGCGACTGGGTGGTGCAGCTTCAACAGGGGGGAATCTTTTGGAGCTGGATGCAGTTGCAGCAGCTTGTATTGGTGGAGTTAGTATGAATGGTGGATCTGGTACTGTTTTAGGTGCAGCATGCGGCGTAATAATTTTAACAGCAATTGACAATGTAATGAGTCTGATGAATATATCATCTTATCTTCAGATGGTGATAAAAGGAATCATTTTGCTTTTGGCTGTATGTTTAGATTTATATACAAACAAAGCAAAGTTTAGATTTAAATTAAATAAAAATAAATAAAGAGAGGTCAAAAAAAATGAAAATTGCATTAGGAATGTTTTACCATGAAGCCAATTCTTTTAACCCTAAAATGGTTGAAAAAGATGATTTTGTTTATGAAGAAGGTGAACGTGTTATTGAGAGGATGTATGCCAGTGAAGTTTTTCAGGCAGCAGGAGCAGAATTAGTTCCGTTAATTTATTGTAATACATTGCCAAATGGCATTGTAAAAAAAGAGGCGTATGAATTTTATGCCGGACGTATTTTAGAAATATTATCTCAGAATAAAGATGTAGACGGAGTAATGCTTCATCTTCATGGAAGTATGGAGGTAGAAGAAATCGGTTCAGGTGAATATTATTTAATTAAAAAAATCAGGGAAATGCTGGGAGAAAAAGTAATTATTGGAATTGCATTAGACGCTCACGCCAATACCCATCCTGATTTTTGCAGTCTGGTAAACGTTGTCCGTAACTATAGAACAGTGCCACATACAGATCAGGATGTTACGGAAAAAGAGGTAGCAAAACATGTGGTTTATTGCTTGAAAGAAGGAAAAAGGACGGTGCCTCAGTATGTACGTTTGCCATATGCAATTCATCCGGAAAAAGCATTACTTGCAACTTGGCCACTGTCTGAAATTTTTGAGAATTTATATAAGCTGGAAGAAAGAAAAGAAGTTGCGATAGCGTCATTAGGAATTGGAATGGTTTGGTGTGACTGTGAGACACTGGCTACAAATGTAATAGTAACACCTTCATCAGAAGAGTATACGGAACAGTGCAAAAAGTATGCAGAAAGCTTTGCAGATTATGTGTATAGTTTAAGAGACAGCTTTGATTTTGAACAGTTACCGTTGATGCCTCATGAAGCAGTAAGATATTCCGTTAGTTTTGATGGAGCACCTGTATATGTATCAGATTCTGGTGATAATACAACAGGCGGTGCAGTTGGAGATCATACGATTATGTTGCGTGAATATTTAGGACTTCGTGAGTATTATGGAAAAAAAATACTCGTTACTACTGTTTGGGATGAAAAAGCACTGACAGAATGTCTAAAATATGAAGAAGGGGATTCGGTAGAAGTATATATTGGGCATGATTACGATGAGAATACAAAAG
>CAKUYM010000669.1 GCA_934716785.1 uncultured Bacteroides sp. | reverse complement strand
TTCCTGCTCAGTGACCGTATCAAACGGAGTTCCATGTCACTGGCCGACCGTGAACGCACGGAAAAATATGTCATCTCCATACCTTTCACCAAAACGCCCAAAGAAGCTGCTTCGGGAGGAATCATGAAAGGACAGAATCTTGCCAATTTATTCTCGGATTTAACGATGGGATACCATGATTCTATCGACTTTAATAAACTTCCCGTCCCCTTCGCCTGTGTTGCGGCAAATGCCGTTAATGGAGATCAGATCGTGTTTCATGACGGGATACTTTCTACTGCCATGCGCGCCAGTATGGCTATCCCCGGAGCTTTCACCCCGGTACGAAAAGACAGCATGGTATTGGTAGACGGTGGCATTGTAAATAACTATCCGGCAGATGTAGTAAAAGCAATGGGTGCCGATATCGTCATCGGAGTGGATGTGCAGAATGCTCTGAAAACGGCGGATAAGTTGAATAGCGTCCCCGATATTTTGGGACAAATTGTAGATCTGACCTGCCAATCAAACCATGAAAAGAATGTAGATCTCACGGATACCTACATCCGTGTCAATGTAGACGGATACTCTTCTGCCAGTTTTACACCCACCGCTATCGACAGTCTGATGCATAGAGGCAAAGAAGCGGCAAGGGCACAATGGGATTCACTGCTTGCATTAAAAAAGAAGATAGGAATAACGGACGACTACAAACCCAAACAGCATGGTCCCTACTCTTCCCTCTCCAACGTGCGCACCATCTATGTGACAGATATATCATTCTCCGGTGTGGAAGTCAATGATAAGAAATGGCTGATGAAAAAATGCAATTTGAAAGAGAACAGTGAAATCTCCACTCAGCAGATAGAGCAGGCATTATACCAGTTGCGCGGTAGCCAGTCCTATTCCAGTGCCAGTTATACATTGACAGACACCCCCGAAGGATATCACTTGAACTTCCTGCTGCAAGAGAAATATGAGAAAAGAATCAATTTGGGCATCCGCTTCGATTCGGAAGAGATTGCGTCCCTGCTACTCAACGCGACAGTCGACCTCAAGACTCATATACCTTCCCGTCTGTCCCTCACCGGACGGTTGGGGAAACGATATGCTGCCCGTATAGATTATACACTCGAACCGATGCAACAGCGCAATTTCAATTTCTCGTATATGTTCCAGTATAATGATATCAACATATACGAAAAAGGAGACCGCGCTTACAATACCACTTACAAATACCACTTTGCCGAATTCGGCTTCTCCGATGTATGGTACAAGAACTTCCGTTTCGGGCTCGGACTTCGCTTCGAATATTACAAGTACAAGGATTTCCTGTTCAAGAAGCCCGAATTTGCAGGCCTGTCGGTAGAATCTGAACATTTTCTGAGTTATTTCGCGCAAGTACAATATAATACTTATGACAAGGGATACTTCCCGTCCAAAGGAAGTGATTTCAAGGCCTCCTATTCACTCTATACAGACAACATGGCACAGTACAATGACCATGCTCCATTTTCCGCATTGAGTGCTTCGTGGGCAAGCGTCATTCCTGTGACCCGCCGTTTCTCTGCCATTCCTTCCATCTACGGACGTATCCTGATTGGAAGAGATTTTCCTTATCCTTTGCAAAATGCTATCGGTAGCGATGTCCCCGGCTTTTATATCCCCCAACAGCTACCTTTTGCAGGAGTCACTAATTTGGAACTGATGGATAATACAATATTGATTGCATCCTTAAAATTCAGGCAACGTATGGGTT
>CAKUYM010000668.1 GCA_934716785.1 uncultured Bacteroides sp. | reverse complement strand
CCATCTGTCTCTGTTGATGTAAAATCAACATAATCAGTGGTTATCAGTTTGTTCCGAGTTTAAATGAAAGAGCCGTGCCAATAGTCCTTGTAGCACTATCAAAATTTACACCGACTTTAATCATCTTCAAGTTTCCAGCTTGATAAGGAATAGCATACCCCTTGCCATTAATTTGCGCCAACGCCTCTTCCGGCGTGCCGTCTACCTTGAATTCAAAGACATAAATAGCATCTTGCATTTTTACGACTGCATCTGCTCTGCCGATAGCCGTGTCTACTTCCACATCTATATATTGCCCCATCAGACGGAAAAACAGATAGAAGATAGTCTGATAATGTTTTTCTTCTTTATTGTTCAGCTTGTTAGGAATGGAAGCGAAAAAAGATTTCATCTTCTCCAAACATTCATTCAGTTTTCCACCCTGCAAATCTTTTATAAATGATATTACATAGAATGTATTCCTACGGGCAGGCAAATGCACATAAGCAGGCATGAGAGATTCGATAAAACCTTTTCTCACCTCTTTGTTGGGATAGCCCAAGTATAGGCCTGAAAATTCGGATCGTAGCTTTTTATTGTGAGATAACCGCTTTGGTAGAGCACCGGAAGCGGATCGGTAGCCTTATTGCTGGGGGCGTCAAACTGTTC
Organism: uncultured Bacteroides sp.; assembly: GCA_934716785.1. Taxonomy (GTDB): domain Bacteria; phylum Bacteroidota; class Bacteroidia; order Bacteroidales; family Bacteroidaceae; genus Bacteroides. Next base: position 1,100 of record CAKUYM010000668.1, on the reverse strand, counting down.
CGCTGTGGCAGTAGTAGCATCCAAATCCCGTATGTCGAAGTCGCTTTCTTGCAGAAGGTCTATTAAGAAAGTAGGCGTGCCGGTCGAAAACCAGAAATTTGCATAACTCTTCTGAGTAAATGCATTAATCAAACTAAAAGGATTGTAAATATCCACACAATTATTACTGAAATGATACCCGTCATATTGTTGTTTCAAATGAGCACAAGCTTCCTCATACGTTTCGTTATTGGCCTCAGCCATCTGTTCGATATCAAATCGCAATTGAGAGTGGAGTTCTTCTTCCGTAATGCCGCAAATTGCACTATATTCATCCCACATACTGATATTCTGCAGATTATTCAATTCGCTGAAAATACTCATTTGGCTGAATTTGCTGATACCCGTCAAGAATAAGAAATGTAAATATTGCCCTTGACTTTTGAGAGGACTGAAAAAGTCCCGCATTATATTCCGGATTTCGACTTGAACTTCTTCATTATTGTTACTGTCCAGCATCGGCGAGTCATATTCGTCTATCAATATCACCACCCGCTTTCCGGTCTGCTCATAGGCACGACGGATAACGCCGGCGAAGCGAAGGCTGAATGTTCCTTCATCGTCAGATTTTCCATAGACTTTTTCCCAAAGGGCCAACTGATAATGAAGGTATGCGCGTAAACTGTCGGCAACTGTATATTTGCTGATACTGAAATCTATATGCAACACCGGATACACCGTCCATTCCTTTTCCAAAGTTTCCGTTGCCAATCCGTTGAACAACTCTTTCTTACCTTGAAAATAAGCTTCAAGTGTAGACACCAGCAAGCTTTTTCCAAAGCGCCGGGGACGGCTCAAAAAATAAGTAGTATTGGTATTCGCCAATTTATAAACCAAGACCGTTTTATCCACATATACATAATTGCCACTGCGCAACTGCTCAAAATTTTGCACTCCGATCGGGTATCTTCTGAAATTCATGTCCATGATATACGGCTGTTTTATAAATGAAACATGGACAAAGGTAGGCATTAAAATGAAAAAGGCTCAGTTTGAAAACTTGGGGGAATTAGTTAAAATGGTTATCTTTGCCGCATGAAACAGAAACGCCCCAAAACCAT
>CAKUYM010000667.1 GCA_934716785.1 uncultured Bacteroides sp. | reverse complement strand
ACCATATACTTCCGAATTACCAGGTATTCAGTTTTCTGTCAAAAATAAAACGAATAAGACCATTTATTTGGATTTAGGTAATACTTTCTATATCAGATTGGGCACTCCCGTGTGTTATTACGTACCATCTTCAACATCTACTTCCCATTCTTCATCAGGAGGACTCGGACTAAATGTCGGTGCCGTAGCCGGTGCACTTGGAATTGGAGGCGTAATCGGCACACTTGCAAATGGTGTGAACGTAGGAGGAGGTTCTACCAATGGCACGACAAATACGGTATATGCCCAAAGAGTGATCGCGATTCCCCCTAAGTCTTCAAAGAGTCTCGACTTTATGTATATGTTTGGAAATGAATCTATTAGTGTTGCTCCGGGATTCTGCTACAAGCCTTGGGGTGTCTCTATGTCTAATTTCCGTCCGGAAGTATATTTCCAAAAGCAGGATGAGATGCACAAAGGTGACCATTATAAATATCAAGAAAGTGATGCGCAGCACATGTTCTCATTTACAGTAACCTATTCTACTACTGAGAGTATCAGCCATCCAAAGGCTCTTATGTCATCCTATTATTTGGCAGGTTTGGTAGGGCTGGGCAGCAATCTATACGACCAGAAGTATCAAGACAAGACGAGAACATCAATTGTCATAAAAGTGAAGAATGGCGAAAAAGTCTCTTTCCGGAAGAGGTGATGATAGCTCTCAACCTTATGGTGAGTGCGATTGTCACGAGATTATTTTGGAACTTATTAAGACTTGATAGCATGACTAAGGATGAGTTAGCTGCTTATTATCGTCATTTAGATAATATAGTGATTTTGCGTGATAATATCTATACGGCACGGGAGGAGGGAAGAATGGAAGGTAGAGTGAAAGGCAGAGAAGCTAACTTGAATAATGATCGTAATCTGAAGAAATTAGGAGTGGCTATTGATGTAATTTCACAGGCTACCGGGTTATCTAAAGAAGAAATTGGAGCATTATAATGCGGTTAATAAAATAATGCGTACCTTTACAATCAAATCAAGCAAAAAGCAATTATGCTAACAAAATTTGCAGTAACAAATTATAGAGGATTTGCTAATCGTATCGAGTGGAATTTGTCCAATCCGGTTGATTATGAATTTAACAAGTCTGTGATTAAAGATGATGTCATAAAGAATGGCATTATATATGGTCCTAATGGGTCGGGTAAAACAAATTTCAGCTTGGCTATATTCGATATAGAGAATCACTTGTCTCAGAAATGGAAGAAAATTGATTATTATGCGAATTTTGTCTATGCAGGTAATAAGAACGGAATAGTTAAATTTGAATATACATTTAAACTTGGTAGTAGCATAATAGATTACATTTATGCCAAGAACGCTATTGGAGCATTAGTGGAAGAAAGTCTTTTTGTGGATAAATTTAATATTTTTGAACGAAAGAAAGACTCATTCTGCATAGATAAGCAGCAATTCCCTATGGATGAAAACATAGAGAGAAATCTTGGGAACAATGCTAATAATGTATCTATAATCAACTTCTTGCTTACGTCTTATCCGCTTAGTTCTGAGCATTACCTGATAAAACTCAACAGATTTGTCAACTCCATGCTTTGGTTCAGGAATCTTGATGTCCGCGAGTTTATCGGACTTGAGACAAACATGGCAATGTTAGATGAGTTTATCATTACAAATAATCTGCTTGATGATTTCTCCGACTTCCTACAGAAAGTGAGTGGTCAGAGATTCCGATTTGCCGTACAC
>CAKUYM010000666.1 GCA_934716785.1 uncultured Bacteroides sp. | reverse complement strand
TAGGAAACCTTAATATAATGAATCGGTAGGACTTGACCTACTTTTTATTTGTTAATTCAAAACTTAACGAACTATTGTTATTATGGAAGTACACAAGACTTGGAGACGGCTGTAGCTGTTTTTAAATTTGGGGCAGATTATACATCTGTGGAATGGAAATTGGATGTGTATGATGATGATGGTACGAGAACTGCGGTTGTCACGACAGATCGAAATTCATATGGAGTTAATGGCGAGAATGCTAAAAATGAACTCTCTGTACAAGGAGATAAAATTATAGATATTCATTCTCATTTGATTGGAGGAACTAAGGGGGGAGCTGGTAATGATTTTAATTTGGCTAAATCCCAGCGCAGAAATGCAGTTTATCTAAAAGATAATGGACTAAAGAAAGATAGAAAAGGAATGTTGTACGAATATACTAAAAATCAAAGTCGGGTAAAATCTATTCGAATATTGGGTAATACAGATTTAGTACGATATGTAAAATATTAATAATATACTTATGAAGAACTTGGTTTATGTTATCTTATTTATTTTATTGGGAGGATGTGTTTCCCCCTCTTTTTCGCCAGTGGAGATACATCAACGAGTGGCAGAACAAGTTAAAGTATTGATAGATAGTGGATATCTACAAACTCCATATATTGAAATAAATGAAGTATTATCAAATGATTCCAGCATTATTTATAGTATTAAAGGGTCGGATTCTCCAGGTTCGGATGGTGCAGAGTTACCTTCTAAAGTGATGACCTATAAAGGGAAATATCTTTGTTTTATAGAATTAGATGAGCAGGAAATGTCGCGAACTGAATTGTTTGAAAAAGGAATTGTGGCAGATTCTAATTTTCATGAGAATCTCCATTTGGACGATGGGTGGGTATTGGCTCTTCGAAAATATGAAAATGAGTCAACTTTGGTAAAAAAGGTATTATCATCGGCTTTTCTTTTTGAATATCCGCAACTTTGGTCCTATTTTTCGGGAGAAACACCTCAAGGAAAACCTGCATTAATGGCTTTGTTTACACATGATATTATTGTTCCGGATTCGTGTATTTCTACTCTTTTTGATTTAGAACTGGATAGTATGAGATACTATATAAGAAGATTTAGTGGGAAGATTAGTGTGAGAAATTTGACAGATTCTATATTATTAATGAATAATTCAACGAAGAATATGTGTTATGCAGTAGTAAATGGAGAGGATACATTAAAATTAATATTAAGGGATTCATTGCCTGTTATGATTGGACCTCATGGCTATCGTTCTTTACGGTATGATAGTGAGATACCTTATTCATTTCTTGGAAAGTTACCTGATCGAAATGTTTGGATGTCGATGTATAAGCTGTTCAGTGATTCAACTTTTTGTTTCTTAAATATCAATGGAACACCACAAAGTTTTAGAATAATTCATAGTGGAAATTATTTTAGTTGTTTAAGGGATTCATTGTCATTAAGAAATAGATATATTTATAATGAAGGCGTTGATGATAAAGAAGAAAGAATACGTAGATTTTTTAAGTGGTAATTTGTAGAGAAATAGATTGATAGTTAAATATCGAACATGTATTACCCTGATATAGGTTGACTATTTTGTAATCTCATTTGGTTGCTACCCTGATATGGAATTAGAAATTCTTCTGTGTCAGGGTATCTTTTTATTTGCATTTATATAAATGCAATAGTTCGTTAAGTTTTGAATTAACAAATAAAAAGTAGGTCAAGTCCTACCGATTCATTATATTAAGGTTTCCTA
>CAKUYM010000665.1 GCA_934716785.1 uncultured Bacteroides sp. | reverse complement strand
TGTAAGATAATCTGTTTATAAAACATCTCCTTTCGTGAGTAGTGTTTCCATCTATCTTTATATATGCAAATGTCCGTACAATAGCAATACGGATTTTATGCTCCAAGAATCCGATTGATAAAATGGCACAGACCCCTGTCTGTATGTGATGTATTCCTGTTTGGAAATTCATACTATTTTTTGTTTCTGAGATATCGTTTTAACAGGAATGTACAAAAATATGGAAATGTATAGATTCCGTCTTCTGTTCCAACATTACTGTCTGCAAGTTTTATTCCCCAATGAATATCTCCATAAGAATCACTGGATATTAATTGTCTCAATGACTTAGACCGGTTCCTGTTTGCCTTCACTTCTACTGGAACCAGCTCATCATTTGTTCTTACAAAAAAATCTTCTTCCAAAGTGGCATTTTCTTTTTTATAATAATACAACCCTAATCCCTGTTTCACAAACGCTTCTGCTACAAAATTTTCATATAAAGCACCTTTGTATACTCCAAGATTTTTATTCGCCCGAAGGTCTTCTTGTGCTTCCTCATCTAATGAAGCAATCAATAATCCTGTATCCGGATAATAGATTTTGAACTTTGAGTCATCATAGTTTCCCTTCAATGGAAGTTCTGGATATTGCAGACAATAACATACAGATATCACACCTGCATCTTCGAGCCAGGTTATACATCCCATATACTCTCGGCTTCTGGCTTTTTTGTCAATTTTGCTTAACTGAAATTTTTTATTTTCTTTTGCAAGCTGTACAGGTACATTCCGATAAACACTTACAATTTTCGTCTGCTCCAATCCTTCTGCATATTTTCTGATATCCTCTTCGTAATCCATTTGAATCTGTCTCTGGACCTCCAGCGTATCTGTAAAAAGATTTTTTTCAATATATAATTTCACTACCGCCGGCATGCCACCAAGTACGCAATATTCCAAAAATAATTTCTTATAAACTGATAATTCTGTTTCTGAAAATGGTGTTCCGGTCAACATATGTTTTAGTATATCTTCGATATGTTTCTCTGAATATCCTTTCGCCCACAGAAATTCTTCAAAGTCCATCGAAAACATTTCATAATCCGTTTTATACCCCACACTGTTACTATGGATTTTTCTGTAATTGATTCCCAGTAAAGAACCACTGCATATGACATCGAATCTTCCGTCTATTTTAAATGCCTTCAGAGCAGTTGCAATATCCGGAAACTCCTGCAATTCATCAAAGATAAGCAAAGTGTTACCTGCAATAAATTTTTTGGATGTATCTATCATAGAAATATTCTTTACAATATCTTCAACAGCATATCCGTCACTCAATATCATTTTATATTTCGGTTCCAGTACAAAATTAATACTTACAATATTACTGTAATTTTGTTCTGCAAAATGAAGAATAGATTCCGTTTTTCCAATTTGCCTTGCCCCTTTTATAATCAATGGTAGTCTGTCTTCATTTTTTTTCCACTTAAGCAGATACTCATCTATCTTTCTTCGTAAATACATGAAATCACTTCCTTTTCCCAAGGCTATCACGTTTTATGTACTTATGTCAATCTATTTTCACGTTTTATTGAGTTAATTTAATCTTTATTTCACGTTTCATGAGCTTATATAATTCTTTTTTTCACGTTTCATCATTTTATCTCATCAATCCTATTTCATTTTATCTGTTCCAAATAACTCTTGATTTCAATGTTAGTTCTTTTTTTGTAATGGGTTATACGCTTAACCTCTGTAAAGCCCACATTTATAAGG
>CAKUYM010000664.1 GCA_934716785.1 uncultured Bacteroides sp. | reverse complement strand
CATCTTGGATGATACCGTTCTTCAACTTTTCCGGTGCTATCCGGGGATAATAGGCGGTGAAAACCACCTCGGCATTGTCGGTGAAGTAGAACACCGAGCCGTCCGCAGCCGTGAACTCGCCGTCGCCGTTGGAGGTGAGGTAGTGGGCATTGTCCAACAGCTTCGTGCCATCGGCGTGAATGACTGTGATGCCTATCGCATCGCCCGCCGTCCATGCCGTGCCTGCGGCGCGGGTGGCAGGGGTGCTGCCGGGGGAGGTCATGCCAGCGATGGTCGAATTGATACGCGCCGCCACCGGTCTGTTTTCTACTGTGTTATTGCTCTCCTTTTCGCATCCTGCCAGCAGGAGGACTGCCGCCGTAGCTGCGATAAGTCCGGTTGCTTTGATTGATTTCATCATTTTGGTTGTATTTTAGTTGATACATTTATTATATACTTCTGATATTTGTGATAACCTAATGTAGACTGGTTGACTATCAATTAATTATATTCAACTCGCATGAGAACGGGCAACGGATAAGAAAATTCCAAACTGTTCAGAATCACAATATTCCTCATGCTTTCAAACAACTCTTTATCTTGATGCAAAGATAGTATTTTTTCTGATAATACCGGAATTTTCCGGGTATAATCTCATGGCAATTTCATAAATAATCCATGCCGGACAGGACGGCATATCAAAGCCGAGTTCCTCGTAACTCACAGGCAAAGGTAACCCGTGCCCTGTTCGTACAAGCAAGGTCAAGCCCTCCGGATGTCGTGGAAAAATCATCCTCGCCCGAAGGGCTTGCGGTATTTTTCCCGCCAACCTTGCATGTACGGGACACGACCTTTCACAGCCTGTAGTTACGGGAACTCCGGCCCCGAGAAGCCGGATTAACAAAAAAAGAAATTGGTATGTTACAACAGATGTCAAAGGAAAAGTACAGTATCGAAACGCTCAGGGAATGGAATGTTTCATACGACCATGAACATTGGCTGACGCAGGAAGATGTGGATATGGCCAACAGTTACGTGAAACTTATCGAGCGGACACGCTCGGAAGTCACACCGCAAATCGGCGACAAGCTGATTTATGTAAGCAGGCATGGCGACTATTACGGCAATGCGCTCATAGACGATACGGATAAGGAGCAAGGACTGCTTTCCGTCTGCGAACAGCCATACGTGCCTTTCGTGTGGAAAGAGGAAGACCGTATCCGTCTGAGCGTCAGTGGCGGCGCGTTTCATCACATAAATCCCCAAGAGATGAAGTTCCTGAAATGGACGGAAGGCGCGTTCAAGGATTGGGGACATTGCGGTGCGTGCGCCAACGGTTCGGTGACATTCTTTGCGAAAGTCCCGTTATGGTTCTATGCCGAATCCAATCCCATGTATGGAAACTTCACGACCGAGACCTACCGGAAGTTTTACCTGAACAAGAGGACGGAACAGGAGGAAGGCAACCTTTATCATGGTGACGGGATCGCCTTCCGAAACGAAGCGGAGTTCCGGCAATTCCTGAAAGACTACGAAGGAACGGTATTCAAGGGAAACCGGGAAAACCAAATCGTAGTCTGGTGCTTCCGTCGGGAATATGTATTCCTGCCTTCCGCCGAATGGGAAAAGATTGATGCCCCTGCCGAAGAACGGTGGCTTAACTTCCATCCCGAACAGGTGAAGATTGCCAAGGACATGGAAAAGCACATCACGTACTTCTACCGAATCAAACCGCAGAATTTCTAACACTAAAAAATCCGACAGATATGCAAACGACAACGACC
>CAKUYM010000663.1 GCA_934716785.1 uncultured Bacteroides sp. | reverse complement strand
AGAACTGTATATAGTGACAGTCGATTTCTTTGAAAAAACGATAGAAATCCAACGGATAGTCGGCGTTAAAGTCATTGATAACGGCCATTGCGTTCCATTCTACGTTATGCTTTTTCAGCAGATTGATGCCCTGCATCACCTTCACGAAAGAGGGCTTGCCTAATTTGTTCTTGCGATACTCATCGTGAAATTCCTGCGGACCGTCTATGGATACTCCTACCAGCCAGTGGTTGTCGTGGAAAAACTCACACCATTCATCGGTGAGCATCGTACCGTTGGTTTGGATGCAGTTGTCAATCGTACGTCCGCGGGCATATTTCTTTTGCAGCTCCATGGCCTTTTTATAGAAAGAGAGCGGACGCATCAGCGTCTCTCCTCCGTGCCAAGTGAAAAGCACCTGAGGCATGGTTTGCGAATTTATATACTCGTCGATGAACTTCTCAAGAAGCTCGTCACTCATAACGTGTTTCGGGTTGTCTTTATATAGATTGGCTTTCTCCAGATAATAACAATACTCGCATGCAAGATTGCACACTGCGCCTACTGGCTTTACCATTACGTAAAGCGGTTTGGCAAAAGGGGCATAAGTTGATGTTTTCATGACTACAAAATTAGATAAACTAAATGAAAAAAAGTTCACCGGACGTCTGTTTATAAGAATTATTAAAGAAAAGAGACTTACAAGATTTAAATATTGATAAAATGTTTTCTTAAAATCCGAATCAGTTGTACCTTTGTATTCTGAAATTTAATCGTAGATGAACGTGGATAGAATTTTACCTTTTTTGCTTTTGTTGCCGTTCTTGTCTTCCTGTGCTGATAAGTACAAGATTGAAGGAACATCTTCAGTGAATAGTCTGGATGGAAAAATGTTGTATCTCAAATCCCTGAACGATAGCGGCGAGTGGGTGAAGGTCGATTCGGCCGAAGTGGTTCATGGAGAATTCTCCATGAAAGGGAAGATAGATTCCGTACAGATGGTGACGCTTTATATGGATGACGAAAGCATTATGCCGATTGTCTTGGAGGATGGTAAAATTACGGTAACTATCAGCAACACGGAACTGAAAGCGGTGGGTACGCCGTTGAATACGGCATTGTATGCCTTTGTCGACAAAAGAAATGAACTGGAAGAGAGCATCGGTGAGTTGGAACAGAGGGAAACGCGTATGGTGCTGGATGGTGCCGACTTGGAGGAAATACATTCGCAACTGATGATGGAAGGTGATTCTTTGGTGAAGGAAATGAATCAATATGTAAAGAATTTCATCTCGACCAATTATGAGAATGTGTTGGGACCGAGCGTGTTTATGATGCTTTGCAGCTCTTTGCCATATCCTGTAATGACTCCTCAGATTGATGATATCATAAAAGATGCCCCTTATTCTTTTAAAAATAATAAGTTGGTGAGAGAATTTCTTTCAAAAGCGAAAGAGAATATGAAACTGATAGAGGAGCATCAACGCATGGAACAGAATACTGCCAATAAATAACACATCAAGACATATATCTTAATGCATAAAAACTGGTTAGGAAAAAATGTGGGGGTACGCGAGCATCCCCACATTTAGTATCCGTATATTCGTAGTATCCGTATACCCGATTGTCCGGTGAATTGTTACCGGTCTTGGTCTTCGTTTTTTATCATCCCCTTGTACTTTTCGGGAAGTGCGCTTTCAACTGCTGCGTAAGCTTCCGCCATGGTTTCTTTGATGTTCTCCATGCCTTTTCCCTTTGGTGGAATAGGATCATGGATTGTCAGAATCATGCGGTGACGG
>CAKUYM010000662.1 GCA_934716785.1 uncultured Bacteroides sp. | reverse complement strand
CCTATTGATATTGAGACATTGAATAACGATCCGGAACTTATAAATAATCCAGGGTATGAAGATTAAATGGATAGGAATAATAGTGGTGTGCTTTGCCTTTAATGCTATGGCACAGCCCATTCCACAGGATACGATTATCCCGGAAGAGTATGCTAAAATAACAACAGATAGAATAGATCAGCGTTATATTAGTTCACGGGGGGTAACTCATGCCTTATTAAAACGTGTTCAACCAGCATGTGCCTTTAATCCGGATTTTAATCTTGTAGAGTTCAAACTATGGCAGCGGAGTTTGCGGGAGGCGATGGCAGAAATCATGCATCATCCTCAATTGGAGAACTTGCCCGTTCCTCGTCTTGTGTATAGCGAACAGAAAGATGGATATAGATTAGAAAAATGGGAATCATATCCTTTGCCGGATGCTGTAGTACCCTATTTGGTACTGATACCTGATGGAGTAAATAAAGATAATCCTGCTCCTGCGGTGATGTGTATTCCAGGTTCAGGAGAGACCAAAGAAACTGCAGCAGGACAACCCGAGTTGCATCCTCGATTTCAGGAAGAAGAACCTTATGAAAGATGGATAATAGCTTTGCCGTATATTAAAAAAGGGTTGGTTGCTGTTGTCGTTGACAATCCGGGAGCGGGTGAAACTTCCGATTTGGAGCGTCATACTATTGCTCCGAACTATCAGTACGAGGCAGTAGCACGTTATTTGCTGGAATTGGGATGGAGTTATTTGGGATATTCTTCTTATGTAGATATGCATATTTTAAATTGGATGAAACAGCAAGCGTTTATTAATAAGGAACGGATAATTATCAGTGGCTTTTCTTTAGGGACCGAGCCATTAATGGTGATGGGAGCATTGGATTCTGATATTTACGGATTTATTTTTAATGATTTCTTATGTCGTACTTTGGAGAGAGCTATTGTATTGACGAAACCGGATAAATATGGAAAACGTCCTTTCCCTAATTCAATCCGCCATTTGATCCCAAATTTTTGGTGTAAGTTTGATTTTCCTGATATAGTTGCATCTTTTGCCCCTCGACCGATTATTTTTACAGAAGGAGGTTTAGACAGGGATTTGGATATGGTACAAAAAGCTTATCAGATAGTAGGGAGACCAGAGAATGTGAATATATATTTTTATCCTAAATACAGTGATCAAAAGTTAAGAATGAAGGTTGATAAGTTGCCGGAAGGAATCGACCGGAAAACCTTTTTTAAAATGGTTAATGTCGATGACCCACAACATGATATCAAGGCAAATCTGACAATACCATGGCTCATTAGAATACTTGATTTGCAATGATTGTCAATATCAGTAAAGCATTTAATATTAGATAGAGAGAAACTCCTTTATTGATTAAAGGACTATTTAAGCAAATACCTATATAGAAACTACGTTCAATGGATTCTTTCTGTAGTTTTTATATAGGTTATTATTTTCTTATTCTAATTTTTTCAATATTCCAGATAATACTTTTTTTATAAGGCTTTTGTGTTACCCTTGCAGATAGGATATTGATTTTGTTATGTTAGGAATGGTATTTCGATTTATCTATATTGCATTTTTTACTTTTAGATAGAATATCAGCTTTGATATTTGCAAGTTTTTTGTCTTTCTTGGGTATGCTCGATTGGAAGTAGTGGAACTGTTAGTCTTTTCTTTCTTTATCAATAATTGTTTGTTAGATAAAAAATAGTAGCTTTGTGCATAAAAAGAAGCTTATGGAGATCATATATAAATATATTCAACAGTTCCAAGTGAAAAAAATG
>CAKUYM010000661.1 GCA_934716785.1 uncultured Bacteroides sp. | reverse complement strand
TTTTAACTATTAAATCGTATAGGTTACTAAAAACTTCATAAGAAAATCTTAGTTAGTGGCGCATTTAATTGGAAATTCGTTTTATATCCCGTAATATCATACTGATTTTATTAATTAATAATAGTAAGTTATGAGAAAAAACGGATTTACCGTATGTGCGAACAACTATGTGGATCACTTGCGCTGTGAAGGGCGCTATGCCACAGCGCATGTCTATGAGAATGCGCTGCGTTCTTTCACTGCGTTTTGTGGAACATCGTATGTGTCATTCAGTCAGGTCACTCGTGAGAACCTGAAGCGATACAGCAACTACCTGCTTGCCGCTCGCTTGAAACTCAACACGGTTTCTACTTATATGCGGATGCTGCGCTGCATATACAACAAAGGGGTGGATGCCCATCAGGCGCCCTATGTGCACCGCCTGTTTCATGATGTGTTCACTGGGGTGGATACCCGTCAGAAGAAAGCGCTCCCTGTCGGCGAACTGCATACATTACTTTATAAGGATCCTCAATCCGAAGAGTTGCGGCGGACACAGGCTATTGCCAATTTGCTCTTTTTATTCAGCGGAATGCCTTTTGTGGATTTGGCGCATTTGGAGAAGTCGAATTTGGAAGGCAATATTCTGAAGTACCACCGTGCCAAGACAGGAACTCCCATGAGTGTGGAGATCTTGGATTCGGCATTGGATGCTGTCTCCCGTCTTCGCAATATTCATTCATCGGTTCTTCCCGGACATCCCGACTACCTATTCTATATATTGAGCGGGAAAAACAAGCGTGAGGATGAGGCTGCCTATAAGGAGTATCAATCTGCCTTGCGCAACTTCAACAACAACCTGAAGCGTCTGGCGAGGGAATTACATATCCGCTCAGCCGTCACTTCTTATACTTTCCGTCATTCGTGGGCAACTACCGCCAAATATAGAGGAGTGCCCATCGAAATGATAAGCGAATCCTTAGGTCATAAATCTATCAAGACAACGCAAATCTATCTGAAAGGATTTGATTTGAACGAACGAACAAAAGTAAACAAGTTAAATTATTCTTACGTAAAGAATTATAGAGGAAGTCTCTGAGAAAAAAATAAATGATTGGTAATCAATATATTTAAGTGGAAGTTACTTCTTAGGTAACGGAAATGCAAGCAGTGGGAAAGTTTGCCTATTAATTGGGAAGTCTTGTCTATTGAATAATGGGAAATACATACAAATAGGGAAGATTTGTGGAAATTGTGCCTGATTTAAAGAAAAGTTCTTTCAGGATAAACAATAAGAGTTCATAGAGCATGATACTTTTTTGTTTCATGTTCAGATATATTTTTACCCCATATTTTAAAAAAAAGAGAAAAAAAAGAAGTTTTGCTTGTTAGCTATTAGCTATTTTGCCTATCTTTGCACAGAATAAATTCCGTTACCTAAGAAGTAACGGACACTTAAGGGGTAAAAAAACATGATTTTAACAGAAACGAAATCAGTAATTGCTGGGCCTAGTAATGGGACAGGGGAAGGCGTAGCACACTCAAAACGCTGGTATGTGGCTATGGTCCGTATGCATCATGAGAAGAAAGTATCGGAGCGATTATCTAAAGTGGGGATTGAGAATTTTGTTCCGGTTCAACAGGAAATCCATCAGTGGAGCGACCGTCGTAAGATGGTGGAGTCCGTGTTGCTTCCGATGATGGTGTTTGTGTACGCCGATGCTAAGGAACGTAAAGAGGTCCTGTCATTTTCTACAGTAAGTCGGTACATGGTAATGCGAGGTGAGAGCAGTCCGACAGTGATTCC
>CAKUYM010000660.1 GCA_934716785.1 uncultured Bacteroides sp. | reverse complement strand
ACAATAGCCTGTTTGTCATCCGGTTTCAGCTTAACGGCCGATTGCGAAGTTGGCAAATCGATAGGAATATCCCTGTTTTTCACTTTCGTCATGGTAGATACCAAGAAGAAAATGAGCAAAAGGAACACACAGTCTATCAGTGGAGACATGGAAACTTCCGGTTCGTCCTCGTTATTAAATAATGATAGTCTCATAGGCTTAATAAGGTTTGCTTCCAAGACGTACACGTGTATGTGTAAATCCCTGTATTTGACATTGGTCGAATATCTCTATCACCGTACTTACCGGCACAGTGCGATAGGCCGTCACATCGATATTTGTCTCCACTCCCCGGCTATTGCGCAATTCGGACAGAAAAGCGCTCAAATCCTTTACAGGCAAATAAGTGCTTTCACCCGAATAAGCATCATGGCCTACTACATGATACACATTCTTCTTTTCATCTACAGAGATAATCACCGCTTCCTCACCTGCCCGTGTCGTAGAAAGGCTTGAAGTCATTGTAGGAAGTGTCAGAGGAATCTGCATTTCCCATTTCTTCATCATTGTAGTTACCAAAAAGAAAATGAGCAGCAGAAACACACAGTCTATCAAAGGCGACATTTGTACTTCCACCTTTTCATCGTCGTCATAGTTTAGTCTCATTCTTCTCCTCCTTGTTGTCCAAATACAATTTGGTTATCACTTCTTCCACCTCTACTTCTACCAATGAAGCCATACGCATAATACGATTCTTGATAATGAAATACAAAGCAATGGCAGGAGCTGCGATAATCAGACCGGCAGCCGTCGTAATCAATGCCTTAGAGATAGAGTCAGACAATATGGAGGCACCGCCCTCATCGCCATATAAAGCCACCAAACCGAATGCTTCAATCATACCTACCACCGTACCTAACAGACCAATCAACGGAGCCAACGAAGCAATAACAGAAAGGGGATAGATACGTGCCAGATGAGTACGGATATCACGTGCTGCCATATCACCTGCAGTCTGACTTACCGCCTCACGCCCGGCTTTCGCATGTTCAAAGATAAAACGCAACGAATTTGCCAATGTGGAAGGATATTTGTCACAAGCCGCCAACGCTCCCTTCAAATCACCGTTTGCCAAACATGCATTAACGCTTTTGCACAAAGATTTCGGAGCCAGACGACCTTGCCGTGAAGTAATCAGTCGCTGAACAGCAATTACAAGTGCAACCAATCCCAACAAATACAACGGATACATCATTGAACCACCGGCTTTAATCTGTGCTCCCCAGTCTATTTGTACCCCTTGTTCGGCAGCGATGCTATCTGTAGCAGCCTCGTCATACGTCAATTCATCATCATCCTCCACTGCAGGAACAGCCGTTGCAATCTCACTCGGAAGCACCTTGGGAGCATTCTTTATATCATCCTGTGTTTTTGCCAAGAAGATTTCATCAAATCCGGCATCCCGTCTTTCCGGACAGATAAATGACATTCCGGTCAACGTAATATTACCGAAATCTTTCCAAAGGTCGCGGGTCATCACCATCCAATGTCCGGGTTTGTCACCAAGATTCAGACCTTTCAACTGATTAATCAAGTCTTTCGGTTTTCCGGCAATATAGGTAAAATCATACTTCTTTCCCTTTTGCCCGGCAGACTTCTCGGAAACGTGAAATTTCATTCCTATCTGTTCTCCACCCCATTTTACCCATGCAAAAGTAATATAACGGTATTCTCCCGGTCCCGGATTCTCGCGAATAGGAATCGACAACCCCTTCAACTCTGCCGGGCTTTTGGTTGCTCTTACATATATATAATTTTCGCTTTTTTTCG
>CAKUYM010000659.1 GCA_934716785.1 uncultured Bacteroides sp. | reverse complement strand
CTGCTCAACCTGCCCACCTCCTATGCGCGCCTGACCGATCTGTTCGACGGCTCCGTTTACCGCCTGCAAGAACATTGGCAACGCGAACAGGGCAAACAGAGCAAGCTGGCAAAAGCCATTCAGGAAACGGATGAGAAAGTGGGATTGATCCTTATGCTGGAGAAAGGGACATTCATCCATCCGTTGCCTACCGACGGCAGTGTACAGCCTCTCTCCGAACGTCAAGTGACAGCCGAACTGGTCTACAATCGTATTCCGTTCAGCAAAATTCTCTTTATGGTAAATCTGACAGCAGGGGTAGCGGCTTTTCTGCTTTTACTTTACAACAGTCTGCAGAAGAATACACTTTCACCGAAAGCCCGGAAAGCCTTACGCATAGCAAAGACTTCTTTTTCTGTTGCACTCTATGCCGACTTCCTCTTTCATTTGGCAGGATATTGCCTGCGTTGGTATATAGCCGGACGAATCCCGCTAAGCAACGGTTATGAGACTATGCAGTTAATGGCACTCTGCATCCTCTTGATAGCCTGCCTGCTCCAACGGAGATTTCCGTTTATGCTTTCATTCGGATTCCTGCTTTCCGGCTTTGCCCTATTGGTTTCTTACTTGGGGCAGATGAATCCGCAAATTACTCCATTGATGCCTGTACTCGTCTCTCCTTGGCTGAGCATCCACGTTTCATTGATTATGATGTCTTATGCTCTGTTTGCTTTCATCATGCTGAATGGGATATTGACGTTGTGTTATCGCCGACAGGGCGAACGGGTGGCACAACTGACCATCCTCAGCCGACTGCTGCTCTACCCTGCCGTATTCTTCTTAGGTGCCGGAATCTTCCTCGGAGCAGTATGGGCCAATGTATCTTGGGGACGTTACTGGGCATGGGATCCGAAAGAAGTGTGGGCATTAATAACTTTCCTTGTGTACGGAGCAGCTTTTCACTCGCAAAGTCTGCCCGTGTTTCGCAAGCCTTTATTCTTCCATATATATATGGTAGTAGCTTTCCTCACGGTATTGATGACTTATTTTGGAGTGAACTATATCTTAGGCGGAATGCATAGCTACGCAAATGGCTGACTTTTATCCGTTTTTTCCGAAAACAAACCGATGCGCCCCTATATATAGTTACTGAGTCCTATAAGAATACCCATTTTAGGGGATTGCGGGAGCTACGAAAAGCCCCTATCTTTGCAACATCAGAATTAAATTAGTTAGTCATAATTATATTACGTAGCCACATAAAAAATACATAGGAATCGGCCGAAGTGATTCACCCGCATTTCTTTTATTTGGTTGTTAAGTTGAAAAACCATATAATGTATTTTGGAATATGAATAGATGACATATTCTAAAAGAGGCAAAAGCGTCCGGCTTGTGAAAGCCGGACGTTTTGTTTTTGTCATGCGGCATACTTGACTTTTTCTTATCACATTGGCACATAAATCGTGATTTATATCTACATTTGCAACGTACTGCAAATATTATGAGCCGGAAAGATAAATAAAAAACAGCTTTCCGTTGTTATATCAAGTACCCTATGAATTAAAAGAGAAAACATGCTAAAATGTCAAGAGAAAATATTTTAATCAAAACCTCATGGATCAGTACCATCGGTAATGCAATCCTATCTGCCTCCAAAATCATCATCGGTCTGTTGACCGGGAGTTTAGCTGTACTTGGAGACGGTATCGACTCGGCTACGGACGTCATAATCTCTGTCGTTATGATTTTTACGGCACGTGTCATCAGCCGTCCGCCTTCAAAGAAATATGTATTCGGTTATGACAAAGCAGAAGGTATTGCAACCAA
>CAKUYM010000658.1 GCA_934716785.1 uncultured Bacteroides sp. | reverse complement strand
CATGGCTTAAATTTCGCTCGTGTGCATCGAGTTCATCTATGTATCTATATTTTTTACCTAGACAATTTTTCCCAAACGGGTAATCTGAGGCGAAAACAACTCTTTCATATCCAAGAATTTCGCATACATTGATTATCGACTGTAAATCACCTACAGTAGACAAGTCCATATACACGTTAGAATATCTTTTTAGGGCTAATGCATTATCAATTGTTTGTTCCCCAGTATATAAGTGTCCTCTCCCCATATGGGCTAAAATAATATTGATGTTAGGAGCGTATTGCAATATTTGTTCTATCTGCTTAACCTTATTCGCATATTTAGCATGGATAATAATGGGAATATTAGCATCTTCTATTTGCTGAAGTTCGCTTCTTATACTTTTTATATCTACTTCTTCATAAAGGAGATGTAGTTTTACCCCTCGAAATCCTTTGTCGATGTTTTCTCCCAATTTTTCATCTATTCTGCAAAAAGGGATTAGTCTGTCTGAATGTTTTTTATATGCTTCAAAAACATAGTTGTTTGTTTTTTCAATATTAAAGTCCTTGTGGGGAATTGGCAAAATTATAGCCTTATCGATATCATTAGCATCCATCAGCTCAATTATCTCGTCATAAGTAGAGCAAAGGTCATACTGAAACTCACTATTTTTATTCTCGCAAAAGGACGGTAAGCCTATATGCATATGTGCATCAATAATTTTCATTTCTTTACCTCATCGTATACACAAGAAAAGGGACTCTTTATGCAAGAGCCCCCATTTCTCATTACAGTTTAGTTGCAATTGCAATTTGTGCAACCGAAGCACCAATTACCTTCACTAAAATTTTCCCAAACATCCTTAGTAAAAAGCATTTCGTCTTCTTCCTGAATAATCGGTGTAGAATACTCTTTCATGGTTAAACCTCCTTCAAAATGTTTTTATCAACAGCAGTCTGAATCATCAAACAACAGTCTGCTATCAATCTTTCTTTATCAACCGCATACTCTTTTCCTACGATCTCAATAACATTCTCGACAGTAGCTGTTTCTCTAAATGAATCCAAAATAAGATAGGACACTTCGTTCAAGCGATACTGATTACCATTCTCGACATTTAATGCCCAACACTTACTTTCAATTTTTCTTAACACTATTTTTTCATTAAGCTTAAATTTTTTCGTTAAATCCAACATTGAATATCCTCCCCCATATAATCGCCAGTAGTTGCATATGCAATCGCTCTACATCCACCACAACGTTCAATATTTACGCAACCGTGACATTTGCCTTTCAAGTTGTTTTTATCTCTAATTTTCCACAGAACATCACTATCATACCAGATTTTGAAAATTCCATCTTCAAGAATATTTCCGATAGGAATCTCCAACCGTCTACATGGTAGTACCGTTCCATCCCAAAGAATCGCTAGGGAAGTCAGTCCAACTGGACAAAAACCACCTATCTTCTCATTGCCAGTGCAGTCCAAATGTGCGGTATTAATCCATAACGGGCGCAAGCGTCTTACCGTAAGTTTGGAGTTTATTTCATTCGCCCGCAATGTAATTCCTTCATAAATAGATTTAATTTCGTCTTTGCTTAGGATATCGCCTAAGCTACTGTGTCCACAAGGAGTTACTCTCTCAACTGTCACTGCATTTACATTGCACTTCTCTGCAAAATCTATAATCTGCAAAGCATATTCTTTGTTTTGGCGCATCAGGGTAAACATAAAAGAAACCTCTATATCATTAGCTTGCAGTTTCTTAATTGTCTCCAAAACTTTTCGGAAAGTTCCTTTTCCTCTAACACTATCATGAATCTCTTCAA
>CAKUYM010000657.1 GCA_934716785.1 uncultured Bacteroides sp. | reverse complement strand
CGATGAACAACGTCACATCAAGCCATTATTTGATTTGAAAAAGTTTTTGGGGTGACGCATTCCCGAAGTCGGGAGAAGAACCAATGCTTTATTTGACTGGCAAACGCAATGTTGTGCGTACTCAACGTTTACAAACGTTCATTGCTTTTACGAATCAATCTGAAGCCGGGCTATTTGTAAATGGAAAAAGTTGTGGTAAGGCCATAGCGGACGAATATTCTATTCTGAGATGGGAAAATATAGAATTACAACCGGGCGAGAATGAAATAAAAGTTATTTCTACTAATAAGAAACTACCTCTAAGCGATAGTTTTCATTGTAGATTATAAAAAGTGCATTCGTTTCTCTACGAGGATATGTGTGCGTATTCTCGTAGAGAAACTGCATTTGACTGAAAATCATTATTGGAGACTATGACATCTTTAAGATAATTCTTTGTATATTTTTAATAATGATGCCGCCGTATTTCGCCATGAGAACATCTGGCTACGTTTCAGTCCGTAGTCTACTTGTTGTTGATAGAATGTTTCGTTTTCTTCGAGCTGCAATATCTTGTTTGTAATATCTTCCACATTGAATGGATCGGCCAATAAAGCACCCTCACCAGCTATTTCTGGCATGGCGGAAGTGTTTCCCGCAATGACAGGTGTTCCGCATGCCATTGCTTCGAGCATCGGGATACCGAAACTTTCGCGAAGTGACGGGTAGAGGAATGCAAATGCACCTCCATAAAGTGCTGCAAGATCTGTATTCGCAATATACCCCGGAAAGCGGAGCGAACCTTTTATTTCTGTGATATTCTCTTCTTCCAGTATTCGGTTGATGGCATCTTCCTTAAGATCTGCGATCAATAATGGCAATTTCTTTGTCGATTTTTTCAGATAATTACTGTATGCTTTCAGCACTCTCGGAGTATTCTTTTTGGGATCTGTATTTCCTAAGAAGAACAGGTACTCGTCTGCATCGATATACTTTCGGATAATTTCCGGTGCTTTGGGTTGCAGGTGGAAATGGCTGTTGAATCCATTGTACACGGCTACCAGTTGCCGGTCGGGTAAGTGGAGGGCTTCGAGAATACGTTTCCGCTCGAACTGTGAAACGGTGATGATCTTCTCGCATTTCGGCAGGATACGCGGAACGATAAGCCGGCGATAATGCCATCCCATTTCCTGATACCATGACAAACTGGATGACTGACGTTTCTCCAGATAAATAATATCATGCAAAGTGAGTACCAATGGGACGGGGCAATGCAGGGGGGCTGTATTACTTGTGCAATGTAGCAAATCGGGCTTGATGTGTTTTACTGCGCGTGGGAGTGCCACTTGTTCCCAAAGCGGATAGGTGGGGCATCTCAATTCGATGACATGCACATTCTCTGAGCTTTCCAGACATCGGTCTTCACCGGGACTGACAAAGATGAAATACTCGTTTTCATGATCCATTTTCTGTAATTCTCGAATCGTTTCAAGAGCGACGAAATCCATCCCATGTTTGTTGGGGCGGAAGATACGCTGGGCTTCAATGGCTATTCTCATATTTTTTATTCTTTTCCGTGTTCTGTATGGATAAATTTTTTATAGGCTCCTTTCAGTTTGAACAGGTTGCCGATGGTGGTTAAGGCCAACGTGGGGATTCGCAGTATGGCTTTACCCAATTGCTTGTTGAACAAGTATCCCGGTATGGGAAGTATCATTGCTGCTACTTGAGCGGCAGAGAGTATCCACCATTTGACGGCTATCGTCCACTCGTGTCCTGTGTCTTGCAGGCTTAGGTAGATACCGATAATTGTGATGATGAACGTCAGTCCGA
>CAKUYM010000656.1 GCA_934716785.1 uncultured Bacteroides sp. | reverse complement strand
TATCAGTTATCTTCGCTCCTCCTATTTCAGTGAAAAATTGGTGACGGAGCAGTTGGAAGAGGTCTGGACGTTTCTTGAGAATCACATCCTTTCTTCTGATAATCCATTGCAGGCCTTGGAACATAGCGAGATGAACATGATTATTCTAAAGAAAGTGGAAGAACTTCCTTCAAAATGTCGTGCTATATTTAAAGCGAGCCTGTATGAAGGCAAGTCGTATGGTGAGATTGCGGAAGAGCAGAATATCAATGTCGCAACTGTAAGAGTACAGATGAAAATCGCACTGACTAAGTTGCGCGAATCACTTGGCACGCCATACATGATAGCTATTTTGATGTTCCTTTAAAAAAAATTGCATTTCTTTTAAACGTATTTTTTTCTTTTGCGTATACACTTATATACACTCATAGAAAAATACGCTTTATGGATAAGTTTTATGATAGAGAGGAACTGGAGTTACGGATCAGTAATTATCTGTCCGGTAACTGTACAGCGAAAGAAGAGGAGGATTTACTTGCTTATTTGGCAGCTAATGAGGACGCTGCCGATACTTTTCGGGAGATGTCCGCTGTATGGGCAATCTCTTCTGTCCCGGTGTTTGCAAAGAACGAAGATACCAACCTGTTACATATAAAAGAAAAAATAGCGGCTTCCGAGAAAACTGATATTCGTACACGGAAGTTGATTCCCGTTTGGTTGAAGGTGGCGGCAGCAATAATCCTGCTGTTCGGCTGCAATTATTTTTGGTATAGTTATACTGAAAATCTCACGGAAGTATATACAAAAGCAGATTCTCCTTATGAGATAAAGGTACCTGCCGGTTCGCGTACAAATATTATTCTGCCTGATGGAACGGAAGTCTTTTTGAATGCCGGTTCTGTGTTGCGCTATTGCCGTGGCTTCGGTATCCGTGAGCGTAATGTCGCTTTGGATGGTGAAGGATACTTTAAAGTGGCGAAAAATGAGGAGATTCCTTTCTTTGTAAATACGAATGGCGTACAAGTGCGGGTAGTAGGCACTGTTTTTAATGTCCGTGCTTATGATGATGATGACTACGTGATGGTGTCTCTGCTGGAAGGTCGTGTCAATCTGTTTGCTTCATCCGGTTCTGCGATGAAGTTATTCCCTAACGAACAGGCTTTGTATGACAAGAATACGGGACGTATGGAGAAAATGAATTCGGATGCAAGTGCTGCCTGTGATTGGCTGGATGGCGGTCTGACCTTCGATAATGCCTCGTTTGCGGATATTGCGCATCGATTGGAACGCAAATTCCAAGTGAAGATAAATATTGAGAGTGAGCGTTTGGCCAAGGAACATTTCTCGGGATGCTTCAACAGTAATCAAAGTATCAATGATATATTAGAAGAAATCAACGTTGAAAAGCAATATATGTGGAAAGTGAGTGGCGACACAATCTTTATAACAGATAGAAAAGGAGGTAAGATAAGATAAAGATTTTTGCGTATAATTGGAACATGGCCGGTAGATATACCGGTGGTTCGTCGATATATTAGGAAGATATTAGTTAACCTTTAATAGTGGAAAATATGAGATTAATAGTAAACAGAATATTATTGATGTTCTTGTTGCTGTTTGTCGGAAATGTTTTAACCGGCTATCAGCTATTGGCACAAGAACAAAGTAAAAGATTTAATGTAAAGGTAGACAACGTAACCTTAAAGGAAGCCATCGAGGTCATCAAGCAACAAGGAAATTACTCTTTCTTGATTCGTAATAATGATATAGACTTGAGCAGAAAGGTGTCTGTGGATATGACCAACGGGACGATTAATGATGTGATGGGGCAATTGCTG
>CAKUYM010000655.1 GCA_934716785.1 uncultured Bacteroides sp. | reverse complement strand
AGACATTATTAAAGCAATTATTTTATTTTTCATCTCCCAATCCTTCCTTTCATTGAATATATAAGCACCGCCGCCTGTGCTCTCGTTGCATTATCAGTGGGGGCAAATAAACCGTTACCCATTCCGTTAATGATTCCCTCTCCAGACAAAAACTTTACTGCATCCTTAGCATAATCTGCAACCGCATATAAGTCAGTAAAATCATCTTTAACTACATCTAATTTAACACCCTTATACTTTAGTGCATTATATATCATAACAGCCATATCTTGTCGTGTAATATTTCTTCCTACACCGAACTCTCCTCCGCCAATTCCATTAATAAGACCAGCATTTTTAGCAGATGCAATATAGGGTGTATACCATCCTCCCTGAGCATCAGAAAAATCACACGTTGCGTTTACGTCATAAATTCCAAGAGTTACTGCTAAAAGTTTTGCAAACTGTTCACGTGTAACTAATCCATTTGGATCGAATTTATCATACGACACACCATCAACAATTCCTGCTTTATATAAATTTGTGATTGCTTCTTCTGCCCAAGAAACAGATTGTAAATCTTTGAAATTAGTATTTGTTTTTTCTGGCATGATACCACTTTCGCTAGAGAAGTATCTATTATTAGATCCACCACCGCCTGAACCGCCATTTCCACTACTATTTCCGCCACCTATTCCATTCTGCGTGCTACCTTGTTGGGTTTTAGCGTAAACAACTTTCGCATCAAAGAACGTCTTTACCTCATCAGCATTAGCAAACGCTTTATTCATAAAAGATGTTGTTACAATATCCTTCTGTGCATCTGTAAGTGAATTATACGCAGTAAAATCAATTTTGGTATATCGCACATTGTCTAAAAGATACTTATAATAGTTGCCTGAATATGAAATCGCTTCAAGCCCTTCAATAAAAGTGCATTCGTTCTCAGCAAATAATACTATATCATTGAAATTTTTAATAATCTCTGCATCTGTCGTACCAACTAAAAGGTTTCTGCTTGAATCCAACCTATATTCAAAGATTTCCTTATTCTTTATCGTGTCAAAACGTGTTAGATCAATAGAAATACCATTTTGGTATGCTACCGTTGATTCGTATAACTGAGATTTAGCAACCGTATTATCCCTTATCTGTCTTATATAAGTTGCAAGTGTTACGGGTGAAATATAGTTAAATGCCTTTTTAACCTCACCATCTTCATAAAATACATGGAAATCATACTCATCATCTGGATGTGAAAAGCCAATACTTGTTTCATACTTTCCGTCTATACCAACTTCTGCATAATTAAATGCTAAAAATGATGCAACATTTCCCCTATCTACCTCAACAGCCTTGGGTGTTACAATAATTGTTACCAGTCTGTTTTCGTGCACTTCATCATTAGTTACAGTACCCGAAACTCTTAATATCTCTCCTATTGTATCAGCCATTTCAACATTAATAGTAATCACAGGAGCTGCCTGAACAGTAAGCGAAAACAACTGCAGAACAATTATTAAAGCTGTGCATAATGAAAAAAACTTCTTAATCATTTAAATATATCCTTTCTGCATTTTTATCGCGCCGTTATTTCATCTGGTCTTTGTGTCATTTTGGCAAATAAATTACCTGATGTTTCTTCATATAAGAACATTTTTATACAATCTACACCACCGTTTGGAGCAGAAAGTGTAAATTCTGCCGAATCGTTTCCAACAGAAATTGAACGTTCTTCCATTGAAATAAGTGTTCCATTATTAGAATATATTGCAACTACACCAATATAATTCACATCGGCATTCTGCGTAAGTTTCATTGTATATTCAATGTTTGTCG
>CAKUYM010000654.1 GCA_934716785.1 uncultured Bacteroides sp. | reverse complement strand
GTGTTGGGAAATACGAAGGGCTTTGCCAATATGTATATTGGTACAATACATGGTTTCTGCTTGAAGATGTTACAGGAATATATTGTTCAGTTTCAGAAATTTACAGTTTTAGATGAAATTAAGACGAAGCTATATATTGAGAAAAATTATAACTTCTGTGGTATGCCGGATTTGGGATTGAAAATATATACAGAGACCAATTTATTCTTGAGTGTAATTAGTACATTAAATGAAAATTGGTTTGAAAGAGACAAGTGGGATGAAAAAACAAGAACTGCAGTTGATAAATACAAAGATACATTCTATAGAAAGAATTATTTTGACTATTCTTTGATTATGCAGGAGATGCTTAATCAGTTTGAGAACAATAAGGATTTTGCAGATATCATCTTAAGTAAGATAAAGTATCTGACAGTAGATGAGTATCAGGATACAAATCCAATACAGGAAAGGTTGATCCATTTTATCAAACAAGGTGGATGTAATCTGTGCATAGTTGGTGATGATGATCAGACGATTTATCAGTTTAGAGGAAGTGATCCGGAGAATATACTCACTTTTAGAGAAAGATATGGAATCAATAAGTATATTGTTTTGGGAACAGATTATAGGAGTTCAGAAGCGATTGTTGATATTGGAAAGCGTGTTATTGTAAATAATGCAAAGCGTTTACCGAAGGTAATGGAATCTGGGAAGCTTGTAAAATACGAAGAAGGCGATACGGTTTATAGGGAGTTTAATGAGTGTGATGAAGAATATGAATTCATTGCGAAGCGAATAAAGGCATTACATGATTCATGTGTTAAATATTCAGAGGTGTCTGTTCTGCTTCGAAAACTTAAGCATGGACCGGATATTGCCAAAATGTTTGATGAATATGAGATACCGTACATTATTGAAGGCGTAAATGAATTGTTTAGCACTGCTGAATGTCAGGCGGCAAAGGGAATATTTGATTATCTTGTCGGTACAATCGGAATGATGGAACTATTTCAGCTATGGAAAAATATAGATTATGATTTAGATGAGAAAGAAATAGCAGAAGCAATTGCTACGTTAGATGTAATTGATGTAAAATCTAAAAAATTCTATGGAGAGTTTGTATTACAAAAGGTATATCATGATTTTTTGCGTAGAATATCAATTGTAGATGAGAGCAATTCATCAGAGATTATTTTATATAATTTAGGAAAGTTTAGTCAGGTAATTAATGATTTCGAAACGATTTATTACACCACAATACCGGCTAACAAGCTTAGTAGCTTTTGCAATTTCTTAAAATACACCGCAGATGGATATTATCCAGAAGGACATATTGCGAATACATATATTAGACCGGACGCGGTGAATATTATGACAGTGCATCAATCCAAAGGATTGGAGTTTACTGCAGTCTTTATTCCACAGATGAATCATAATAACTTTCCGTCTGCAAAGATGGGAGGCAAGAGCATTTGGCATGTGATAGATAAAGATTGGATTCCAAATGCAGATCGGTTTGCAGGAGGCATAGAAGAAGAACGTAAGTTATTTTATGTTGCTATTACACGTGCAAAGAAATTTTTATTCCTAACCCGATCTCCTGGGAATACAAGGGAGAAAAAAGTATCAGAGTTTATGGTAGAAGCGAAAGAATCTCCATATATGCTTGGCTTTGATGAAAAAATGGTGTATACAAGTGACCATATTCCACCTATGAGTGAGGATGCAGCTCCACTCAATCTAAACTTTTCTATATTACAGGATTACTTTGATTGTGCTTATCGTTTTAAGTTGTCCATGTTTTACGGATTTGTACAGCCTATTGTACCGGCGTTAGGGTATGGTAAGGCAATGCATGAGATTGTAATGA
>CAKUYM010000653.1 GCA_934716785.1 uncultured Bacteroides sp. | reverse complement strand
GCTTACAAGCCCACCGGTGATCAGCCGGAAGCCATTGCACAACTGACCGAGGGGGTACTTCAAGGAGTTCCGGCACAGACCTTGTTGGGTGTCACCGGCTCGGGAAAGACATTCACCATCGCCAATGTGATTGCCAATGTCAACAAACCGACATTGATATTGAGCCACAACAAAACGCTGGCGGCACAGCTCTATGGCGAGTTCAAAGGCTTCTTCCCCCACAACGCGGTGGAATATTATGTTTCCTACTACGATTATTACCAGCCGGAAGCCTACCTTCCGAGTAGCGACACCTATATAGAAAAGGATTTGGCCATCAATGATGAGATTGACAAGCTGCGCCTTGCCGCCACTTCCGCCCTGCTCTCCGGACGAAAAGATGTGGTAGTGGTTTCTTCTGTTTCCTGCATTTACGGTATGGGAAACCCTTCGGACTTCTACAAAAATGTAATCGAAATAGAACGCGGGCGCATGATGGATCGCAATGTCTTTCTCCGTCGACTGGTAGACAGCCTGTACGTGCGCAATGACATTGATCTCAACCGAGGAAACTTCCGCGTGAAAGGCGACACGGTGGATATCTATTTGGCCTATACGGACAATCTGCTCCGCGTCACTTTCTGGGGAGATGAAATTGACGGTATAGAAGAGGTAGATCCTGTCACGGGTGTCACCATCGCACCGTTTGAGGCTTATAAGATTTACCCCGCCAATCTGTTCATGACTACCAAGGAGGCCACCCTCCGTGCCATCCACGAGATAGAAGACGACCTGACCAAACAGGTGGCTTACTTCGAGTCCATCGGCAAGGAATATGAAGCGAAACGGCTGTACGAACGGGTTACATACGATATGGAAATGATTCGCGAGCTTGGCCATTGTTCCGGCATAGAGAATTATTCACGCTACTTCGACGGTCGCGCCGCCGGTACCCGCCCCTATTGTCTGCTCGATTTCTTCCCTGAAGATTTCCTGATTGTCATTGACGAGAGCCATGTAAGTGTACCGCAAATCCGTGCCATGTATGGCGGCGACCGTGCACGCAAGGTCAATCTTGTGGAATACGGATTCCGCCTGCCTGCCGCTATGGACAACCGTCCGTTGAAGTTTGAAGAATTTCAGGAGATGGCCAAACAGGTGATTTATGTCAGCGCCACACCGGCAGATTATGAACTGATTCAGTCCGAGGGTATTGTCGTCGAACAGGTAATCCGCCCTACCGGTTTGCTGGATCCGATTATCGAGGTGCGCCCGAGTCTTAATCAGATTGATGACTTGATGGAGGAAATCCAATTACGGATTGAAAAGGAAGAGCGCGTACTCGTCACCACGCTGACCAAGCGGATGGCGGAAGAGCTGACAGAATATCTTCTCAACAATAATATAAGGTGTAACTATATCCACAGTGATGTCGATACACTCGAACGTGTCAAAATCATGGATGACCTCCGGCAGGGAATCTACGATGTACTGATCGGGGTGAACCTGCTTCGTGAGGGCTTGGATCTTCCTGAGGTATCTCTTGTGGCTATTCTTGATGCCGATAAAGAAGGATTCCTCCGCTCCCACCGTTCACTGACACAGACTGCCGGACGTGCGGCACGTAACGTGAACGGAAAGGTAATCATGTATGCCGATAAAATAACGGACAGCATGAAGCAGACCATTGACGAGACCAATCGCCGGCGCGAAAAGCAATTGGCATACAATGAAGCAAACGGCATCACTCCGCAACAGATCAAAAAAGCAAGAAACTTGGCTGTATTCGGTAACGCAAGCTCCGAAGCCGATGAACTGTTGAAAGAAAAGCATGCTTATGTAGAACCCACTACACCCGATATCGCTGCCGACCCTGTAGTAAAATAT
>CAKUYM010000652.1 GCA_934716785.1 uncultured Bacteroides sp. | reverse complement strand
ATGTTACAGCGGGTGATTTTCAATTATATGAAATTGTCGGGACTTGTGATGAAACTGGTGTTGATACATTTGCAGATTATGTTATTGAAAATAATGTGAGTGAAGTTTTAATTGCAATAAACCCATCTTTAATTAAAAGTGAGTGCTATCATAAATTAGTTTCAAATGGGATTGGTATTCAGATAAATATAGAAACAGTTGTTGGCTTTCAGACAGAAAATCAATTTATATCAAAAGCAGGAATTTATAAGACGTTAGGAATTGGAAATTTTTCTTTTACACCTAAACAAATTGTATCATTTGGAATTAAAAGATTATTTGATATTGGATGCGGTATAATAGGTATGATAATACTTATACCATTAACAATTGTTGTTAAGTGTGCATACTTATCTAATGGAGACACGACATCTATATTTTACAGACAAAAAAGAGTTGGAAAAAATGGAAAACTTATAAATATTTATAAGTTTAGATCTATGGTTCATAATGCTGGAGAAATTTTGGAAGAGTTACTCAAAGATGAGTCATATAGAAAAGAGTGGGAAGAGAATCAAAAGTTTAAAGATGATCCAAGAATTACAAAAGTGGGTCAGTTTTTAAGAAAAACTAGCTTAGATGAATTTCCACAATTTATAAATGTACTTAAAGGAGAGATGTCACTAGTTGGTCCACGACCACTTGTTGAAGGTGAACTTGAAATGCATGATGGACTAAAATTGTATCAAAGGGTAAAACCTGGCATTACAGGTTGGTGGGGGTGCAATGGGCGTTCTAATATAGATTATCGTGAACGATTGGAATTAGAATATTATTATGTGAAAAATTTTTCATTATACTTGGATATTTTATGTATTTTTAGAACTGTATTAGCAGTAATAAAAAAGGATGGAGCTAAGTAGAAGAGACAATATATAGTAAAAAAGTATTATTAAAGGGTTGTATTGAGAAAGGGAAAAATGTGAAAGAAAATATAAGAGTTTGTTTTATAACTTTTTCTAATAATGCGGATCACCAGAATGTTATCTATGGCATATTTAATACATTACATATGAGACACGATGTATACACAATTGGTATTGTGAATCCAAAATCAAAATTGGCATCATATGATGAGAAAAATTTTTACGTGGAATGTCCTGAAAGGCCAGGAATAGGAAAAGGTTCTTTTAATTTGAAGGTTTTGTGGCAAATAAGAAATATTATCAGAAGAGAAAAGATAGATGTAGTATATTTTGAAAGTCAGCATCTATGGAATGCATTTGTAATGTTTATGTGTCCGGGAAAGACAAAAATAGTTGCTGTTCATGATGTGATTCCACATGACGGAAATAGAATGATGCTATTGTCAAATTATATTACTTGTCATATGGCGACACGCGTTGTTCTGCGAAATTATAAATATAAAGGGTTATTATCATCAAAGTATAAAATTGATATAAAAAAAATAGCTAGTTTTGAACCATGTAGAAATTTTCCAGCGAAAATGGATTTGACATATTCAGGCATTTTTTTGTGTTTTGGACGAATTCGAAAATATAAGGGATTTGATTTGTTTGCTAGAATTATTGAAAAAACACCCAATATCAAATATAGAATTGTGGGAGAAGCAGATTCTGAGTCGAAATATTTAGTTGATTTAGTTAGAAATTTTCCGAATGTTTCATTGCTAGATAAAGAAGTAACGGATAAAGAAATGATAGAGGAATTTAAGAATGCAGATTGGGTTGTGCTTCCTTATTCTACGGCTACGCAGTCTGGAGTTATTGTAGATTCTTATAGTTGTGCA
Organism: uncultured Bacteroides sp.; assembly: GCA_934716785.1. Taxonomy (GTDB): domain Bacteria; phylum Bacteroidota; class Bacteroidia; order Bacteroidales; family Bacteroidaceae; genus Bacteroides. Next base: position 91 of record CAKUYM010000652.1, on the reverse strand, counting down.
AGACCAGTCATTGCTTTTGATGTTGGAGCGATTAATGAGCAGATTTGTGATGGCGAAACAGGGTTATTGGTAGAGAAGGATAATGTAGAAG
>CAKUYM010000651.1 GCA_934716785.1 uncultured Bacteroides sp. | reverse complement strand
AATGAATTCAAAACTTGGTTTGAAGAGGCCTGTGGGGTATACGCTACATTGGTAGACCGTATCGTTCCGGGATTCCCGCGTAAGGATATCGACGCTATCAAAGAAAAAATACAGTATGATGACAACCTCGTTGTACAAGCTGAAATCTTCCATTTGTGGGTTATCGAAGCTCCTCAGGAAGTTGCAAAAGAATTCCCTGCCGACAAGGCTGGCTTGAATGTATTGTTTGTTCCGTCAGAAGCTCCTTATCATGAACGCAAAGTAACTCTGCTGAACGGTCCTCACACGGTTCTTTCTCCGGTAGCTTACCTTTCCGGCGTGAACATTGTGCGTGATGCTTGCCAGCACGAGGTGATTGGCAAATATATTCATAAAGTGATGTTTGATGAACTGATGGAAAACTTGAATTTGACGAAAGAAGAATTGGAGAAATTTGCCAATGATGTATTAGAGCGTTTCAATAACCCGTTTGTTGATCATGCGGTAACGAGCATTATGTTGAACTCATTCCCGAAATATGAGACTCGTGATTTACCGGGATTGAAGACTTATCTGAAACGTAAAGGTGAGCTTCCGAAAGGTTTGGTACTTGGTCTGGCCGCTATCATTACTTATTATAAAGGTGGTGTACGTGCAGACGGTGCTGAGATTGTGCCGAATGATGCTCCTGAAATTATGAATTTGCTGAAGGAACTTTGGGCAACCGGTTGCACGAAGAAGGTTACTGAAGGTGTTTTGGGTGCAGAATTCATTTGGGGCGAAGACTTGAATAAGATTCCGGGATTGGCAGAAGCCGTGAAAGCGGATTTGGATTCAATTCAGGAGAAGGGTATGTTGGAGACCGTAAAGGGTATTCTGTAACAAATAGGTATCTTGTAAAAAAAAGAACGACTGAAGGTCGATAAGGGCAAAAGGGTGTTTTGATGGGAATTATGACTGTCAAAATGCCCTTTTAGTTTATTGGCATAAGACGATTGATTAATCGTTATTAAAAGTAAATTCTTGCATTTTTATATTTTCGTCAGTTCTTCTCAACTTTAAATTTCTTGTTTTAGACGTTTTCAAGTTTCAAATCCTTAATAATTGGTATAGCTTTTTGGATCATTGATTTTTTTGTTTTTTATTTATAATATGTTGATTATTAAAATATTGTGTTTCTGTAATGGCTTAATGTTACATCTTCATCTTTCAGCTTTATGCATGTAAATAAATAGATACAAAGTGCTGTTTTTCCATAATCTTGTCATTAGGAAATCTCGAATGGCATCAATATCTTTGTTGTGAAGTCAAGAGAGTGGTAATGCAACAGATGCAAATGGTGGTAGTGGAAATCCCGATGCGGGTGGCGGTTCCGGTGGAGAGTCCGGAGAGACTCCTGGTCAGTCAAATTACTTCTTATTAGAATCATTTATGATTGAGGAAAGTTCTTTCGGGAACTTTTCTCTTTTTGGCATTTCGGGCAAATATGGTGTAAATCGCCATTGAGCAACGGTGATTTTGCCGTTGCCCAATGGCGAATTCATAGGAAACCAAGCATAAAAACATTCAACTTGTCAAATAATTCACTATGTTTGTGGTAGACCTTACTTCGTGATTTGGAAAGCCAAGACGGTATATACCAAAACGTTCATCATAGCCTTTGATGGTAAGGTATCCGTTCAGGTAGATTACGGGAATAGGATTGCTCCAAGTCGTAATGGCGCTTTTGCAGCAATCTGATAAGGATAGGTGGGAGCCCTACAATAAAGTTTGAAAAATAAAAAAACATCTGCCATCTGCAACAAAACCGAAATAACGAATTGATAGATAAACAATTATAGCGTTGCAGATACCGTTGCAGATAAGCTGCCGATGCCGTTTATCTGCAACACAGTATAAGAG
>CAKUYM010000650.1 GCA_934716785.1 uncultured Bacteroides sp. | reverse complement strand
GTAATCATCGTTATTCCTCTTCCGTTTCTGGTTTGGAAAGCCAGGTGAGATAAAGTTTGATAAGCTGTTGCAAGCCGAAAGCTTTCATATTGTTGTGATAAATTACATCGATGCAAAGATCCAGCAAGTCTTTGCTGTCTTCTTCCTGGCTGGCGATAAGGGAACGTATGTTCAATTTCAGTTTATCCAATACGCTTTCGTCCACGATGCCGGTGCTGTCGATAAGATGGCGGAACAAGGCATATTTTTCAATTGTTCTCAGATTTTCATTAGATACTTCTATGCAGCGTGTGCCGCTGGGATTTGCTTGTATAGTATACATCGTTTTTTAGTTTTAAAAGTTATTACAATAGCAAAGATAGAATATAAAATGAGAAACAGATTAAAAAAAGGGATATTTTTTATTTCTCTGTAAAGAATCCCAATATGCTTGTCATGATAGTGGCGCGGTCGGCTTCCGACCGGATACTTTCAAAAGGAAAGCCCAATACGAAAGTACGGTAGTTCCCTTTATAAGCAACACCTGCGCTTTGATTGCTCGGTGCATAGGTGAATACCGGGATGGCTGTGTCTGTCGGGGCGATGCAATCCGGTGCGGGAACGGCGTAACTATTCTCATTGGGCATACGTGGAATCGTAATTGCCCGTCCAAGCCCGTTGATCCGGTTTGACGTTTTGTCCGTCAGACTGCCTTGATAACTGTATTTCAATATTTTTTCCGTAAATTCCCGATTTCCTTGCGTCTCGCTCATGTCGCTGCCTATGTATGCTCCACTGACGAATAAATTGCCGCCCGACCGGCAGTAGCCGGTGATAGCCCGTTGCATGGCCGAAGAAAAAGTCTTATAATATGCTTTATTTACGGGACTGTCTTTTTCCAATCCTAAGATATAATCCACAATCGGATAATCTTCCAATGCCACCAGACCATTTTCTACAGCTTCATCACTGCATGATACGAAACTGAATCTCCCGGCAGCTTGGATGGCTTTTCCATGAATAAAAGGATAGTCGAACGTATTTCCTGCAATTTTCATTCCTTCCAATTCATTACCGCTCTCTCCCAAACAGCCTTTTCCCTCTTTGCCTGCTTGCGAACGGTCGAATCCCGTTTGTGTACCGCAGAATGAAATATTCGACAAGTACGGAACTCCGGGGTCTTGTTCTAAATCGAATCCTACTTTATCGAAGGTGTTAATAACGGCCGGGCCGCTGATCCTGTCAAACCCATTGATGATTAAAACCTTCTCCCGTTCTCGTTTTGCCTTGTATGCAGAAAGAATCTCGGACGGAAAACTTTCTCCACCTCTGTTTACGGCAGTCACTTTAAACGAATAGACAAGTCCCGGTTCTATCTTAACGGTGTATGAGGGTTTGCTGACTAATTTGCCGTTATCAAAACCGCCATAACCGATGCGTGTATATACAATGTATTCCCGTGGGCGGGCAGTGGGCTCTTGTGGGTCATCTTCCCCTTTCCAAGACAGTTCCAAAGTATTTTTCTTTTTGCCGAAGCAGACTGAGAAATTGCTCACAGGTAATGGCTGCACCGCATATTCTTTATTGTGCTGGTTGCAGATAAACTGTAAGATGCCTTTATAGATGGCACGCCCTACGGTAAACTTGAAATTCGGGTCGTGTCCCCATTGCATATCTGCAAAGTTTTGATGAGAAAGCAACTCGATGATTGTAGAAGGAGTGGCGGGAAGCCTCGTTTCGCTATAATTCCGGTTCCACATGCTTCGCCGTGTCCACGGCTGGTTATAACTCGAATGGATATCTTTCTGAATCTGTGAAAGTAGAATGTCGGCTAAGTCGCGTGATGCATACCGGTCTGTCCCCGCATTAAGTTTGCCATTATTGAAATCGGTGGTGTAAATGC
>CAKUYM010000649.1 GCA_934716785.1 uncultured Bacteroides sp. | reverse complement strand
TGATGTCGGTGTAGGAAATCAGTTGTTCGCCGGTAATGGAAGTGGCTATTGAGTCAAGATATGTCTGGTAATCAGCTTCGGCCTTTTTTGTCTGACCGTCTTCGGACATGGAAGTGCAAGGCACTACCTTGCCGTTGATATAGCATTTGTAGTTCTTGTAGTCAGAAGAACTTGTCGGCTTACCGGAAGCCGTGCCATACGCATTCTTGTAAGCAATATCAATGCAGTTCTGGTTGTACTTAAGAGACGAGCCGTTATTGCTTCCGTCAATGTCAGGGGTTTTGTTTTCACCTGCATAGGTGATCATTGAGGTAAAGAGAGCAGCAGTAAGCGCAGCAACAAAAGGAAGAATCTTCGACATAAGAGTTGTAGTCCAGTAGGAGCTCCGGACAGATTTTCAAGTCCGTATCCGCAGATTGTCACACGCGCATACCCCGATTTTGACGCCCGGCGTTGGCAAAACGCCGAGGCTCACTTCTGACTGCTACTACTTCAGCGCTGCTTACCAGGACATTATTGCGGCAACTGCTACGTCATTCGAAGGTGTGATCAATGTAGGAACGACGACAACCGTAACAAGTTCTATAACAGAAATAGCTTACGGGTACTCTAATTTCAATAATGGCGTTGGCCTAAGTCAAAGCGTTGGTTTGATTTCCGAAAAGACAAGTCGAAGTGGAATTGCAGATTTGAAATGTGTTCACATACAAACAAACAACAAAAAACAATGTGAAATAGGCATAACTTCTGATCTATATAAGACAATTAAGTCAAAAGATAAAATTTTGCTGAAACTTAATGGATATACTTTTGAAATTAACGTGCAAGCCTCTCACCCAAATGGATATGACAATACAATTGCCATAGGCGGTAAAATGCAAGAAAACGTTATGTTTTATTCTTGGTATAACGCAGGAGATTCCGAGCTGTTTAAAATTTTATCCAACAGTGTCGGCAAACAACTGAAATTTAAATTATCTTGGTAGTTGATTACCAGGACTATCGTGCCTTGACTGCAACAGACATGTCTGGAACCATTACAATTGCGGAAGCAGAGTTTGCGACAAACAAAGTTAACGAAATCGCTTGGGGCTTCTCAAACTTTGAAAATCTTCAAACTAAACTCAACACGATATTTGGTAACTCGACTGAGAAAACTTCATTTAAAGCACTGGCCGATATTAAATGCTATTCTTTACCAGACAAAGGGCAGAATCACTGTGAATTAGGAATATCGTCTGATTACTATCCTCTTGTTAAGTCTAAGAGCAATTGTAAAATAGAGCTAAACGGTGTAGCTCTTAATCTTGCGCCTAACAAAAATCGACCTGACGGATATAGTAATATTATTTCACTAAACGGAACAAAACAATCAAATGTCATGTTCTTTACTGCTTATGACGTCGGTGATTCTGAATTTTTCAACCTTTTGAAAAATAGCGTTGGCAAAACATTGGATTTTAAGATTTCATGGGAATAAGTTGATTACCAGATAAATATGAAACTGGATGCTGAAACATTTTCACCAAGCATTATCGGAGCTACATGGTCGCAGAGTGGTGGTACCTCCTACGGTTTCACAGACGCCGGACACGGCTCTACCAACGATCATGGATTAGGCGCTTTTTATTATTGGGCAGGATCTAATTCTTTCACTAAGGTTGATATTGTTATAGACGATTATGCAAAATTTTCGAACACCAATCAGATAGAAGTTATGTTCAATGGCAAGACAGCAGTTTTAACCAAGACGAAATGCACTGATTTTTCTGACACAGTTGGAAATACCCAGTGTGAATTTAAAACTTCGGGGAATCCTTTCGATATGACAAAAAATTATTCAGGAGAGTTAAAAATTTCGATAAAGGAATAATAGAGCTGATTACCAG
>CAKUYM010000648.1 GCA_934716785.1 uncultured Bacteroides sp. | reverse complement strand
ACCCAGAATGCTCTGTATGAAAAAGTGCTGAGCAACATCCAGGAAATCAAGGCGCGGAAAGGACGGGTGATTGCTTTTGTGACAAAGGGCGATACGGTCATCAGCAAGATTGCCGATTGCAGTATCGAGCTTCCCGAAACAATCGAGTGTCTCGATCCGCTGATTACCACGGTACCTCTCCAATTGCTGGCATATCATATTGCCGTGTGCAAGGGGATGGACGTGGACCAACCGAGAAACCTAGCAAAGTCGGTGACAGTGGAATAAATAGTAAATAAAATAGATGGAACAATTAAAACATGAATGTGGCGTTGCCATGATACGCCTGCTCAAGCCGTTGGAGTATTACGAAAAGAAGTACGGTACGTGGATGTATGGTCTGAACAAGCTTTACCTGCTGATGGAGAAACAGCATAACCGCGGGCAGGAAGGCGCCGGACTGGCATGTGTGAAACTGAAAGCCAATCCGGGCGAGGAGTATATGTTTCGCGAACGCGCCTTGGGCGCGGGAGCCATTACCGAAATCTTTGGCAATGTGCATGACAACTTCAAGGACCTCACTCCGGAGCAACTGCACGACGTGGAGTATGCCAAGCGCACTTTGCCATTTGCCGGTGAGGCGTATATGGGGCATCTCCGCTATTCTACCACAGGAAAGTCGGGCATCTCTTTTGTGCATCCTTTCCTGAGGAGGAACAACTGGCGTGCCAAGAACCTGGCTCTCTGCGGCAACTTCAACATGACGAATGTAGACGAGATATTCGCCCGCATCACGGCTATCGGCCAGCACCCGCGCCAATATGCCGATACGTATATCATGCTGGAGCAGGTGGGACACCGGCTCGACCGGGAGGTGGAGCGTGTCTTCAATCTTGCCGAAGCCGAGGGGCTCACCGGCATGGACGTCACCAATTATATAGAAGAGCATATCGACCTTGCCAATGTGCTACGCACCTCCAGCCGCGAGTGGGATGGGGGATACGTTATCTGCGGGCTGACCGGAAGCGGCGAGTCTTTCGCTATCCGCGACCCGTGGGGCATTCGTCCCGCATTTTGGTATCAGGACGATGAGATAGCCGTCTTGGCTTCCGAACGTCCGGTCATACAGACTGCTCTCAATGTTCCATTTGAAGAAATCAAGGAATTGCAACCCGGACAGGCGTTGCTTATCAGCAAGGAGGGCAGGATACGCACTTCGCAGATCATCAAACCGCGCGAGAAACATGCCTGTTCCTTCGAGCGCATCTACTTCTCCCGCGGCAGCGATGTGGATATCTACAAGGAGAGAAAACGGTTGGGCGAGAAGTTGGTTCCCAAAATACTGAAAGCTATTGATAATGATATCGACCACACTGTATTCTCCTTTATCCCCAACACCGCCGAAGTGGCTTTTTACGGAATGTTGCAGGGATTGGACGACTATCTGAACGAGGAGAAGGTGCAGCAGATTGCCGCATTGGGGCATAACCCCAATCTGGAGGAACTGGAAATAATCCTTTCACGCCGTATCCGCAGTGAGAAGGTGGCCATCAAGGATATCAAGCTCCGCACTTTCATTGCGGAGGGAAACAGCCGCAATGACCTGGCGACCCATGTGTATGACATTACGTACGGCAGTCTTGTGTCCGGCATAGACAATCTGGTGATAATCGACGACAGTATTGTGCGCGGCACGACACTGAAGCAGAGCATTATCGGCATCCTCGACCGTCTCAGCCCGAAGAAGATTGTCATCGTATCCTCCTCTCCGCAGGTGCGCTATCCCGATTACTACGGCATAGACATGGCGAAGATGAGCGAATTCATCGCTTTCAGGGCAGCGATAGAGCTTCTGAAAGAGCGTGACATGAAAGATGTGATTGCAGCCGCCTACCGCAAATCCAAAGACCAGGTG
>CAKUYM010000647.1 GCA_934716785.1 uncultured Bacteroides sp. | reverse complement strand
AAAGCTATGGGAAGAGACTATTAAATTTGCGGCAATTGCTGCATAAGTGTTAAGGAAATGTTTAACGAACTATTGATAAAATGTACTATCAATTTTTAAAGACATTACATCTTCAAAATCACTAATAGAGGTTTCACACAATGCTACATCTTGTTCACTAATTTCATATCTTCCACTTGTAAATAAATCCTCCTTAAACGCATAATAATAAGTTGATATATCATTAGCAGATACAGTAGTACCTCTAGTTTGGGATGCAAAATAAGCTGCCAATAGTTCGTTATGGATGTCCCCTATATTTTCTATAGTTATAGACTTTTTCGGGCCATTGTTTGCAGTATTCAAAACTTCTGATTCATGACAATTAATCAAAAGTAACGCACCTAAAATAGCAGAAATAAATACTTTGATTTTCATATTCTTTCTTTTTTAGCAAATTAAACATTCATGATAAGACTTTTCCAATCCTAAAACGTTTCATATATACTCAAATTAAGATTCGTATCACCTCTCATAGATATAATCTTATTGAATTCTTCAGAATAACTTCACAATGAAGTGTTACCATAGTTCCGGAACGAATACATTAAAAAACATTATTTGAAACAAATAAAGGTAATTTCCCTTTAATATTCAAGCAAAACAGGTTACAATTCAGGTTACAAAACAAGATACAAGGATAGTTCTTTGATTGAAAGATAGAAATGCAATGCTTATTTATCAGCACTCCTTGTGAGTAAGAAGTTTAAAAAGCCTATCACCTAATTTCTCTTTAATCCTACTTTTGCGGGTTTTAAAAGCTCCCTCAGAAATACCGGTACAGAGTAATATCACATATTTCGGACAGTTCATCATCAAAAACATGCAATGAAGAAGATCTTGTTTTGTTAAGCTGGGACACTGTAATTTCAAATCTGTCATCAAGTCACTGAAGTTCTCATAAAGAGTTTCACAGATATTTTGGCGTTCGGCAGCATTCAAATGAAACTTATGACGTAGCCCTTCATTTTCAATCATATGAATTTTCCTATAAGCATCACTTTTCCTGTACAATTTAAGACACAAATTCATTTTCATCTTAAAACATGCTTCAAAATCCTCTTTTTCGGAATTTATTGGTTCCAAAGCAATGCTAACATCCTCATCCAAGGATGTATTTTGTAAAATACCGGCTCTCAATACATCAAGTTGTTTCTGCAACTTGATTATCTTATTTTTATTTAATCTATCCTTCAATAGAGCCACAAGAATAACCAAAACGCATAAACCACCCAGAGACAGTAATTCAATTTTATTATTTAAGAATTTCAGAAAGTCTTTCTTCTTTTCATTGATATGGGGCAGAGCACTTAACAACAACACATAACGCCAACGATTACCATCATATTTCTCAGCAACAGATAAAGTTTTTTGGCGATACGAGAGATAACTATCCAAATGATTCTGAAGATAGTGTGTAATCGCCGTTCCAAGGTAAGCATAACAAAACCCCGTCTCATTATGCTGTTCACGATATACTTTGCAAGCCTGCCGATACAAAAGACATGATTCAAGGGGGCTAACCTTCCGATAAGAAGATGCAAAAAATGAAATAGCACCCAAACAAATTAGAATCATTATCAAGTAAGACCGCATAGCATATAATTTACCAATAAGATTGGCAATTTAACAACTAATATACAATTCACCAAACATTAACCATAAAAACTTGTTGGCAGAATTAAAATTACTCATATAGAATTTCAATATTGCACGGTTCGCTACTAACAGGCATATATTTAATGCGAGTGAACTAAACAAGCTTACTATAGTACTATAGAATTAAAAAGGGTTCTTCGTCACTTTCGGGGCAGCCCAATATGCTACATGCCTTTATCTATGGCCTGTGCCCGCTTATT
>CAKUYM010000646.1 GCA_934716785.1 uncultured Bacteroides sp. | reverse complement strand
CCGTGCATGGAAACGGAGGTTAATGTTTAGCGATGCGATGTTGTGCCTACTCTTAAAAGACAGTTTTCTATCGCAAAACAAAGTGTTGCAGATAACCCAGTATCTGCAACCATCTGCAACGGTATCTGCAACGTTTTAATAACTTGATAATTAGTGCACTGTATTGATTTTGTTGCAGATGGCAGATGTTTTTTATTTTTCATCTTATATGAAGGGGCGCTTTTAGTCCACCACGTGCGAAAGGTACGATTGATTATCTCGGGCGTATTGGTAGAAAAAACGGGGTGGGGCAATCGTAGGATTACCGATGTCGTATGAATCGAATACCTCTAATATTACTCCATGCGGAAATTGCTTCAAAACTCCGCTCGTACTGTACAATTAATCTCCATCTTTGTAAGATGGAAAACAAAGGAATAAAATATGAGTTTACCGCCAAAGTGTGGAACTACTTCAATACGGCTGCTTCTCCCGAAAACATGGAGACACTGAAATCACAATTGGAGCAAGCGTTGAAACAACAATGAGGGTGAATTGCGTTCCAACAATATTTTCATATGGCATATGGCTTTGCTATGCTTGCTCAGTTCTCCAGGAAATAACTTCTCCTTGTGATGTTTTCATGTTTTTATCGCCATTGTAAATGGCAAAACATTGTTCAGGCGTTGCACCCGATAACTTTGCCCATTTGGAGATATCTTTGAAAAAGTCAGAAGAGTATGTGGCTCCTGATTTAATTTCATAGGCATATTGTTTGCCCTCTATTGTGCGTAATAGGTCGATCTCATTGCCCGTACTATCTCTCCAGAATGAAAGATTGGGCTCTTCTCCTTTGTTGTACGCTTCTTTGATAAATTCATTAATCACAAGATTCTCAAATAAATCACCACGAAGGGTTTCAGATGCTCTTCCATAAGTGATAAGGCTTCTTTGTCTTTATGCCTGTTCCATAGCACATTGGCTAATTAGATGAGTATATAAACATTTTAAGATGCGGTAATTGGGGGGGAGAGCATATTCCTTGTTTTTACAAAGGAAAAGAAATATAATGCCGAATGTTTGGTAAATCCGAAAACTTAATCTACCTTTGCACCCCCGATAAGGAGAGGTGCTCGAGTGGTTGAAGAGGCACGCCTGGAAAGCGTGTATACCCCTAAAGGGTATCACGAGTTCGAATCTCGTTCTCTCCGCAGTCTTTAGAGTAGTTTTGATGTGGGAACGGCTGTCTTGGGTATCCAAGGCAGCCGCTTTTTGTTCATAGGCAAATGCAAAAATATTATTTTGACGAAAGGCTTTAGGTAAATAAATCGCTATCTTCGTATTTAATCAGGTATCGAACCTAAAAAAGATAATTGAAGTATGAGACGAATTTTACTGAGACTGTGTCTTTTATCCTTTCTGTACGGTGCGGCTTCTCTCACCGGTGTGCCTTTTTTGAACAGTGTATTGGGGCTGAACAGTGCATTCGGGCAAGAGATTCCTTTGCCCGAAAAGATGCCGCAGGTGCATCCGCGTGTACTGACTACCCCAGCGGGAAAACAAGAAACATGGAAACTTATTAGAAAGGAAGACTGGGCGAAGGACGTTTTCAATAAATTGAGAGAACGAACGGAAGTATACACGAAACTGACGGAAGCAGAACCGACATGGCTGCTCTCGCGTTTGGCAATGTATTGGAAATCTCATGCCACGGAGGTATATGTGAAAGGTGAAACGTTCGACCATGCGGGTGGTGAAAAAGCTCCTTATCCTACGGTGCGCTATACGGGTACGCGCGGAACGGCAGCTACTCACGGTCGCCCCCGGTTGGCGGATGTCGTGCCTTATGATGATGACGAGAACGGAAACGTGACTTTCTGCAACAATGCTCTTCCCGAACGTGCGATGGAGAGTGTGCATCCTTCCAAG
>CAKUYM010000645.1 GCA_934716785.1 uncultured Bacteroides sp. | reverse complement strand
ATCCATCATTATTGAAGTAAGCCATGTCTCGAAGTTTTTCGGTGAGAAGACGGCATTGGATGATGTGACTCTGAACGTGAAAAAAGGTGAGTTTGTCACAATCCTTGGCCCTTCCGGTTGCGGAAAAACGACATTGTTGCGTCTCATCGCCGGTTTTCAGACGGCTTCGGAAGGCGAAATTAAAATTTCGGGGATGGAAATAACACAGACTCCCCCCCATAAGCGCCCGGTGAACACGGTATTCCAGAAATATGCTCTGTTTCCGCACTTGAATGTTTACGACAACATTGCTTTCGGTCTGAAACTTAAAAAGATGCCGAAGCAGATTATTGAGAAAAAAGTGAAAGCTGCTTTGAAAATGGTAGGCATGACGGATTACGAATATCGTGATGTCGATTCCCTGTCGGGTGGTCAGCAGCAGCGTGTAGCTATAGCCCGTGCCATTGTCAATGAGCCGGAAGTGTTGCTCCTGGATGAACCGTTGGCAGCGCTCGACCTGAAGATGCGCAAGGATATGCAGATGGAACTAAAGGAGATGCACAAGTCTTTGGGGATTACTTTCGTTTATGTCACCCACGATCAGGAAGAGGCGCTCACGTTGAGCGATACTATTGTAGTGATGAGTGAGGGAAAAATTCAGCAAATCGGCACGCCGATTGATATTTATAATGAGCCTATCAACTCGTTTGTGGCAGACTTTATCGGAGAAAGTAACATCCTGAATGGAACGATGATTCATGACAAACTGGTGCGTTTTTGCGATACGGAGTTCGAATGTGTGGACGAGGGGTTCGGTGAGAATGTTCCGGTAGACGTGGTGATCCGTCCGGAGGACTTGTATATTTTTCCTATTTCGGATATGGCACAGTTAAGGGGAGTGGTTCAGACCTCTATATTCAAAGGCGTACACTATGAAATGACGGTGCTTTGCGGCGGATATGAATTCCTTGTGCAGGATTATCATCATTTTGAAGTAGGAGCGGAAGTCGGTCTGTTGGTGAAGCCGTTCGATATTCATATTATGAAGAAAGAACGTGTCTGCAATACCTTTGAAGGAAAATTGCTGGATGCCACTCATGTTGAGTTTCTCGGCTGTAGCTTTGAATGTGCTCCGGTAGAAGGTATCGAGCCTGATGCGGATGTCAAAGTGGAAGTCGATTTCGACAAAGTGGTTCTTCAGGATAATGAAGAAGACGGAACGCTGACCGGTGAGGTGAAATTTATCCTTTACAAGGGTGACCACTATCACTTGACAGTATTCTCCGACTGGGACGAGAATGTATTTGTAGATACGAATGACGTGTGGGACGACGGTGACCGTGTAGGTATTACCATCCCTCCGGATGCTATTCGTGTAATAAAATAACCGATTAACAGGAAAGGAAGTGAATAAGAGGTTTTTAGTCTTTTTGTCATCACGTAAGAGTTGGACTCTCCCTTACATTATTTTTTCGGCGATCTTTGTGGTCATACCGTTGCTCTTGATTGTTGTATATGCCTTTACCGATGATAACGGTCATCTGACACTCGCCAATTTTCAGAAGTTCTTCGAACATCCCGAAGCAATCAATACTTTTGTCTACTCCATAGGCATTGCTATTATTACTACCCTTGTTTGTGTTTTGTTGGGTTATCCTGCCGCTTGGATATTGAGTAACAGCAAACTGAATCGTTCTAAAACGATGGTTGTCCTGTTTATCCTGCCGATGTGGGTCAATATTCTGGTGCGTACTTTAGCTACGGTTGCCCTATTCGATTTTTTCAGTGTACCGTTGGGCGAGGGTGCTTTGATATTCGGTATGGTGTACAACTTTATCCCCTTTATGATTTATCCCATCTATAATACGTTGCAGAAGATGGATCATAGTTACATAGAGGCCGCTCAGGACTTGGGAGCCAATCCTTTGCAGGTGTTTCTG
>CAKUYM010000644.1 GCA_934716785.1 uncultured Bacteroides sp. | reverse complement strand
ATCCAGCATATGGGTCAGATTAAAGAGCGTATAACCGAAAGCGGTGGTACGTTCCAGTTCCAACGGTTGTTTGCCGTCCGGTTCAATCTGAGAGAAAAGGCGCTTTTCAGGGAATGATTTCAATACTTGTGTCGCCAGTTCCTTGTTGCCGATATAGAGTGCATAAGCAGTCAACTGCACGTCATATGCCAGTCCATGATTATTCTTCGCTGCGTTTTCTTCGGCAGCCACCGGACTGGTCTGTATCCATTCAACGAACTGTGTGAACCATTCTTTCATGCCTTTCTTAATGGCGGGTGTCATCGCTTTTGAGTTATCAAGCAAAGCGAGTGCGTCCAGCATTTCTACGAAGCAGTAGGTATCTATCATACCTGTTCCGCGTCCCAGACCATCTCTGCGGCCGGGGATAGTCTGACCGTAATTTAAGTTCGGATTCATCTTTGTCTTGGCATCCAGGAACCATACTTTCAGGAAGTCGGCGGCTTTCTTTGCATATTGCTCGTTGCCTGAGAAATAGTAGGCGATTCCCAAAGTAGTGACAGCCTTTGCCATATCTCCCAATCGGTTACGGTCTAGCTTGGACAGTTCGGGGTTGCGTTGCCCGTCTTTGCGGATATAAGGCAATCCGTCCGGTTTGGAAGGGTCAGGCCACCAGTAAGGGCCCATGCTCATGTAGTCATGTTTGTCGCCGCTGGATGCTACCATGCTCTTGTCCATTACGGAAGGCGGAGTCAGGTTCATCGCTTTGTCAGCGTCTTTCATTAAAGTTTTGATAGCCGGGGCGTATGTAGGGGTATCGGCTTTAGCCTTCACTTTAGCCAGCTTTTCTGCCGGGTAGATGCGGGTGTTGACGGTCTGTGCATTCATCGGAAGCAGGCAAACCAGTGCGAAAGCACTCAATAATAAGTTTCTCATAATGATTCTATTTTAAGCGAATTAATTTAACCATAATAAAGGGTGACGGATGGGAAGATTGCGTATCACTTCCTCGTTGGTGGGGAAATGTTCCAGCTTCTTCCATGTCTGAAAATAATCTTTCCGGTAGTGGTGCATACTGCCGAATAGCAGGAACGGGTGTGCCACAGGCCATTCTTCCCAAAACATGATATCCGGTGGACGTTGCCACGCACCTTTGTCTTTTACAAAGGGAAATAGCCAGGCGATTCCTTTTTCGATATTCCGTCCGTCTGTTGTTGTGTAGTCCCACAGGTTTTCTTCGGGAGTTGTCTACAGGTGGCAAAGGGTAGTCATCGCGTCCAGATTGAAAAGAGAATAACCGTAAGGCTTGGTGCGTTCCAGTTCCAGGGGGAAACTGCCGTCGGCGGCCATCTGACTGGGTAACAATACCGTCCGGTAACGCTCACGGCAGAAACGAATCATTTCTTCATTCTGTGTGAACAAGGCGAAAGCGGCGGCTTGCATAGCCCAACAGGTGCCATGATTATTCTTGGCCTCCATCTCATTGATGCCGTAACGGTGGGTAGACATCCAGGTCAGATAGTCGGAGAACCACAGACGGATGGTTTTCAGTTCTTTTTCTTCGATGATTCCCCGGGCTTCCATCAATCGGAGTGACTGCACGACTTCAATCAGATGAATGGTGTCGATGATTCCGATTCCGCGTCCGGTAGCTATTCCTTTGATGGCTTGCGCATACAGCAGATTCGGATTCATCATCGTTTCCTGGTCGACAAACCAAGCACGGATATGGCGCATGGCAGCATCGGTATATTTCTTGTCGCCTGTCAGTATCCAGGCAGAAGTCAGGTCACCGACCAACTGGCTGAATCGTATCATGGCGTGACGGTGAGCGGTGAAGTTGTCCGGGTTCGTTTCTCCGTCGCGGCGGATGAACGGGCCGTCCGGGTCTTGCGGGTTCGCCCACCAGTAATCGCCTTCGGAGTAAAAGTCATGAATACCCC
>CAKUYM010000643.1 GCA_934716785.1 uncultured Bacteroides sp. | reverse complement strand
GAGCTATATATTTGTTTAGGTTTTTTGCAAATATACGTTTCTGCTCATTATCTGTCATTATTGTTCCCTCCTTTCTTGATTTGATTATAAACCATATAGAAAATAAATTCAATATCAAATTCAATAATTTTGAATTTTAGTGTTGACAATCCAATATAATTGAATTATAATCAGTGCATAACAACGAAAGGAGATGGACACATGCCAAAAATTTCATTAGAAGCAGTTAGAGTTAATGCTGGTATGACGCAGAAAGAATGGGCAAAAAGACTTGGAGTTTCCAATGTTACTGTAGTTAATTGGGAAAAAGGAAATACAGAACCTAGTCTTTCTGTTTTACGAAGAATGAGTGAGCTTTCTGGTATTCCTATGGATTTTATTTTTGTACCAGACAAATCCAATTAGATTGAATTTTTGAAAGGAGAAAAATGAGAAAACCGTATTGTATTAAAGAAGATGAAGAGGAACGGACGTTGCAGGACTTGGTTGAGCAGATAGCTCTTGGAGTTGCTACCAATGTAGTGAATGGTGAGAGAACCGAAGTCATACAAAGTAATTGCAAAATACTCAATTCTCTCACCGAGGCATTGAAGGCAGTTAAGAATTAACGCCTTAAGTTAAAAGGGTTTGCCACTGCTTCTACTTTTGCAGACTCTGGTTTTCCTTCCGGTAAAGACTTGATGATTTCGGAATAGTATTGGTCGTACAGGTTCTTAAAATCATCAAACGATCCGGTATATCCGCAGATTTTAGCAACAGCGTAAGCAGATACATAATCCTTGGTATCCATGAATTTAACCTCCTTGTTTTTTTAGGAGAATTATAACACAGAAATGAGGAAAAGAAATGCTGAAAGTTGTTTCAGAGAAGAATGGAACCACACACCTGTATCAGGACGGAAAAGAAATTCACGGAATCAAGAGCCTGTCATTTTCCCATGATGCAATGACTGATAAACCGGAATTAAAGGTTATCTTTGCTGATGATGATATTGAAATTGATTCCTATGTGGTTCCAGAGTTGCCGGAGTTTTACAAGCCTTTTTATAAAAAGAAAAGTCAAAAGCCTGAGAAGAAAGAGTAGGTGGTCAGATGCGCAATGCACCATGTCTGAACTGCGAACGGAGAGGATGTGGAAGCTACCATGATGAGTGTGAGAAGTACAAGGCATTTGTTGAAGAACAGAATATTTTGAAAAACAAAAGGCTGGAAGCAAACACTAAAGTGGTTCCACCGAGACCGTATCGTAGCCATAAGGTAACACCGATAAAGTGTCATAAGAGATGAGGAAAGGAGAAGTGAATGGCAAGTTACATGGAAGAAATCCAGAAGAGCTATTTTGAAAATCTTTCAAAGAATTTATGCAGTACATGCGAAGGGTCACAGTTCATGGTGAAATGCATGACTTCGAGAAGTGCTATCTCTGATTTGGAGAAAAAGGTACTGGAAGTAATCAAAGATAGCGACCTTTCAACAGCAGAAGCCATCGGCTTCATGGAGTACATGAAACATGTAATTACCAAATGTTCATGTCCTCGAAACAAATAGAAATCTCGTCCCCGTTGTCGTCTTTTTCAGTATCAGGTATTTGAGAAGCGGTTTTCATCAAATCAACAACATTGTCAGAAAAAGACGGAATTTTCCCACAGTTAGGACACGAAATCTTATCCAAAGACAGTGTGTTACTGATTGTGTAGGAACAGTAGCAGGAACATTTGATTTTTAGACCTAAAGTCATATGATGTGACCTCCTTATCAAAGATAAGGAAATTATACCACGAAAGAAGGTGAATGGAAATGAATGAGTTATTGAGCGTAAATTTTGATACGCAAACCGTATCGGCTAGAGAACTGCATGAGCAGTTACATATTAAAACAGCATTCAAAGATTGGTTCCCGAGGATGTGCGAATACGGTTTTGAAG
>CAKUYM010000642.1 GCA_934716785.1 uncultured Bacteroides sp. | reverse complement strand
TTATAAACGAGGTGTACCAATCACATCCCATCACCTATAAGTAAACCTAAATAGGAATTAAATTATATTGAGTAAACTAATTCAGTTATAACAAACCAAGTTGTCAACCCAAACCGGTACACATCAACCTATAATCAATATATCAGTTACCTACTTCAAGTTAGCGGTTTCCTACGTCGGAACTCCCGTTCCCAAGCGGGAAACTGGAGTTTCTGCGCGGGAAACGACAGTTTCCGTGCATGGAAACGGAGGTTAGTATTTAGCTATTGATGTGTTTGATGGTTTGCCTACTCTTAAAAGATAGTCTTCTATCGTGAACAAAGCGTTGCAGATACCCAGTATTTGCAACCATCTGCAACGGTATCTGCAACGTTTTAATGGATTGATAATTAGTGCACTGTATTGATTTTGTTGCAGATGGCAGATACTTTTCATTTTTCATCTTACATGAGGTGTTGTTTTTAGTCCACTCCACCACGTGCGAAAGGTGCGATTGATTATCTTGGGCGTATTGGTAGAAAAGAACGGGGTGGGGCAATCGTAGGGTTAACGTTGTAACCGCCTCTGCCGTTTTTGTCAAAGATGGCATTGCGTAGAACTTCGTACAAGATTCCGCCTACGTCCAAACCTAATTTGAAATTATTATTGAAGCGATATGTGGGGATCAAGACGGGCACTGTCTCCCAGCGTCCTCGCATCGCATCGTAATAGCGTTGCGCACCCATTTCCATGTTGAAGCGTTCGGACACGTCGACGGATATGGTAGCTCCATAACTGTGAGTGCTCATCCCGTAGGAATTACCGATATCGTATGAACCGAATACCTTAAAGGCGACACGGTCGGAAGCATGATAAAGCAATGTCCCCGATGTACTGAATGCTTGTCCGGTAGCATGTGCCATATTTATTTTCATGGCTTCAGCCTGAAGCTGTAATTCGAATTTGTCATTAAAAATGTGCTGATAACCTAACGAAGCGTTATTGAGAAGTCCGATGCCCGGCACATTAGTCTGTGCTCCCGAACCGAAGATTACTCCATGCGGGAATTGCTTCAAGACTCCGCTCGTATTGTAGTCACCTTTGAAGAGTGGTGACGGGTTGGTCTGATAAGGCAGGTAGATTTCTCCTTTATACGAAAAATCCCGTGGAAAGTAGAGCAATTGTTTGGGCAGGCTCGATGAAGGAATGCTTTCGAACTTTGAGGGTGGGAACAAATCGGGTGCGGCATATCGGAATAAATCAGTTGCAGCAGGTCGTAGCAGGTCATCTTTGGGCTGTATCAACAAGTCTTTACGAATGAAGCGCGTGCTGTCATTACTTTCTTGTGCCGATAGTAGCTGCGGGATAGAACCCAACAGGAGGAGCAAACCAAAATAAATAGGAAACCGTGAAATGCAAATCTTTTGTGTCATACGCATTGTCCTCTCTTTTAGTTTAGCAAATGTGGTTTGGCAAAAACTTCTATTCACAAAAATAATGAAAGAGAATGGAATGGCAAGCAGTAAACGGGATTTCCTTCCAAAGACAAGTTTTTTTAACTCAGATATTTATCGGAGAGGAAACTTGATCGCAAGATTGGCTCTGTAAAAACGGAAGAACAGATAAAGACTGAATATAGGGAAGTAATAGGTTTGTTCCGCAATGGATATTCCATTAGGAATGTGGCAAAGTTGAGTGGCAAGAGCATAAATTGAAGATAATATTATACAAAATTGTTGAAATTGATACTTAAAATGCTTGTTTTTGAACAAAAAGTTGGCGTTTCGGAATAAATATTGTATCTTTCCTCTAAAGAAAAAAATGATTTCTTTATTATGCCGGTATAAAAACTCATGCTTTTATGTACTTTTGTAGCAACAGTTCCTGCCACGCCTCTTCTTGAAAGCGTACCACGGCAGGACTTCGTGTTTTATAAAGGTAGTATGCAGT
>CAKUYM010000641.1 GCA_934716785.1 uncultured Bacteroides sp. | reverse complement strand
TTGCTGACCTTGGTAATGATTGCGTTTCACGGGCAGATAGCCGAGTTGATGCATACTCCTGCGGAGGCGATGGCGGATACGAAAAGCTATATCCTGATATGTTCGGCAGGTATTTTGTTCATTATAGGCTACAACGTCGTATGCGGTATCCTGCGCGGATTGGGAGACTCAAAGACACCGCTTTATTTTGTGGGACTGGCGTGTGTGATTAATATTGTCCTTGATTTTATATGGGTAGGATATTTCCATTGGGGTGCCACGGGGGCTGCATTGGCCACAATAACGGCGCAGGGAGTCAGCTTTGCCGTTGCGCTTGTTTTTCTGTATAAGCACGGGTTCCATTTTGATTTTACACGGAAAGATATTCGACTGAACAGGAATCTCTCTGGAAAGATTATGGCATTGGGAGCACCTATTGCCTTGCAGGACGCATTGATCAATGTCTCGTTTCTGATGATAACGGTTATCGTCAATCAGATGGGAGTCATAGCTTCGGCCTCTTTGGGCGTGGTGGAAAAAATCATCGTTTTTGCGATGCTGCCGCCAATGGCTATCTCATCGGCTGTCGCCACCATGACGGCACAGAATTATGGAGCAGGACTGATACAACGGATGAACAAATGCTTGAATTCGGGCATCGGGATTTCCTTGGTTTTCGGTGTGTCGTTTTGTGTGTATTCGCAATTCCTGCCGGAAACGCTTACCGCATTCTTTTCCAAGGATGAGGCTGTGGTGGCAATGGCGGCCGACTATCTGCGGGGATACAGCATCGACTGTATCATTGTGAGTTTTGTGTTTTGCATCAATTCCTACTTCAGCGGGCAGGGAAATTCTCTATTCCCGATGATTCACAGTCTGATAGCGACTTTCCTATTCCGCATTCCATTGTCATACTGTTTCAGTCGGATAAGCAGCTCCTCACTGTTCCTTATGGGCTTTGCGCCACCTTTGTCTACCATGGTGTCGCTGTTGATTTGTTTCTGGTATCTGCGGTATAGCCGGAAGAAGTACAACAACCTTATACATCGACATAAAACGGCATCCGAATAAAATATTTTGAAATTCTAAAACAAATTCACGTCTATAGATGTTAAGGATAATATTAACAAATAGACGTGATGCTACATATCGTTACAAATAGAATCAACCATTCCATATATAAGCTACTGCTTATATTCATCGGACTTGTCATAGGATGTTCCGGCGGGCAAGCTCAGAATGCCTCTTCGACCGATGATGTAACCGATACTCAAGCGATCGTTCCTCTTTGGAAAAAAATGAAGATGGAGAGAACGACCTAGGCGTTGAAAACCAACCTCTTGTATGCAGCCACACTAACTCCCAATTTAGGTTTGGAGATCGGAATCGCTCCTCGAATCAGCTTGAATATAACCGGAGGCTATAATCCTTGGAATCGGAAAGGAAGAAAAGGGGATAATGACAAGCTGGTGCATTGGCTGGTTCGGCCGGAAGTGAGATATTGGTTTTGTGAAACATCAGACGGGCATTTTATTGATGTTCACGGTATTGCGACCAAGTATAATATCGGTGGTTATCGTTTCTTACATGTCTTCGAGAAAAACTATCGGTATGAAGGGTGGGGCGCAGGTATTGGAGTCGGTTATGGATATAGTTGGGTATTGTCAGGCAGATGGGGCATTGAAGCCTTCCTCGGTGCAGGGGTGGTGTGGCTTGGCTTTGACAAGACGGACAACAGGGATTGGTGTTGCGGCAAGTCGGAGCATTCTACCAAGACCTACTTCGGACCTACTCAAGTGGGCGTTTCATTGATTTATAACATCAAGTGACGAAACGTCATCGTAGCTTTATTTTTCAGACAATAAATACACGGCTCTTTCATTTAGAAATGCTTTGAAATTTCAATGTTTGTGGCTGATAGGCATTTAGGAGCAGCCAAACGTCGCTATTGACACAACATAG
>CAKUYM010000640.1 GCA_934716785.1 uncultured Bacteroides sp. | reverse complement strand
GCTGCATTTCGATGATCCGTCCTATATGTGCCGCTTTTTCCGCCGCTTGACAGGAGTTTCTCCGACCAATTATCGGAACAGGCCCTGAAATACCACCGACCGACTCACATAAGAAATATGGTAAAAAAAGCAGTGTTTTGGCAGTATTATACACGGCTCTGTCATTCCTGACTTCGGTAGCAAGATGGCTACGGTAAAGTATCTGGAGCTTACACTTCCCAGCACTTCCATCCTTTATTGGCACAAATATATACCACATATGTCCGTACATTATAATTAGGAAACTTTCTTTTCGTATCCTCACCATACTTTTTAACCTGCTCCACATGCTCAGGAACAGGTTGGGAAAGGGCAAGCATCTTTTCCGCTTCTTTCGTACGATAATATTTGAACTCTACAACACGATCATCTGTATAATAGTCCGTACCGGGAATTCCCGTCATCTCAAAATCCGATCGTCCTACCGAATTATTCTGTTCAATGGCAAACGTATAACAGCTACTTAAATATCGTGACACAAGCTCATAGAATGAACATCGAATGAAATTCTCATTGATTTTATCATAATCATATAACGATTATGTTCCTTTGTGGGATGATTGCCAATCCAAGTGCCTCCAAACAATTCTTCAAACCGATGTGCTTTGGTACGGTCATAATAGCAAGCCAAAGTAGAGACCAACAGGCTTTTTCCAAAACGGCGGGGACGAAGAAATACCGGAGCTTTGTAATCCTCCAACTTCGGGATATAATCTGTTTTATCAACATAATAAAAACTACGTTCACGCATTTCCACGAAATCCGATATCGCATAAGGAATAGTTATTCTTGCCATAATCGTTCTATTTTAGACAAAGGTACACATTTGTTAGCAAAGAAGAGTCATTATGTATCATAATATTCTTTGAGTCACAATATTATTAGGGTCACAATATCATTATTATCCCACTTCGCTATTCTTCCAGCTTCCACACATAAAATACATTCCTTCCCGCTCCTCTCTTACGCAACTTCCCCTCTTGAATAAAAGCATTCAAATCCTCAACAGCTTTCAGACGAGTCACTCCTGTCAGCCTGCTGTATTCCAAGCGAGTGATTCCTCCGTTTTTCTTCAGAAACTCCTGTAGCATTTGAAGACGCTGTTCCATCGGAATCTCCGTTTTGCCGGCAGCCTGTCCCGATTTAGGTACGCGTTCAAGCCTCATGCCTTCTCTTACTTTCAACTTGAAGTTTTTGGAGGTGCGCAGATGCACATTGTCAAAGCGGATGGATTCGGAACGAATTTCCTTCTTAGTCATTACTTTCTGAGTGCATTTCAATGAGACACTGAAATGTCCCAACTCTCCAAGCTCCACGATATAGCCACGTGCCAAAAGGCTGGCAAGTTCATCCACCACAGCCCCCAACACCCCGTCAACCATATTCTGGGGAAAGTGTTGATAGCGCGACACCCGTTCTACAAACTCTTTTTGAGAATAACTTCCGCTCGGAACTATCCGTGCATGAAGGGGTTGCTTCTCTCCGGTGTTCTGAACGTCCGGTGTCTCATACAAATCATAATACGCACTCATAAGCAGCTATATTTTATTGGTTATCATCTATTGTTTTTTTGCCTGATATTTAATATTTCTCATGCCAATCACTATTCTCCGATTAGCATATATTTATTCGTCTGACTATAGTCTAACTTTCATATGACTATAGTTGTTCTTTCGTCTGACTATAGTTAGACGAAAAGAACACTATAGTCAGACGAATAGTTTATTGCATACAAAGATATACTTTATCGCAATGCAATCCACTAATATTAGGAAGAAATCTCCTAATTTATAGCACATTAATTATATCGTCCGTTAGAAGATGACATTTTGATGAAATTTAAAGAACAAACTACTCGGAAATGCGGAAAAACATTATCTTTGCCTGTGATTTATTCACATTATCCACAAA
>CAKUYM010000639.1 GCA_934716785.1 uncultured Bacteroides sp. | reverse complement strand
GTTAAGCACCATGGAGCTGCCCATAACGCCTGTTCCGACAAATCCTATTTTCTTCATTTATATAATCCTCCTTTGTACATAAAAATAAAACCTTAAGGGCTTTGCCCTTAACAACCCACCACCCTTTAAAAAGGTTGGACCTAAACTTTAATATCTTCAAACAGCCTTTAAACACGTTGAAATCCTGATTTTGACTTTAAAAATTCTCAATTTTTTTCATACAAAACAACTCCGTCTTTTTTTATACTTTCCAGTAAGTCAGTGTCTGTATTATCATCTACGTGAACAATATCAAACTTAAGAAGTGTCGGAAGTTCTTCAATGTCATACCAAAACAAACTTTTATCTTCTTCCTGAATACCATAGACCGCTAAATCTATATCACTTCTGTCATGGTTATCGCCTCTTGCTCTTGAACCAAAAAGTATAAGCCTATCGGCAGAATATTTTTTAGCAACATTACAAATCGATTTATATAATGGCTCCATAAGAACCTCCTATAATCTTCAGTTTTCTTTTTCCTTTTTCTCGTTTATAAGCTTATTCAGCTCTTCCATAAACGTATTTATATCCTTAAACTGTCTGTAAACCGAGGCAAATCTGACATATGCCACCTCATCAAGCTCCTTAAGTCTGTCCATAACCATATTTCCGAGGCTGTCGGAATTGACCTCCTTGGAAACCGATGCCATTATTGAATTTTCTATATCATCAACAAGATTTTCCATCTGCTCCATTGATATATTGCGTTTATTGCATGCTTTAACTATACCGTTCAAAAGCTTGCTTTTTTCAAACATTTCTCTTGTTCCGTCACGCTTGACAACAACAAGCGGAACAGTATCTATTCTTTCATAGGTAGTAAATCTTTTTCCGCATTTTTCACAAAGACGTCTTCGTCTTATAACCGAGTTATCGTCCTGTGCTCTGGAATCGACCACCTTTGTATCTTCATAGCCGCAAAAAGGACATTTCATACCGTTTTCCTCCTTAAAACCGCTTAAACTTTAAAACAAATTTTATTTTAATTTCATTATAATATACAGCTTTAATGCGGTCAAGTGTGTTATGTATACATGATTAACCGCAATTTTTTAGTCAATTTTTCGGCACACCTCTGCGGTATTTACCTCCACCAAAATTATGTCTTTCCCGATACGGCAGATTTTTTCCCATGGAATCACATATTCCTTATCCTTTGAGTAAAATATGCCGTTTTTAGTCTGCACAGGTACTATTAAATCCGTTATTTTTCCGCAGCAGGTGTCTATTACTAAATTATTAACATACCCAAAGCGAAATCCGTCACACACATTTATTACTTCTTTCTGTTTTAAGCCACAGAAGGTTTCCATAACTCGACCACCTCCAAAATTTATAACAAAGTACCAATCGGTTTTTGTTTATACTATACATTGACTATTTATTATACGGGTTGTAGAATACTATATGTTGACACAAAAATGCAGACACCCCAATATGTTGTTTATTTTGTTCATTCATAACAATATATTCTATGGGTATGGTAAGTATTCGTAAAATACAATTAAGACGGAGGTAATTGAATCATGATCACTACTATTAGAAAGCGTGACGGTCGTACCGCTTATTTTGACATCAACAAAATAGCCAGTGCAATCAGCAAAGCATTTGCCGCTACAAAGGTTGAAAAAGACTATGGCGAATGTCTTACACTCGCAGATGAGGTTGAACATCAGCTTGAGGATGACGGCCTTGAATCACCTACTGTTGAACAGATACAGGATAAGGTTGAAAGCACTCTTATTGCTCACGGCTTTGTAAGCACAGCAAAGAACTATATCCTTTACAGAGCAGAGCGTACAAGAGTAAGAGATATGAACACACGCCTTATGAAAACCTTTGAGGATATTACCTATTCGGATGCAAAGGAAAGCGACATCAAGCGTGAAAATGCCAATATCGACGGCAACACAC
>CAKUYM010000638.1 GCA_934716785.1 uncultured Bacteroides sp. | reverse complement strand
TGGAAAACGTTGAAAAGCTCCGGTTCTATGTAGGCCGGTCTCTTTCAGGGCGGTATAAGATGCCGAATATATTCAGCAAGTATCCGAGCAAGCATAGCATCGGGGCCGTACCTATACGGGGTCTGCTGAATATATCGGGATTATAGGCGGCAAGGGTACTCCCCTCGCCGCTCATTATTATATAACCTGCAACAATCAATAGGAAACCTGCAAGCAGAATGATATAATTCCTTTTGCCGAATACGGTTTTCGGTTCTTTTTCTTTCATTGTTTTTGGCTTCATATTTTTTGAATTTAGTTTTTGGATTTCATTAGTTGGGTAAATGCAGTGTATTTCTGCTCGAGACGTTGGTCGCTCTGTTTGTAAAGTTCTTCGTCCGTATTCTTCAGCAATTCATTGCACTGATTCCATTGCCAAAACTTATACATAAAATCCCGCTGAACCATCTCTATCCGATTGTCTCCCAATGAGAAGGCCCAGTTGATATAATCTTCCGATTCAGCTATCAGATGATTCAATAAAACAGTTGCTTTCGTGTTTTCGCCTGTTGAAGCATAAGCTATGGCTATATCAAACGCCCCGCTTTCATAGACTTCGGGAACGTTGTATGCCGGAATAACCTTTTCGGCATAAGTAAGCACGTCTTTGGCACGGATACTATCACCTTGCTTCACCAACTCCTTGGCAAGTTGTGCAAAAAGCCTTCGGTGAGAATAACAGATACGCAGTGTCGTTTCATCCAGATAAAGACCGGGAGTATCCAATCCGCCATATTTGTATCTGTTCATCACATTCTCATAGAGTCTTTCCGTATCTATCGCATAACCACTTTCTCCTTCCACATCTCCCCATTTCTTATAGTCGAAAGGTGTGAAACGAAAAGCCAGTCCTTCCTGCACAAAGTAATTGTCGAACTTTAGTTTAGTGGCTTCGCCTACGGAAATAGCCATATACAGCGGACGTTCCCAATTACAATTTGCCAGTATTTCAAGGATGAGCAGGTCTACTTTAGTCAGCATACGTATATCCTTTAGGGAGATAAAGAGCTTATCCGGTATCGCATTTTTCAGTTCTTCCCCTTTCAAATGGCGGATTGATTTGGGGAGCATGATGCCCGAACGGAGTACTGCGTCCTTATCTATGCGAATATTTATCGTATCGGTAGGAATCACGTGAAATTCCTTCTTCTCTGGAAATGCCCAGTATTTCAGGATATTCTTCACTTCAAACGGGTCATCTCCGAAGCTGTCACGGGCTTCTTCGGGATGCTTCTGATATAAATCTTCTATCTGTTTCTTCAGTTCCGGACGTACAGCTACATATTCATTCTTGCCTTCCTGATATTGATTCTGATTCCAGCTTATCGGCAAGCCGGGGGCATCATATAAAGGACATTGCTGCTGATAAATATACCAATCGGTCTGTGCATAACTAAGGTTGCAGATACGTACATCCCTACGCACTTCTTCCGTGTCCTGATTATACCACAAAGGGAAAGTATCATTGTCGCCATTGCAGAATATAATAGGATTTCCCGCATCGGGAAGTGTCATCAGATAGTTGGCTCCAAAGTCACGGCAGGTATAGCGGTTGCTCCGGTCGTGGTCATCCCAGGTCTGTGATGCCATCTGTACCGGGATTAATAGGCAAAGCAACATTAACTGACTGATTTGAACGGCTGTTCCCTTCTTTTTGCGGAGCGTGTCACACAATCCCGCAGCACCTATTCCTATCCAAATGGCAAAGGCATAGAATGAGCCTGCATAAGCATAATCCCGTTCACGAGGTTGTCCGGGGGCTTGATTCAGATAGAGTACAATAGCCAATCCTGTCATGAAGAACAGGAAAAATACGACACTGAATTGTTGCTTCCCTTTCTTTCCCCGTGCCCACTGCCAATAAATACCAATCAGTCCCAATAATAAAGGCAAGCCATAAAAAACATTGTGACCTTTATTCT
>CAKUYM010000637.1 GCA_934716785.1 uncultured Bacteroides sp. | reverse complement strand
GGAAACCTTAATATAATGAATCGGTAGGACTTGACCTACTTTTTATTTGTTAATTCAAAACTTAACGAACTATTGATATGAAAACACCCGACATATTCCTCCTCTGCATATTGCTTAATCTCCCGATACGGCAACTTCTCCGGCTTGCCCAGTTGAAACTTATTGTCATCATAAAGCAATATGCCGTCTTTCATAATTTCATAAAAGAAATAATGCTTCCTCCTTATAGCCCGATTAACGGTCACCGTACTTTCTACTATAATTTGGGGTGGAGTGGGATGGCGTCTCCCCTCCATACGCTTGTCATACTTAGGAACGATTACGTCGCGCGCATAATTCTCCACCTTAATTGCATCACCCGTCTCACATATTACCAGAATATCCAAATCACTCTGATAATAAGTAAGCACACCATGTTCATCATATGATTCATCCCAGACAACCTGTTCGCCCCGAGCATAACTGCCATAAAGAATGATCATACGCACATTAATAAGAGAGGCCAATATCAACTCTTGTAGCACCTCCAACTCTTCTTGCGTGCATTTAGGCAGATGTTTTATTGATCTCTTCATATGGTCACTTCATTATTGTAATCATTTTGCCTGCATCTTCAACCGGATATATCCTTTCTCCGACTGCTCCTTCAGTGCAATCCCAATGCGGGTATAAGCCGGAGAATTCACTTCGATAGTTTCAGAAGTAAAGACTACTTTACCGGATGCCTCAACATCGACAACCATCTGTTCGGTTTCGGTAGTCAGGAGAAGACGGGTGCCATCCAAAACCTTCCAATCGGCTTGCGTCGTTACAGCCGTTTCGAACCGGACAGGCGCATTAGCCGTAAACTCATCGCTGACGGTGAAACAACCTTCACCCTGGCGATCATAAATAAAAGTACGAGTCAACTTATTCAGATTGGGAGTGGAATAGGCCGATGTATAGTCGATACAGAACAAATCTTTGTCATTTGCAAACTCCTTCCTGAGTACAATTGCCTTCGCTTTGGCACCGGAGGACTGCGTTTTCCCGTCTACCACCGGAACAGGATGCCCGAAGGAACCCTTGATCTTATATTTCTCGGGAGCTGCCGCACTGAAATAATCGCCGGGATAGGAGAATGGACCGCCTTGGTCGCCCACCATGGTGGTCTTTCCTAAGGCAACAGCATAAGAGCCTATATCATTATGGTTGTGGTTCTCGGCATTATTGCCACCTTTTGCCGAGACAGCCATGCGGCACGAACTTTTCTCGGCAGGACGCGCCACTAAGATTCCCGCTTTCTCATAATAAGCACGCAAGGGATCGGACGTTTCTTGCAATGCCCGGCGAATGCCATCAGTCGTTTCCATTTTCCATACTTGATGGGGAAACAGTTCTATGAGATACAGAGAGAAGTTATTTCCTGCGGGAAGAATATATTTTTCTTCCGGAGAGCTAACGCCAAGTGCACGGTCACAATAATCCAGAATAAATTTATCGGGCGACAGACCGATGCGGCAATCGGAGTAAGCCGGACATACGCCATCGTTCATCTGTATCTTCTTGCCATATTGGGCAATATGTACAAACTTAGGGACACGGAAGAGGTCTATCTTGCCTTGTGTGGCACGGCATACCTCCTCGCGCAACAGGATGTAGGCGCGAAAACCATAATTGTAGTACCCTACGCCTTCACTGCAATAGCCGTCATCGGCATACCCTTTCATTCCATACACATTGTATTTCTCGGCTGCCGCCACAAAATAAGCACGCTCTTCTTTATCAGCCAGCAAAGTAAGGGCGGCACCCGTGACACCGGCCAGACAAACCGAATTCCAGTTATTCGTCACCGTGAACCACCAGAATGGTTTTGTCTCTTCCAAACAACGGTACACCGGACGAAATATTTTCTCGCGGAAAGCACACTGCACACGTGCCTTTACCTCCGGCGACAAACGGTCGTCGAGCATGGCTACACAC
>CAKUYM010000636.1 GCA_934716785.1 uncultured Bacteroides sp. | reverse complement strand
AGACTATCCACTATTAATCTCTGCACAAACGTTTCGGCAATGCTTACTCAACATTGAAAACCTTAATATTTGCAAATTAGATATTGATAAGATTATTGAGAACTGTTATTTCAACAAGCTACATATAACCAAAGATGTAGATTTAAAATTGACTAGTGAAATACTTGATAGACTCAACCAATATAATGGAGAGTATAGACGATATAAATGGCACAGATACACAGATGGAATTTTGTTCACTAAAGATGTAAAAGCCGTAGATTGCAGAGAGTCAATAACCATCTATAATAAAGAAGCAGAAATTTCATTATATAGGAATAAGACATTCCTAAGGCAAACAGGTGCGGAGCAATCAATCCTCAACTATTTTGAAGGTAAAACCCGATTTGAGATAAAATTAGAGAATAAAAGAAAAATAATGAAGGAGTTAGAAATCTCCAACACAGATTTCCATTCAGTAATGAACACTAACAAAAACATCTTACTATCTTTATTCAACAAGATATTTGATGCAGATACCTCACATAAATCTAATACCATACAAATAAACAATATTGTAGACTATGGATTATGGTGCATTATCCGTTATCACAAATTCGATTTGAGAAGCATTGAGCAAGAAATTAAAGATATATCTCTTTACTCAAACAAGACCAAAGGAGCGTTAGGTAAACAAATGAAGAAAATCAAAGCAATGATGCAGACTTTTCTTAATCAAGAACATAATGCCGATTTTATCCTATCCCAAATTAGAGATAAAATAAAAAATTGATACTTAAATTGAATAACATATGACAGAAACGTCATATAAAGAATATTGCAGAAATTCTTTATTTAAAGTGATTTACAAAGAATAAAGAATTGATTTATAGAGAAATACTATTAAACAATCCCTATCCTCTATTTCTAACCACTTTAAGTATCCATGCTGTATGACAAGATATGACGCCTCGTCATAATATGCAAAAACGGAACAATTCTTGAAAATGTTTATTAGACAATGGATGTAAAATTATAAACAGAATCTAATGAAAATATACATTTCAGGACAAATTACAGGATTAGGAGTAGAGGAAGCCAAAGCTAAATTTGATAAAGCAGAAAAAGCACTGACTGTACAAGGATATATCCCTATTAACCCTATAAAAGTTAATACACCGATTGAGGGAAAGACATGGAAAGAGTATATGCTGGATGATATAAAACTCCTATTTGACTGCGAAGCTATCTTCTTGCTTAACAACTGGCAAGCCTCCAAAGGAGCAAGAATAGAATACTTAATAGCCAAAGAAATAGGAATGACAATCCTTATGGAAGCAGAACAATAAATTGTATAAGAACTATAATATATTGAGTAATATTTAAACTGTAAATACATGAATAAGAAAGAATTAACAAATGCTATTGCGGAAAGAACAGGGTTAAGCAAGTTTGAATCAAGAAAAGTGCTAAATGCAGTAATAGAAATCATTACCGAAGAAATGGTAAGAAATGGAAGGCTGCTTTTGATTGGTTTTGGAACGTTCTCAGTGAAACAAAAAGCTGCGAGAAAAGGAATGAACCCTAGTACATTTGCTCCGATTGATATTCCGGCTAAAAAGATTGCCAGTTTCAAGCCAAGTATCTATCTGAATTTCCTATTGAATAGAAAGAAAAGAGGAAGAAAAAAGAAAGAAGAGAGGGAGTAATTTACAATACAACGATGATATAATCATAAACAAGCCTCTAGGATATGTAGTGTAACATAGATTTCAAGATTATAAATAGATTATACTTGATATTGTTTGTTCCTATTTGGCAATCTCGTAAATTTATAGCCTAAAAATACAAAGAATATGATTATACCATTTAAGAATCATAAAATATTCGCATTCTCTGATACTCATGGGATGCACTCTCAACTAAGAATACCGTCAGAAGCTGACATCTTGATTTGCGCTGGAGACGGAGTAGCAGGTATAGAAGAACAGGAATTATCCGATTTCCTCAA
>CAKUYM010000635.1 GCA_934716785.1 uncultured Bacteroides sp. | reverse complement strand
CTGTTCCACCGGGAAGTATAAACAGATTATTATTGATATCAGACCTTTGTACCAAATCCATCAGATTAATTGTCGGATTAGTCAGGAACTGGGTTATGCCATGTTCTTTCCTTGGTATATTGAACACTTTATTCAAGCCCGGTTTACGAATATCAAGACCAACGATCACTACCTTTTTGCCAAGCAGAGAAAGACTGATTGCCAAGTTGGAGGAGATAAAGGACTTTCCTTCACCACTGACTGTAGAAGTGACCAATATCACATTCTTGCCTTTCTCAAGCATGAACTGTAAATTGGTACGCACATTACGGAAAGTCTCACTCATCAGATTATTCTTGTTCTCGAAAACGGCAATTGAGCCCTGCTTCTCGTCTGCCAAAGGAACATCACCAACAACAGGAAGAGAGGTCAGTTTCTCTACGTCCGCACGACCTTCAATCTTGAATTTAGTCAGTGCTATCAGATAAATAATACCTACCGGAATGCCTATACCTAAAACTAAAGCCACCAAATAGATAGCCATTCGTTTGGGAGAAATAGGATTATCATCAGCCAAGGCTTCATCAATAATCTTAGCGTTATTAGCGGTAGCCGCCAAAGTGATGGCATTCTCTTCACGTTTCTGGAGCAGCATCAAGTAAAGACCGGCCTTTATTTCCTGCTGACGGGCAATGCTTACGAATTGGCGTTCCTGAGTCGGGGCGTCATTGATACGACGGGAATAACGGCCTGCTTCACGGGCCAAATCTTCCTTGGTTATCTGCAAACCTTTCAAGGTAGCATCCAAAGTGGCTTGCACATTGGTACGCATGGCACGAATACTGGTTTCTAAATTGATGATGGCAGGGTTGTTCTCTGTTGAAGTACGTAACAGGCGCTTTCTTTCAACCAGCATCTGGTTGTAGCGGTCTATAGCACCGGCAGAGGCGGCATCCTGCAAGCCGATATTACTCGGCAGCACTTCGTATTCATTGCCTTGCATATAACGCTGCAAATCCATGACCAAATTTATTTGGGTCTGGTTTTCCACACGCTTTTTTTCATATTCAGCATTACCGCTCAAGGCGATCTGCGCCTCACTGCTCAAATCGGTAATACCTGCGCTACGCTTGAAGTTCTCAAGGTCTTGTTCTGTACTGCCAAGTTCTTTGGAAATAATGCCTATACGTTCATCAATAAATTCAGCAGTCTTTTGTGCAACCTCATTCTTGTCGTTGTTCGCATTGATGTTATACATCTCAAGCAGCTTGTTAATGAAGTCTTTTCCGCGTTGAGTGTCAGAATTTTTTAAAGAAATAATAGCTACGGAAGTTGTCTTGGAAGTCGGAGCAATTGACAAAGCATTAGCATATCCTTTCGCTATAGACATCGGACGATTGATGAAAGCTATTATGTGACGGGGCTTTGTCAAACTTCCCTGCCCAACCACTACAGTTGTGTCATTGTTTGCAAAAAAGGCAATAGTTCCCTCGTCAGTCGGGAATACAGCAGGAAGTTTCTCAAAATGTTTACGATATTCTTTTTCCTTTACCGTAATCAGAACATCCATCGTTCCTGCCGGTTGGATGGTCATATTCACTTCCATTGTACCCGGAAGGTTATCGGCTTCCTGAGGAGTAAGGCTCACCAATACCGGAGAAGTACGATACAGTTCTTTATTGGGAAATTCGTCTTCGTCCATATAGGACACGAACAGACTCAGATTGTTTACCACTTCAAGAGCAAGGGATTTCGATTTCAAAACCTCAATTTCATTGTCCACGTTGTTTGATGAAGAAACAAAGCCATCCAACCCCATCCTTTCCAGTTCGGAAGACATACTTACACCGCCACCTTTCTTCTCATCCTTGATCAAAACTGTGGCGGTTATATTATAGACTGGAGTTGCCAAGCGCAGGTATCCCCATGCACAGGCAATACAGATTATTACCGAGACTACAAACCAAGGCCAGTGAATCAGGTAGCGGAACAGGATTTCCTGAATATTTACCTCTTCCTCGGAC
>CAKUYM010000634.1 GCA_934716785.1 uncultured Bacteroides sp. | reverse complement strand
GAACAAAGGTACAAATAAAGCCCTATATCTTCATAAGATTTGAGTTAAGAAAATAATATTGTGCTTTTTTAGGAGCATATTTCGGGCGGAAACATTAATTTTGCAGCATTTATGGAAGATATGAATATGCAGGAAACAGAATATATCAACGTGTACGGTGCGCGCGTGCACAATTTGAAGAATATTGATGCCGAGATTCCACGTAACAGTCTGACTGTCATTACCGGACTGAGTGGAAGTGGTAAATCTTCTTTAGCTTTCGATACGATTTTTGCAGAAGGACAGCGTCGTTATATCGAAACTTTTTCAGCGTATGCCCGTAATTTCTTAGGTAACCTCGAACGTCCGGATGTCGATAAAATAACAGGCTTGAGCCCGGTGATTTCCATTGAGCAGAAAACTACGAACAAGAATCCGCGTTCTACCGTAGGGACGACGACCGAGATATACGATTATCTACGTTTGCTCTATGCCCGTGCGGGAGTGGCATATTCGTATCTGTCCGGCGAGAAGATGGTGAAATATACCGAAGAGCAGATTCTGGACTTGATTCTGAAAGATTATAAAGGGAAGAAAATCTATCTGCTTGCTCCTCTTGTACGTGCCCGCAAGGGACATTATAGGGAACTGTTTGAACAGGTGCGCAAAAAGGGATATTTATATGTACGCGTGGATGGTGACGTGCGTGAAGTGACGCATGGCATGAAGCTCGACCGTTATAAGAATCATGACATCGAAGTGGTTATCGATAAATTAGTGGTGGCGGAAAAGGATGACAGACGCCTGAAGCAGAGTGTGGCAACGGCCATGCGTCAGGGTGATGGTCTGATGATGATCTTGGATGCCCAAACGGAAAGCGTTCGTCACTATAGCAAGCGTCTGATGTGTCCGGTCACCGGGTTGTCATACCGCGAACCGGCACCGCACAATTTCTCTTTCAACTCCCCGCAGGGGTCGTGTCCGAAGTGCAAAGGGTTGGGCGTTGTCAATCAGATTGATATAGATAAGGTGATCCCCGACCGTGAGCTTTCCATCTATGAGGGTGCGATAGCACCTTTGGGGAAATACAAGAATGCCATGATTTTCTGGCAGATAAGTGCGTTGCTTGAGAAGTATGACGCAACGTTGAAGACTCCTGTGAAGGAATTGCCCGATGATGCGATTGACGAAGTCCTGTATGGCTCCGATGAACGGATTAAGATAAAGAGTTCTTTGATAGGGACTTCCTCCGATTATTTTGTCACTTACGAAGGTGTAGTGAAGTATATCCAGATGTTGCAGGAGAAGGACGCTTCCGCCACAGCGCAGAAGTGGGCGGAGCAGTTTGCCAAGACAACCGTTTGTCCCGAATGTAAAGGTGCCCGCCTGAATAAGGAGGCGTTGCATTTTCGGATTCATGATAAGAATATCAACGAACTGGCTAATATGGACATCAACGAGTTGTACGACTGGTTGATGAAGGTTGATGAATTCCTTTCCGACAAACAGAAAAAGATCTCGGTAGAGATTCTGAAGGAGATTCGTACGCGTCTGAAATTCCTGTTGGACGTCGGGTTGGATTATCTGTCTCTGAACCGTAGTTCTGTCAGTCTTTCCGGTGGAGAGAGCCAACGTATCCGTCTGGCTACACAGATAGGATCGCAATTGGTGAATGTGCTTTATATCCTCGATGAGCCGAGTATAGGTTTGCACCAGCGTGATAACCTGCGACTTATCAATTCATTGAAGGAGCTGCGCGATATAGGGAATACCGTAATCGTTGTGGAGCATGACAAGGATATGATGTTGGCTGCCGATTACGTGATTGATATGGGACCGAAAGCCGGTCGTCTCGGTGGGGAAGTGGTTTTTGCCGGAACTCCTCAGGAGATGATAAAGACGGACACGATGACCTCTCAGTACCTGAATGGCAAGATGAAGATAGAGGTCCCTGCCGAACGCAGAAAGGGAAACGGAAAATCTATCCGGCTGATAGGGGCAAAAGGGAATAACCTGAAAAATGTGAC
>CAKUYM010000633.1 GCA_934716785.1 uncultured Bacteroides sp. | reverse complement strand
ATCCTACACCTCCAACAATTCCGGGTTGTCAAATATGTTGCCGATAACTTCTACTTGCTTTCGTTCGAATACGTAAAATCCTAAATTACAGTAGGAATATCCGATTTTTTTATCTTTTAAGTAACTATAATCAAGCGTCCAATCACCATTATGATATTTTACGATTTCTGGATATTCTTCTTTTCTATCACAAATGTCATTCTCCCAGATCTTCTTGCCGTTCTTGTCGATCAGACCGGTGTACTGGCAAATAGTTTCTGGATCTACTTCAACCATATTGGGAACGTTATTGGTCATTCCCCATAAAATATATCTCTGCTCCCATATTCCATACAGATACCCTTCTACCCACTCGCTGTTATCAATCCGCTTCCCGCGGAAAAGAATCTCTCTCATAGTCATTCCTCCAAATAATCACGCACTAAATTGGCATTACGTTATCCTTTCCATACCGTCTCCTACACAAAACGGAGCTGACCGGTCTGTTCTGTCCTGATCCGCATATTCGGTATTCTCTCAGCCACGCATAGTTCTGGCAAATTGGCTCTGACCAGTGCTGCCGGTATCGGCGGACACACTGCATTTCCGCAGCGCTTGACCTGTTCGCTACGTGGGTACGTCTTTCCGGTATAATCATGGTCGATAATGTAGTCTTCTGGAAATCCCTGGCATCCATACAACTCGCGTGGTTCCAACATCCGCAGGCCGATATCTACGATCTGATAATCCACACCCTCGATGGTCACAAGCCCAAATCTGTCTCTGGATGTGATCGTGTCCAATGGCTCCGTGACATCCTGTCCCGTTCCTTGTCCGTAATACTTCACCAGAAAAGCTCTGACCTCTCCAAAATGTCCATCACCGGCAGTTATTGTATGTAGCGGTTCTCTTTCATCTTGTCCTGTTCCACACTTATAAAACTTGCTCAAAAATGACGTTACCAGTCCGTACCGGTTGGATCCATCTACGGTCATAATAGGTTCTTCCGTGCTCTGCCCTCTTATTCCATCATTTTCATAAGAATGGTATTGCGTAAGAATCGGGGCAACCAAAAAATTTTTATCTTTCGCAACAATAGTATGCAGAGGTTTTTCAACACTGTACGCTCTTGGATTTTTTTGCCCTTTTGATTCACCGTAGCCAATTTCGATAATGAACGGATCCGCACTATCTACAATAAATTTTTTTATTCCTCTGGCAATTCGTTCCATTGTCTTCGGAGCCAGTGGACGTACCGCCCGAATACCGTATTTTCCCTTAATTTCTTCGGATGTATCAAAGATGCTCGGACATGGGCGGCTGAAATCAATCTGTGTGTACGCTCCAACGTATGGTTTTAACATTCCAGCTTTTACCGCTTCACTATCTGCCGGTCCGTGCGTCGGCTCTGGCCATGTAACCGGTACACCGTCGCATCTGGCAATTAGAAAGAATCTTTTTCTCATGGTAGGTGCTCCATAATCTGCTGCCACAAGCTCCTTTGTTTGTACTTCATATCCAAGCTTCTGCAACTGTTGAATGAACTTCTGATAGGTTTTTCCTGTCTTACTTTTAATCGGTCTATGGCTTCGGTTTAACGGCCCCCAGGTCTTAAATTCTTCTACATTCTCCAGCATTATCACTCTCGGTCTTACAAGACCCGCCCACCGGCATGCTACCCATGCAAGACCTCTGATATTCTTATCCTTTGGTTTGCCACCTTTTGCTTTGCTGAAATGCTTGCAATCAGGGGAAAACCATGCAAGTGCCACCGGATGGCCATTGCATGCCTTGACCGGATCCACCTGCCACACATCCTCACAGTAATGTTTCGTGTTCGGATGATTCATCTTGTGCATTCGGATGGCTTCTGGATCATGATTGATGGCTATGTCCACACTGTATCCTGTTGCCAGCTCAATGCCAGTGGAAGCACCGCCACCACCAGCGAAATTATCAACTATCAATTCTCCGTATATCATTTCTGAAAGGAACCCGGCGCGCCTTTTATCCGGATAGGTCCCGGCTCCTTTCTATAATG
>CAKUYM010000632.1 GCA_934716785.1 uncultured Bacteroides sp. | reverse complement strand
CATCCTGCACCATGCGGATGATTTGTGCCAGCATCGTGTCAGAACCTATCTTATCGGCAATAAACCGGAATGTCCCCTTTTGATTGATGGTTCCGGCAAATACCTTTTCGCCGGATTGCTTGTGCTGGGGAACAGGCTCTCCATTCAACATACTTTCATCCACGTATGATTCTCCCGTAACAACCACGCCATCTACTGCAATGCGTTCTCCGGGTTTAACAAGAATTGTATCACCTTTTTGTACGGCTGTTATCGGAACGGTACGTTCATCAAAATCTACGATAATAGTTATCGTCTTAGGTTGCAGCCCGATTAACTTTTTTATGGCAGTTGAAGTGTTTTGCTTCGCGCGCTCTTCGAGTAATCGTCCCAATAAGATAAATGCAATGATAACACTTGCCGCTTCAAAATAAATATGCGGTTCAATCCCTCTTGACAACCAAAAATCAGGAAACAGCAGATTAAAAACACTGAATGTATAGGCTATTCCGGTACTAACAGCTACAAGGGTGTCCATATTGGAAGTGCCATGCTTTAATTGCCGCCACGCATTGATATAAAATTCGCGTCCCAAACCGAAAACCACAGGCGTGGCGAGAATCCAAAGTACATATTTTAAAGAGGATATATCTTCAAAAAACATACTGATAACCATAATTGGGAGAGATAACAGCAGGGCTGCCACTGTACGCCTTTTTATCTTCCGGTATCTTGTCAACCGAATTTCTTCCGCTTTATCGGCTACGTCTTCACCGGTATCAACCAGTAAATCATATCCTGCATCTTGTACGGCAGATTGCAGTGTTGCATCGGAACATACTTTCGGATTATATTCTACCTGTGCTACCGCAGTCGCATAATTCACTGTTGCCTGATATACTCCCGGCAAACCATTTAATGTTTTATCCACACGAGCCGCACATGAAGCGCAACTCATACCCAAAACCGGATATGTATTTTTGATATTCTTACCTTTTTCCATATTGATGATTTTTATGCTGCAAAGGTAGGATGCTTTTATCTTCCGGCTCTTACATAATTATGGATATGACTTATATCTTTCAGACTTCATCCAAAGGTTTCAACTTGTGTCCTTTTAAACGCTTGAACTGGCTTGGAGAAATGCCAGTCATATTACGGAATTGTGTACTTAAATGTGCTGCGCTTGAGTAATTAAGCTTATCGGCAATTTCGCTAATGGATAATTCATCATACACCAACAGTTCCTTTATACGTTCTATTTTCTGAATGATGTAGTATCTTTCTATACTTATGCCATTCACTTCGGAAAACAACTTGCTAAGGAAACTATAATCGTGATGGCACTTATCCGTAAGATAATCAGACAGATTTATCTTGGACGAATTATCGTTATAATGCACTAATTCAATCACCGCAACTTTTATTTGTTCGATAATCCGCATCCGTTTATCATCTATCAACTCAAATCCGTATGCTTCAAGAACAGGCTTTATGGCAGCACGTTCCTCTGCATTTATCGGTTCTTGCAAAATAGCTGTCCCCAGTTCAACACTAAGTGGAGTAAAACCCATTCTTTTCAGTGCTTCTGTTACAACCATAATGCAACGGCTACAAACCATATTCTTAATGTGAACAGTATTGCTTTTCATCATATATCCATCGTTTCTGCAAAGTTAATAACAATACATTGCTTATCATTTGGCAAGCTCTGAATATTGTCAATATTTAAGGCTTGCAATTTATTGATAGCGTTTATTGTTTCTTCATTTTTTGCAAATTTACGAATCGGGTAGTGCAACCTAATTGCATAGTTGAGTAACCTGAATTAGGTGTAAGGTGCAAGTATATATCTATATATATAGCTTGCACCTTACACCTAAGCTGAAACATTTATATTCAGACATTTGCGTAATTCAAAAAGAAGCAGTATCTTTGAACCGAAGTTTTAGGCAGACAATGAACAGCCAAAGGACGACAGATAAACGTCTTTTTTGAAACCTAAATTGTACCCCCTAAGGCATTGACATATTGATAAAGAGTTGAATTAAAG
>CAKUYM010000631.1 GCA_934716785.1 uncultured Bacteroides sp. | reverse complement strand
GGCTTCGATCCCCTTGGGCATTCCATCGCCCACAGCCGCAAACTCCACCGTAATAAAAAAGCGGGGAATAGTAATCTCAGCTACCTGACGGAATATCCGGTCAACAACAGTCATCCTTTTATTTTTTCTGTTCTTTAGTTACCTCCAGCAATTTGCCGTATGCATCAAAAGAACGTCGTGATGCCAGTGAAATGGTGATCATCAGTGATAACATGGATGCCGTGAACGTGATTACCATAATCATCATCTGATACTTAATGGCAACATTCGGACTGCTTCCACCCAATATCTGTCCGATCATCGTGCCGGGAAGAGCCACCAAACCCATTACCGCAATATTGGCAATCAAAGGGCTGAATGCTTTAATAATGGCTTGCCGGATAAACGGAGCTTGTGCTTCCTGCCGCGTCGCCCCATTGCCCAGCAAATATCTGTACAACTGCTGTTCGCGTTTTAATCCGCTATAATAGGTATTCAAGGCAATCACATTGCTCGAAAGCATATTTCCCATCAGAATGCCGAATATAGGGATGAAATACTGTGCGCTGAAGATATTGTCCAGCCGAAGGACGACACCTATAAAATATAGCCCGACCAGCACCACGCTGCAGAAAAATCCCACCGTAATCGGGATTAGCAAAATGCTGCGTTTCAACTGAGTACGTCCTAATGCAGTCTGTCCCGCCACGAATATCATAATAACCACCCACAGGAAGTTGATCCATGGATTGTTCCATAAGAAAAGGTATTTCAGGTACATACCGATTAAAAACAACTGGATGATCATCCGTAGCGTACCAATCACGGCAGGCTTCAGCAGTCCTGTCTTGAACTTCCATAGGTAGAAAAAAGGGATGGCAAGCAGAAGCAAGCCGATGAAAAGATTATAATATGATATGTCAATTGTTCCCACAGTGTCTATTCTTACTATTTTCTTATTTCTTACAATTTTATCTGATTCGTGTTTATAGTTCTATCACGTAAAGGCATCCCGCTGCAAAGTCCTTGTCATGAGACACAGCCAGCACCGCCGCCCCCTTTTCCGCCTGTCTCCGGAAAAAAGACAATACTTTGTCCGTCGTTCCGGCATCCAAAGCGGAGGTCGGTTCATCTATGATAATCAGAGGTTTGTTGAGCATTGCAGCCACAGCCAATGTAATTCGTTGGCGCTGTCCGCCCGATACTTCATTTACCCTTTTTGTATATAACTCGTGCTCAAGCCCCAGTTCGTCAAAACAGGCAAAAAGTCTCTCTTCCGAGAAAGGCACGGAACGGTTCACTTTCAACTCGAATGGCAGGGCAACCATTTCTTTCACCCACTCACACGGCAATGCCAATTCCTGCGGAATCCATGCTATCTGCCTGCGGATACTGTCGATGGTGGATATATCGAGCAAGGTCTCTCCTACTCGAATGGAACCTTCTTTCAACGGTACGAATCCCATTATCGCATTGAGCAACGAAGTCTTTCCACAACCGGACTGCCCTACGATGCAGGCTGTCTCTCCCCGCTCCAATTTCAGGTTGAAACCGGAGAAAAGCACCTCCGTTCCAAAAGCAATACAAGCGTTATTGATATGTAGCATTTATCTGTTCTCTTGAAATTCTCGCCAAAAGTACACAAAAAAACAATTCAATCTTCCGTTCTCACGATTCACGTTTCAATTATTTCGCATTTGGGCGCTAAGTGTAGAAAGAATCATTAATCCGCAAGCATCCACTACTGACACATGAAATTACGGCTTATTCTGTTAATGAAAAACAAATATTCCGCATTTAAAGATGCTAATCA
The DNA here is from genome assembly GCA_934716785.1 of uncultured Bacteroides sp. Classification (GTDB taxonomy): domain Bacteria; phylum Bacteroidota; class Bacteroidia; order Bacteroidales; family Bacteroidaceae; genus Bacteroides. The sequence goes on along the minus strand of CAKUYM010000631.1, from coordinate 247 downwards.
GTATTTTATGGTATGTTTGTAGTGCTTTGATTTGGTCTTAAATCATATGTGAAATTTATATCAACTTTATTTGTTCAATTATATGGTTGATACCTATGGAACACCTGATATTTCATTAAAAAAATAGAAATGATGAAGAAAAGAATAACATTCATCTGTAATAGTGTACTCATATTGCTATTTAGCTGTCTTAATGCGAACTCGCAAAACTGTGAGGTCTTGAATCAATATGTTGATAGTATTTATT
>CAKUYM010000630.1 GCA_934716785.1 uncultured Bacteroides sp. | reverse complement strand
GTATATGACCGTAACGGACAGGCTTTGGACTATAACAGCAATGTGGTTTCTGTCGGTTCGCCCGAACAAGCTATTTATTATATGAACATGAAAGATATCAAAGTGGCCAATGCCGCACAGACAACAGCCGCTTTGGGCATTACTTACCAAGTAATGAAAGGACTTCGTATCGGAATGAGCGGTAACTTCACAGGACGTAATTATGCCGATTATGATATTGCTTCTCAGGCTATCAAGGCAACTAAAAACAATCCTACAGTTGATCTTATCCAACCGTGGCGTATGCCGGCTGCTTATGTATTTGACGCCAACATCAACTATCGTTTCAAAATTGGCAAACTGGATGCTTCATGGACAGCCAACTGCTTCAATCTTTTCAATGAGAATTATGTGATGAGAGCTTTGGACAATGGTGCAAAGACCGGTGGACACGGATGGGAAGATGCTACGGTATTCTATGGATTCGGACGTACATGGAATATGGGATTGAAGGTTAGATTTTAAAAGTTGAATTTTAAAAGGATAGTATCATATGAAAAGAAATATATTATATGTAAGCATGCTTGTTGCCGGAATGACGCTCTGGACTTCTTGTGACCATGAGCCGGACTTTCCGGGACTGGATGTAAAAGGAGAGACTCTTACCAATGTGGTTAAGTATACAGACACTTATTTGGGTGCTGCCTTTACAGAAGAGAATCCGGCCAAAGAGACATTGCCGGAGTGGTTGTTGAAGAAGTATTATACGTGCGATAAAGGTTCATCTGCCATGGTGACTTACAAGTATGCTCCTTCAATTTCCGAAAATGTTTCTGCAATATCTTCCGCTACAGCATATACCGTGACGGCAGATGATTATAAGGCTGTATGGGAAGATATGCCATTTGCTTATTTTTCTCCCACAAAGAAAGCTACTCAGTATGTACCCGGTTTCTTGAAGAACGAATATACGGATCCTGTCAATAAGCAATTGGTGGTAGTTGATTATAATCAGGCTGACAGTGACGGTGCATTTGATGGGGAAATAGCTTTCTCGGACGATTTTGAATCTAACTCGTTGGACAGTTGGAAGACTGTAGTAATGTCGACCGAAAGTGCAAATACCTATAATTGGAGAATTACCAGTTTCAGCGGTAATTATTATGTGCAGGCTACCGCTTATAATAAAAATGCGGCGGGTCCGGTTGAAACGTACTTGATAAGTGCGCAAAGCATTAATGTCACAAACGCCAACATGAAGTTGACTTTTGATGCTTTATACGCTAACTATCAGGCAGCGGGCGGTCGTTTGACGGTATATTTGTCTGAGAATCTTGCAGGATTTACAAAAGCGGACGTGGAAGCGGCAAGCTGGACTGACATTACTTCCAGTTTTACTATTGCGACTTCTCCGAGCGGTAGCGGTGACATGGCTCCGGTAGGTGAGTTCTCTATGGCGCCATATGTAGGAAAGAAAGTATACTTGGCATTCAGGTACACCGGTGATAATACAGACGGTGCTAAAGCTACAACAACAATCCGTATTGATAATGTTTCTGTTAAGTATGGTGAAATGAAGGTGGCGGATTCTTATCCGGTATCTGCTTTCTATCAATACAATGAAGAGAGCGCTAAGTGGGAGGCATATACTGATGCTCTGCTGTTGCAGCCACAAGATTATGACGCTATGGGAGTGACCAAGCTGACTGCTTCTTCTGCGGTATCATACATTTCTGCATATTTGGGATTGAAATATCCGTATGCTCAATCAGGAACAACCAAAATCGTAGGCTTCAAACAGTCTGAAGGCAAATTTATGGCTGTCGAGCTGCAGAAATCCGCAATAGGTTGGACTTCTACTTCTGACGTGGTTGAAATGACTGACGAATACGAATACGATGGTTCTGCTTGGGTGTACAAGCGTACTGTACCGAAGGCTGCTTTGAGCCAATCGTTTGATGAGAACCGTAAGATTACGGCTAAAGATCCGACAATGCTTGAAGGATGGTTGAATGTTGCGTTGGGAGCACAACCATGGTATGACAAATCATATAAGAACAATAATTACACTGAGT
>CAKUYM010000629.1 GCA_934716785.1 uncultured Bacteroides sp. | reverse complement strand
GATACGAAGAAGGGCAATCCTCTACCGCCATATATGCGGTACGTTCTCTCGGCATCGACCCCATGACCGGTGAAGAACTGTTCCTTACCAAAAACGGAAAACCGACCAAGGTATGGAATGCGGAAAACAAGGTAGTAGTTGGAGACACAGAGCCCAAAGTACGTGGTACTTTCGGTACCAATATCGGATGGAAGGGATTGTACGTGAACGCAACGTTCTCTTATTCTTATGGCGGACAGGCATACAACCAGACATTGGTGGACAAGGTGGAAAACTCCAACAAATTCCAGAATGTAGATAAGCGCGTGCTGACCGAGACATGGAAGAAACCGGGAGATATAGCCAAATACAAAGCCAACCTGACGGCAAGATACGTACAGTATTTCACATACGCCAGTTCACGCTTTGTGCAGGACCTCAACTACCTGCAGCTATCCTCACTCTCCCTGCAATATGAGTTGCCGCGCAAGGTGATCTCACCCTTACGCATGCAAAGCCTGAGATTATCTTTTAATATGTCCGACATCCTGTATTTATCTACGGTAAAACGCGAAAGAGGGACATCCTATCCCTACGCCCGTACATTTACTCTCGGACTACGTGCAAACTTTTAAAAACAGAAGTTATGAAAAAAGTAATATACTCTCTTTTAACAGCCGCTCTTTTCTGCTTTTCGTCTTGCAGTGACTGGCTGGACGTCGCTCCGTCCACGGAAAAGGACCGAGATGACCTGATAGACACGGAAAACGGTTTCAAGCAAATGCTGTATGGTACTTACATCAACATGATAAGTCCTTCATTGTATGGACACCAACTGACCTACGGCATGTTCGAAGGGCTGGCAAGAAATTATGTATGGACTCCTATCCAGAACTATAACTATGTATCGACCGACATCCGCCCTACGATTGACGCCATATGGTCTGCCGCCTATAACAACATAGCCAACGTCAACAGTATCTTGAAAGATATCGAAAGCCGCAAGTCCCTCTTCGCAAACGGAGAAGGCGATATCCTTGAAGCGGAAGCGCTGACAATGCGTGCTTTCATCCATTTCGACCTTATGAGGATGTTCGCTCCGGCATACAACGGAAATGAAAATACCATTGCCATCCCCTACGTGGAGACCTACGAGCGGGTGAGATATCCCCATATCACAGAGTCTGCCGTTATCACAAAAATCTTCACCGATCTCGACAAAGCCGAAAAACTTTTCAAAGATGCAAGTGATCCTATTTTATCGGAACTGTCAACCACCACTTCCGGTAAAGGTGAATTTCTTGCCAACCGCCAATACCGCTTCAACTATTGGGCAGTACAAGCATTAAAGGCGCGCATCTATATGTATGTCAATGATAAAAGCCAAGCGCTCACCTATGCGATGAAAGTCATCAACGAAGCTCCTTTCACTTGGGTTGATGCCTCAGCGCTCACAGGCAATTATCCCGACCGCATATTTATGTCAGAGTTAATCTGCGGATTGAATGTTCCCAAGCTCAGTACCTATTACGATACCTATTTCACTTCCGAAAAGTATTCTCTGTCGGATGGTTGGGGAATCTACGGGCTGAATGTTTTTGAAGACAGTAACGACTACCGTTATTTGTATCTGCTCAAGAACGACAAGAAAAACAACAAAGTCATTTCCTGCAAGTACGAGCAAACCCCATACTCTACTTCCGCACTCAAGAAAGAGACTGTCCCCCTGCTCCGCTTGGGAGAGATGTATCTGATTGCGGCAGAATGCAACGTCGAGACCCACCCTGAAGAGACGATACGCCTATTGCGCGAGCTGAAACTTCACCGTGGTTATCTGGCAGAAGACAAAGGCATCGCTGACAATGCATCCGGCACCCAGTTGCAGGAATATATACGTAAAGAGATGCGTAAAGAGACCTACGCCGAAGGTCAAACATTCTTTATGTACAAACGACTGGAGATGAACGCCATTCCCGAATTCAGTCCATGGTCTTCGGCTATGACAACTCCCATGAAGGCAGAGAACTATACCCTGCCCCTGCCGGAAGACGAGAAAGAATACGGCAATATTCCTTCTTCAC
>CAKUYM010000628.1 GCA_934716785.1 uncultured Bacteroides sp. | reverse complement strand
CCCTTCACCCGCTATCGCCTTGTAGGAAGGGATTGTGAAGGGTGAAGGGCTTTTATTCATTTTGTTAAATTGAATGTCTGATTGAAAAATGAACTTTTTTTCAATCAGAGACAGGTCATTGAACAGGACGAACAGATTTTGCTAATGACAGACTTGCTTATTAATATAAGGACAATCGTAGAAGATATTTATAATCCTTTATTTATTAATATATAATATGCTAATGCCCAATCTTGATCATTGGCATATTCATCGTAAAATTGAGCCCTTTTTCCATTAACTTTATGTGGGTAAAGGTAGGCACATGACGCTTTCCCATTTTCAAAAAATAGGCAAAGGTTGTTGCGAACTATTTCTTCAGCACGTTGTTGGTACGATTGGTCGTCGGTACACTGGGCATAATGATAGAAAACAGCAGCACTAATCGTACTCCAATAATGGGGCATTGTATCACCGAACATTTCACTTTTGCCAAACCAATAGCCATCCCAATGACGGATACTAATGTCATGTAAATGGTAACTGGGCTGAAATCCGTTGAAAGCCTCCAAGACAGGCATTTGATGCCGGACGCCATCCAAGTATTTCCGAATGCCTGTCTCTTGATAAAGTTGTAATAAAAATTGCAGGGCGGGGGCTACAATACTTTGTTCATAGTTGACTTCATGCTTAGGATAGTTTGTTCCGTTTTTTAGAAAAATATCTCCACTTTTAATGAATTCTGCTCTCAGGTGTTGGTATTCATCTTCCATCCCCGCTTCTTTCAGCGTTTTCAATCCTAAACTAACCGGAATTCCGATGGCATAAAAGCCGTATCCGAATTGCTTGAACATGGAACATAGGGTTTGATAACCATCCATTGCGTATTGCTTGTCTCCTGTCACTTTGTACATCTGAAAATAAAACTCAGCTACCCATATATAATTATATCCACGGTTCCGACCGGACTTGTCTACGCTGGAAAAGGTGATATAATCTTTCGTTTGTAAACGCTGGCGGATAAATGTTGCATAACGTAGAAGTGACTCTTTCAGTTCAGGCTGATGGGTGAGTAGGTATTGTTTTGCCAATAGCACCCCCATACCTACACGTTCGGCGCCTTCGTCACGGTCTACCGGATTACAGTTGCGGGTATCATTTTTATAGATATGGTTTTGCTGGTTATCATATACCATAAATGCACCGTAACGCATATCATTGGGATCGTTCATTTGTTGACGGGTGAGGATAAACTCTACGCGCTTTTGTATCAGGCTGTCGATGGATGTATATACCAAGCAATTTGCATGAGTGCGCTGCCCATTATTGTATTGGAACTCGAAGCGGACTTCTCCAGTCTGCTCCATTATGGTTTCCGCGCTCCACACATTGTTTTTATGCATTAATTTGACGGGAACGCCGTTTTTCAGTAATTTGCAGTTCTTTAAGTGTGACAGGCTACGGAGCTCTATCTTGGCTTTTTCTCCTTTCTCGAATATATATTTATTGCATGATACAAGCACACTTCCCTTTTTCAGTAGTTTGTTCTGGAAATCAAGGTTACCATTGTGCGGAAAGATATTCCAGGCTATGGAATATGACGCGTCGTGCTTAAGTTGTATATCAGGAAGATTGAGAGCTATAATCCCACGGATTTGTGAGTTGCCTTTATTAATTCCGCGTTCCCAAATATCATAGCTTTCTATACTTCCTTCTGTCAGCACTAATCCTAAATGAGGAGCTATGCCTCCCATACGGAGTGCATTGACATAGCCTGCGCTTCCACCATCCCAGATATGAGCGTGGGTACGGGAACGGATACATGTAGGCGCATCGGGATAATTATCATTGAAGGGGGTATAGATTCCAATCTCACGGAGGTTGGCTGTGGCTTTTCCCGTATTGGTGAAGGTATAGCGTTCGGCCAAACTTCCATCTTTCAGTATGTGGCGGTGTACTTGAATTTGTATATCGCCTACCTGGTAGGTAATCTTCTGTAGCGAGGAAGGTGCTTTGGATGACTTGGGAGCAGGGGTGACATATTGTGTAGAAGTCGGTGCTGACCATTCCATTCTTGTTGC
>CAKUYM010000627.1 GCA_934716785.1 uncultured Bacteroides sp. | reverse complement strand
GTTCTTCTCTTTTTCAGCATCCAATTGGATAGAGATATAGTTTTTATCCATATAAGCCATCACTTCGGGATCCTTAAAAACAGTTGCCGCCATCTTCTTGCAAGGGGCACACCATGATGTATACACATCTACAAATATCGGTTTATCTTCCTTCTGTGCACGCGCTTTCAATTCTTCCCATGAACAATTCCTCACAAAAGAAATCTGTTGGGCTTCCGCGACAAACGCAAAAGTCAATAAACAGCATAAAGTTCCAATAAAACGGTTTATTTTATGTTTCATCATGATCAATATTTACTTTCAAAATCAACGATACGATCAGCAAATTGCGAATGAAATACCGTACGCTCCAAACTGAGCCCACCATCCGTACTGACTGTCAGACCACAAAATCCGGCTTTCTTCTCCGGCAAGCTATTATCACGGAATGCCACCCACAAACGATTTCCACCACGTTCTGCTTCTATATGATCAATTACATATTCTGCGCCGCTTTCAGCATTTGCCTGCAAGTCATAGATTTCTCCTCCCGTAGCATTGGCCGAATTATATACATACACTTTGCTACCATAAGCATAAAACAAATAACCGGAAAATAGAGCTGAAGTAGCAAATGAATTTGCCTTATCTATATTCTCTGAAGACAGAATATCATTAGCCAAATCTTTAAAATAAGAAGCAGGAGTCTCTTGTGTATAAAATCCAATGCCCAACCTTAGTAAATGCCGTTCTCCCTGCTCCGTTTCAAACACTCCCAAATATTCTTTGCCGCCCGATGAGTTGCGTGATGTTATACCGGCATATAAACATTTCATGCCAACTTGGTCAGGATTGAAGAATCCACCGTTGACATAAGTAAAACTACGTGTTTTGGTTACTTGCGTCAAAAATGCTGTTGATATATTCATAAGAGAATAGAAACAAGTATTCTTGTTATCATAAAGCACCATACGGCTGGGCATACTTTCATCGTCTGCAAAGTTGGCATTGTCGGCTATTTCGTAGGTTGAACCTTGCACAACCAAATTTGGCTTTACCGTTATGTCCGGAGTCGCGGAATTAGTGGCACGGTCGTATACCAGCCCATTATCCACCAGATACTCACGCATAGCACTTTTATAATAAGCCTGTGGTGCCATATTTTCAGGAACACCCCCAAAGAACATATCTTTGTAATCTCTACGTTTTGTCAAGGTGATATTGTCCAAAACCTTACCTCCTTCTCCATCTTGACACATCACAAGCACCTCACTTACCACATCTGTCGAGTACTTATTAAAATAAATCCGCTTCGGATTGCTCCCCAATACATCATCATTATTCAATTTACCGTAAACATCCGTAACCACCTCATCTTTGGCGGGAATCCAGAAATCAAGTACAGCCTTTCCATCCGTTTCCGCAAGAATCATCAATCCGTTAGTAAATTCATTCACCACATTTACAGTAAATTCTTTTTCATAATAGATGCCAGTCTCCGTACTAATAGCTTTGAATTTCATAGTATGCCCTCCCGGAATCAGACGAATCACAATATCCAGATTCTTCTCTTTAGAAAGTGTATCCGCTTCATAACGGGTCGACTTGTCGTACGTAATCCAAAAGTATTTCAAGTCAGCCTCTGAGTTCAATGCAGTTTTTATTGTAGGATGAATACTAAATGTATTGTCTACATACACATCAGTATATTCATCTTCGATACCTTCGATCGTAACATCATTCAGCGTGTTAAAGTTCTCATTCGTAGTATCGTCCACACACGCCCAGCAGACGAACAACATGATATATGCTATAATCTTTTTCATCATATAAATTTTATTAAAGTGGTGACCAGTCTGCCGTAATCCATGCCTGCGTATCTTCATCCCAAATGGGGGTCTGTACCAAATAGTTGTACACCATACGCCCATAGGACATATATTGCGAAATATACGAATAATCCAACGCTTTCGGAAAATCGAAACCCTGCAATTGGATACACAAACGATGCTTTGCCTTTGAATATGCTCCATAATATAATGACAAAGGCATATCCCAATATGATGGTTTCACCAACTGATCCGT
>CAKUYM010000626.1 GCA_934716785.1 uncultured Bacteroides sp. | reverse complement strand
GGAAAAGTTCCGTGACAGGATTTTTTTCATAGGTCCTGATGTGTGGCAAGGAAAGGAAAACCCTCTATTCATCGAGTCGGATAACCTATGTGCTGCGTGGAAAAAGCACGCGCTTGAAAATGATAAGCTCTCCGTTCGTGTAGGACGATGGAACATTCCTGGTGAACCCATAGTCATTTTGGTCGATTTTCAACCTTTTTTTGAGAAGAAAAACGAGATATACACAGAAATGTGGAATCTTTATCAGGTAGATTCATTGCACGCTTATGGCGATTACGATGAAGCTTCTATGTTTTCATACGCTGCAGGCAAGGTAGTGGAGAGTTTCTACCGATACAACTTGACTGAAACGGATAAGGTGGTGTATCAGGCTCATGAATGGATGACGGGAATGGGAGCACTTTATGTACAGGAGGCTGTGCCCGAGGTCGCTACTATCTTTACGACCCATGCTACTTCCATCGGCCGTTCGATTGCCGGCAACAATAAACCGCTGTATGACTATCTGTTCGCTTATAATGGTGACCAAATGGCACAGGAACTGAATATGCAATCGAAACATTCGATAGAGAAGCAGACGGCACATTATGTGGATTGCTTTACAACGGTCAGCGAAATCACCAACAACGAATGTAAGGAACTGCTGGACAAGCCAGCAGATGTGGTTCTTATGAATGGCTTTGAGGATGATTTTGTGCCGAAAGGAGCTACTTTCACCGGAAAGCGTAAGCGTGCGCGTGCTTTGATGCTGAATGTGGCAAATAAATTATTGGGAACAAATCTGGATGACAATACGTTGATTATCGGTACCAGTGGTAGATATGAGTTCAAGAATAAGGGAATCGATGTGTTTCTGGAATCATTGAACCGATTGAACCGTGACAGGAATCTGCATAAGAATGTATTGGCATTTATCAATGTGCCCGGTTGGGTGGGCGATCCCCGTGAAGATTTGCAGGAACGCCTAAAGAGCAAGAAAAAGTTCGATACGCCGCTTGAAGTGCCGTTCATTACCCATTGGCTGCATAATATGACACATGACCAAGTGTTGGACATGCTGAAATATCTGGGGATGGGAAATAGACCGGAAGACAAGGTGAAAGTTATTTTCGTTCCTTGTTATTTAGATGGTCGCGATGGCATCATGAACAAGGAGTATTACGATATATTGCTCGGACAGGATCTGAGTGTCTATGCTTCTTATTATGAACCTTGGGGATATACCCCGTTGGAAAGCATAGCATTCCACGTGCCGACAATCACAACCGACTTGGCTGGATTCGGACTTTGGGTGAACAGCCTGAAGAACCAGCATGGCATCAATGATGGGGTAGAAGTGCTGCATCGTTCGGACTATAACTATTCGGAAGTGGCGGATGGTATCAAGGATACGATTACGCTGTTTGCGGACAAGACGGAAAAGGAAGTGAAGGAAATTCGCAAGCGTGCTGCTGAAGTGGCGGAAAAGGCTTTGTGGAAACACTTCATTCAATATTATTATGAGGCTTATGATATTGCTCTGCGCAATGCCATGAAGCGTCAATTGAGTTAAAGAAAATGTTATTCATCAATAAGTAAATAAAAACATTATGAAAGTTAAAGTTAGTAATGTGAATACCCCCAACTGGCAGGAGGTTACTGTAAAATCACGTATTCCGGTTGAGTTGGAGAAGTTGTCTGAGATTTCACGCAACATTTGGTGGGCGTGGAATTTTGAAGCGACTGAGTTGTTTAGGGATTTAGACCCGGAACTTTGGAAAGAATGTGGACAGAACCCTGTACTGTTGTTGGAGCGTATGAGCTATGAAAAGCTGGAAACTCTGGCAAAAGACAAGGTGATTCTTCGAAGAATGAATGAAGTTTATACGAAATTCAGAGATTATATGGATGTGGAGCCGGATAATAAACGTCCGTCTATTGCTTATTTCAGCATGGAATATGGCTTGAACAGCGTCCTGAAAATATATTCCGGTGGCTTGGGTGTGTTGGCCGGCGACTACTTGAAAGAGGCTTCCGACAGTAATGTGGACTTGTGTGCAGTAGGTTTCCTGTATCGTTACGGTTACTTTACACAGACATTGTCCATGGA
>CAKUYM010000625.1 GCA_934716785.1 uncultured Bacteroides sp. | reverse complement strand
TTACTACGGTTATGGCAAATACGGTAAATATTATGGCTATGGTAAACGTTACGGCTATGGTAGAGAAAAACATGATGCGATTTCAGAGTAATACTTCTGGGCTCTGAGATCCTTCCTTGATGTTGCACGATATAACGAATAAAAATAAATCATTATGAGCATTTTTGCGGGTAAAACCCTAATGATTACCGGTGGAACAGGTTCCTTCGGTAATGCAGTCTTAAATCGTTTTTTACGTACCGATATTGGTGAAATTCGAATTTTTTCCCGTGACGAGAAGAAACAGGATGACATGCGTCACGAATATCAGGCAAAGTACCCTGATGTGGCTAACAAAATCAAGTTCTTTATTGGTGATGTACGTAATCTTCAGTCATGTAAGAACGCCATGCCGGGCGTAGATTATATCTTCCATGCGGCTGCCTTGAAACAAGTTCCAAGTTGTGAGTTCTTCCCAATGGAAGCAGTAAGGACCAATGTTATCGGTACTGATAACGTATTGACGGCTGCTATTGAGGCCGGTGTTAGTGCTGTAATCTGTCTTTCAACAGATAAGGCTGCTTATCCAATCAATGCAATGGGTATCACTAAGGCTATCGAGGAAAAGATTGCGGTAGCAAAGAGCCGCTACTCTGGCAAGACCAAGATCTGTTGTACCCGCTATGGCAATGTGATGTGTTCACGTGGTTCAGTAATTCCTCTTTGGATAGAGCAGATCCGCAATGGCAATCCGATTACATTGACCGAGCCTAAGATGACGCGCTTTATTATGTCATTGGAAGAAGCTGTAGACCTTGTATTATTTGCTTTTGAACACGGTAATAATGGTGATATATTTGTTCAGAAAGCTCCGGCTTGTACCATTCAGACTCAGGCAGAAGCAGTCTGTGAACTCTTTGGTGGTAAGAAAGAAGATATAAAAGTAATAGGTATTCGTCATGGTGAAAAAATGTACGAAACTTTGCTTACTAATGAGGAGTGTGCAAAAGCAGAAGATATGGGCAATTTTTATCGTGTACCGGCAGATAATCGTGGTTTGAATTATGATAAATACTTTAAAGAGGGAGAAACTGAACGTAATACGGTTACAGAGTTTGACTCCAATAATACTCATATTCTTACCGTAGAGGAAACTAAAGCTAAGATTGCAGCTTTGGACTACATCAAAAAGGAATTGAGCGGTGAAGGTAACTTCGTACAGTAATAAAGCCATGAAGATTTTAATAACTGGTGCCAAAGGGTTTGTAGGGAAGAATCTTTGTGCCCAACTGAGTAACATCAAAGACGGCAAGGCTCGTTGCTATGGCGATTTGCAAATAGATGAAGTATTTGAATACGATCTTGATTCTACTCAGGAACAACTTGACAATTGGTGTAAAGAAGCAGACTTTGTATTTAATCTTGCCGGTGTGAACCGTCCAAAGGATAATGACGAGTTCATGAAAGGTAATTTTGGCTTTGCGAGCACATTGCTTGATACTTTGAAGAAGCATCATAATACTTGTCCCGTCATGCTTTCTTCCAGCGCACAGGCTTCATTGACTGGTCGCTTTGGCAATAGTGAATATGGCCGTAGTAAAAAAGCTGGTGAAGACCTTTTCCTACAATATGGCAAAGAAACAGGAGCAAAAGTATTAGTCTATCGTTTCCCGAATCTTTATGGCAAATGGTGCCGTCCAAATTATAACAGTGCCGTAGCTACGTTCTGCAATAACATAGCCAATGATCTGCCTATACAAGTCAATGATCCGAGTGTTGAACTTGAACTTCTCTATATTGATGACCTTGTTGACGAGATGATACATGTTTTGAAAGGTGAGGAACACCATTGTGAATTTGAAGGGCTTGATGTATATCCAAAAATTGACGGCAGATATTGCTATTGTCCTGTCACTCATAAGGTAACACTTGGTGAAATTGTTGATTTGCTCCATCAATTCTCAGAAATGCCCAAGACGTTGATGATTCCGGAAATTCCATCTGATTCATTTGCAAAGCGTTTGTACAGCACATTCCTGAGTTACTTACCCAAAGAAAAGGCAATCTTTGATTTGAAGATGAATGTGGACAACCGTGGTAGTTTCACAGAAC
>CAKUYM010000624.1 GCA_934716785.1 uncultured Bacteroides sp. | reverse complement strand
AGTTCATACAGGCTTATCGGAAGACTGTTCAAGAGGTGGAAAGCTACTATGACGATGATGAGGAGAGCCGTCTGACGTGGGTAAAAATAGGCTTTTATTCCGCATTGGCTATCGGCATCATAGCTATCACTATCATGTTCCGTCCCGGATTATATATGCTATTCGTTCCGTTGTATGTATTCTTTTATGGATTCATCGTCATGTGGTTTATCAATTATTATCATAAGATGAAATTTGCATTTCCTGTTATTGCGGTATCGGCTGCAAAGGAAGAGGCGGTGGCTTCAGAAGATATACCTGATACGAACGAATCTGTGGAAAGAATGCCCGAAAGCCTTGATGAGTCAAGCTGTCGTGAGGCGAAACGACAGTTGGAAGAAAGGTTGCAGAAGTACATAGATGAAAAAGAATATTGTCAAAAAGATGTTCCCGCCAGCATCCTTGTAGATTCTTTCGGGACAAATCTGACCTTCTTCCGGCAATATATGAAAGAGCGTTATGGGATGGATCTCCGCCCGTGGCGAAAAGAACTTCGCTTGCGTGAGGCAGCCCGTCTGTTTGGCGAATGTCCGGAATACAGCATTGACAAGGTCTGTGAGATGGTAGGTTATAATGACAATGGTAATTTCAATCGCGACTTCAAAAAGATGACGGGAATGACCCCTAAACGCTACTGCCAACAAATCTGTTCAAAGGCTACTGTCTCACCGCATGAGGAGCATGGGATTCTTAATGATTGACAGGTTGAGACGAATAGTCTTCTATCGGTTGAAAATTGTTTTTCGTTGGCTATAGGTTGCTTTTCGCCCATTCTCCGACTTTCTTGCCTATAGAAAAATTGTTTTTCATTCATTTGAACGAAAGACAATTGATTTTATTTTCCTCCTGTTTCCCTTGTTTATACATTTGTCGGGAACGAACGGCATTTCTTCCGTCTTCTGCCGTTCTTCTATCCTTCCTAAAAGACAGCCGCAAGGCATCCTATATACATCATAATTATACAATAATAATATGAATTCATGGAAAACCGTGCTTTTATGCACGCTATCAATTATGGTTTCCTTGCCGATATTTGCGCAGGAGACCACCGGTAAAGCACCACAGGTGCTATTCCGTTTTGTAAAGGGAAAGGATATGCTTTATGTGCCGTGGAACGGAAATGGAGCAGCGCTCGACTCACTGTGCCGAATGATAAATCCGGTGCTGTTGGATAGAGGGAGTATCAAGGTAGATGGTTACAGCGATACGAAGAGGCTTTCGATGGTACGCTGCAACCGGATAAAGTCCGAACTGATTATCCGTAAAGGATTGCAGGAGGAGCACTTCACTACGACCAATAATGTGGGCGAATGGAATGGTCTGAAGAATGTGGTATTTGTCACATTACCTATATTATTGGAGGCGGATGTGGAAAAACGGAAGGAGGACGAAGACCGGGATGAATCGGTACAGACGGATGAACCGGTCCTGACGGACGCTCAGGAACAGCCTGAAACGGCAACTACGTTACAACAAGAGGAAAAGGCAATCCAGCCCACGACTCCCGTCAATGATTCCCGGCAAATAGCTGAAACCTCTTCTTCACGGATGGGGGACACTGATTATGGCACATTCTTCCTGCGTGCCAATCTGCTGCGCTGGGCGACACTTACCCCCGACCTTGGCATCGAATGGCGCATCGACCGGAATTGGAGTATACAGGTAAACGGCACATGGACTTCATGGAGCTGGGACAACAGTAATCGCCGCTATGCCTTGTGGGAGGTTTCCCCTGAAATACGTTATCATCTGGGTAAGATGAAACGGGGCTATCTGGGTGTGATGTACCATGCGGGCGAGTTCAACTATAAATTAGGTGATACCGGCAAGCAAGGCAACTTGATGGGCGGTGGCCTGACGGGTGGTTATCTGCTGAAGTTGAACAGGGCATTGAGTCTTGACTTCTTGCTGGGCATCGGTTGCACCTATGCCGACTATGAGAAATACACCGTTATCGACGGCGTAAGGGTGAAGCAAGGCAAAACCGACAAGAATTATTGGGGCGTGAATCGTCTCGGCATCGGTTTGGTATGGAATATCTTTTAACGGAGGGAGGAG
>CAKUYM010000623.1 GCA_934716785.1 uncultured Bacteroides sp. | reverse complement strand
GCCTGTACCTGAGAAATAAAATATCATAGAAAAGTATATAAAAAAGCCGTACCGACGATGTGATGAAACTCTGATAGAACAAGATTTGAGCGCCCGTCCCTCTTTGTAATCCACCGGCATAAAGCTGTCCCGAAGGATGTGGCCCGCCATTGAAGAACGAAGCTTTCTCGGTGCATCAGATTAATTTGAAGAGTTTCCCGATCCAGTCGATACGGCCAATATTTTGGTATGACAAATATAAGAAGAATTCCAGATATTAGCAAGAAAAAAAGGTTTTTGTTTGCCTGCTAACATTTTTTCACTCCTCTTTCATTCTTTCACCCTCTCATCATTCTTCCATTCTTCTTCATTCTGCCATTCCTTATCGTCCTCCCATTCTACTTTCATTCTTCCCTTCCTCTTTCATCCGCTTCAAAGAGCCATGCCCCTCGATTAATAAAAAAAACAACCCTCGCCACAATTACATGCGACGAGGGATATTTCTATTGTAGGGAAGTATTCCCTTGTAAGTCGTAAACTGTCGAAACTTAAGCAGCTTTTGCTTTTGCAACTACAGCTTTGAAAGCTTCCGGGTGATTCATTGCTAAATCAGCCAAAACCTTACGGTTTATTTCGATACCGGCTTTGTGCAGACCACCCATCAATTTAGAATAAGACATTCCTTCAAGACGTGCAGCAGCATTGATACGTTGTATCCAGAGAGCGCGGAAGTTTCTTTTCTTATTTCTACGGTCACGGAACGCATAAGTCAAACCCTTTTCCCAAGTGTTTTTAGCTACGGTCCATACATTCTTTCTTGCACCAAAGTAACCTCTGGTTAATTTCAAAATTTTCTTTCTTCTTGCTTTTGAAGCAACATGATTTACTGATCTTGGCATAGTTTTAATTCTTTTGAATGTTAGCGCCGCTACTTCTCGCAGCGAACTTCAGGCTAATGCATTCGGTTAATACTTTAATAATACTTTTACGCTTTTGATTACTTCATCGCTAAGAGTTCCTTAACCTGGCTTACATTTGTTGTATCAACAGTTGTAGAGTAGCACAGGTTTCTTTTTCTCTTTTTGGATTTCTTAGTCAAAATGTGACTGTGAAAAGCGTGCTTTCTTTTGATTTTACCTGTTCCGGTAAGGGTAAACCTTTTTTTAGAACCGGAGTTAGTCTTCATCTTTGGCATCTTACTTGTTTTTAAATTATTAAATATATATGGCAACACACTATACCTGCGCGTTACGCATCTCTTCTTATTCTTTGTCCGTCACCGGCTTTTCCGCTTTCTGAGCAGGAGCGGCAGGTTTCGGAGTCGCCGGTTTCTTAGGAGCGTCTTTCTTTTTTGGAGAAAGTTGGATAGTCATACGCTTCCCCTCCAATATCGGCATCTGGTCCACCTTTGCATAGTCTTCAAGATCATTGGCAAAACGAAGCAGCAGCACTTCGCCCTGTTCCTTGAAAAGGATGGAACGACCTTTGAAGAATACATAAGCTTTCACTTTATCACCGTCTTCAAGGAATCCTTTGGCGTGCTTCAACTTGAAGTTGTAATCATGGTCATCTGTCTGAGGTCCGAAACGGATCTCTTTCACATTAACCTTCACCTGCTTCGCCTTTTGTTCCTTCTGACGTTTCTTTAACTGATAAAGAAATTTAGAATAATCAATAATACGACAAACAGGGGGTTGAGCATTAGGAGAAATTTCCACTAAATCCATCTCTCTTTCTTCAGCCATTTTCAAGGCTTGGGAAATCGGATATACTTTCGGTTCAATGTCGTCGCTTACTATGCGAACTTCCTTGGCACGAATCTGTTCATTGATTCTGTATTGCCCTTTTAGAGTGTCATTCTTCATTAAAAACGTTTACTTCCAGTTTGAGCTTTTTATTGTTATACTAAATTTTGTTCTGAAACGGCTGCAAAGTTACCATTTATTTATCATATTCTGAACTTCTTCGTTCAAAATTTTAGCAAATTCTTCAAATTTCATGGTACCTTTATCGCCCTCGCCTTGCTTACGAACAGAAACCTCACCATTTTCAGCTTCTTTCTCACCGACAATCAGCATATAAGGGATACGTTTCATCTCATTATCACGAATCTTGCGACCTATTTTCTCG
>CAKUYM010000622.1 GCA_934716785.1 uncultured Bacteroides sp. | reverse complement strand
ATACACACCTATCCGATGTTGTTGGTCTCTTCTTTCGTCATCGGACTGGGAATGGCCATGCTGCAAACCGTCTTGAACCCGCTTCAGCGTACCATAGGCGGAGAAGAGAACTATGCTTTCATCGCCGACCTGGCACAGTTCATATTCGGAGGCGCTTCCTTCCTGAGTCCCTTGGTGTACACCTATCTGATTCAGGAACTCGACCCGGCGACTTACACTGCCGGAAAAGGATTCTTCATTGACCTGCTGGCAGACCTCACCCCGCGGGAGATGCCTTGGGTATCTCTTTATTGGGTGTTCACCTTGATTCTGTTGGTCATGCTGATTGCCGTCAGCGTATCCCGTTTTCCGAAAATAGAGTTGAAGGAAGACGAGAAAAGTGGTTCGAAAGATTCGTACCTTACGTTATTCAAACAAAAATACGTCTGGCTGTTCTTCTTGGGAATTTTCTGCTACGTAAGTACGGAACAGGGCGTTTCCATCTTTATGAGCACATTCCTCGAACAGTATCATGGTGTGAATCCCCAGACCGACGGTGCACAGGCTGTAAGCTATTTTTGGGGATTGATGACCGCCGGATGCTTAGTAGGCTTGGTATTGCTGAAGCTGATTGACAGCAAACGGCTGTTGCAGTACTCCGGAGTGCTGACTGTCGTATTACTGCTCGCCGCATTATTCGGAAGCAAAGAAGTGTCATTGATTGCTTTCCCCGCTATCGGATTCAGCATCTCAATGATGTACTCCATCGTATTCTCGTTGGCATTGAATTCCGCCTCACAGCATCACGGGTCTTTTGCAGGAATCTTATGTTCGGCAATCGTAGGCGGAGCAGGTGGTCCGATGATTGTCAGCACGATAGCGGATGCGACTTCTCTTCGCACTGGAATGCTGTTCATCTTGGTCTTCGTAGGCTACATCACCTTCATCGGTTTTTGGGCCCGCCCGTTGGTTAACAATAAAACAGTAAAACTGAAAGAGCTGTTCAAAAAAGCATGATTATGAAACAACGAAACTATATTCTCCTTTGGTTCTCTCTCCTGCTGTGGGTCAACGGATATGCGCAGAAAGGCATCATGCATCTGACTCAACAGACACTGATGCACGAAGTCCGTGAAACGCCTTCCCCACTGGACGGGCAGCATATTGCGGTCAATCCCCCGCGCTTCATGTGGCCGGATAAGTTTCCTCACCTCGGTGCGGTGCTTGACGGTGTAGACGAGGAGGATTTCAAGCCAGAAGTGACTTATCGCATCCGCATTGCACGCGATCCGGAATCCAAGTCGGAGGTGATTACCGCCGAGAGAAATTGGGCTTTCTTCAATCCTTTCAAGTTGTTCGATAAAGGAAAGTGGTATTGGCAACACGCCTATGTGGACAAGGACGGAAAAGAAGAATGGTCGCCCGTGTACCATTTCTATATAGACGACCGGACACGTACATTCAACCCGCCTGCATTGCAGGAAGTGCTGGCTAAGTTTCCGAAAAACCATCCCCGTATCTTGCTCGATGCCGCCGACTGGGACAATATCATCGAACGGAACAGGAATAATCCGGAAGCAAAAGCATATATCACAAAGGCAGACAACTGTCTGAATCATCCGCTGAAGCATCTCGAAGAGGAGATTGATACGACACAAGTTGTCAAGCTGACGAATATCGTGCAGTACCGCTCCGCCCTGATTCGCGAAAGCCGGAAAATCGTAGACCGTGAGGAAGCGAATATCGAAGCTATGGTACGCGCTTATCTGCTGACCAAGAATGAGGTGTATTACAAAGAAGGCATCAAGCGTCTCGCCGAAGTCCTTTCGTGGAAGAAGAGCAAATACTTTGCCGGAGACTTCAACCGGTCTACCATCCTATCCATGAGTACTTCCGCTTATGACGCATGGTACAACCTGCTGACACCGGATGAGAAGAAGCTGCTTTTAAGAACCATCCGTGACAATGGCAAGAAGTTCTATCACGAATACGTCAATCATCTGGAGAACCGCATTGCCGACAACCACGTATGGCAAATGACTTTCCGTATCCTGAATATGGCTGCCTTTGCCACGTATGGGGAGATTCCGATGGCTTCCACCTGGGTAGACTACTGCTACAATGAGTGGGTATCACGCCTGCCGGGACTGAAT
>CAKUYM010000621.1 GCA_934716785.1 uncultured Bacteroides sp. | reverse complement strand
GGATTACGCAGACTCCACGGTTTCCCATTATCTTAAAGCCGTGTCAGTACACGTAATCCGTACCTGAATAAAACGTTTCACTCCCCCCCCCTCTCTTAGCTCAAGTAAACCTTCTTGATTTAAAGGTTCCTTCTTGATTTAAGTAAACTTCCTCTTACTTAAGATTAGCTTAGGAGAGAAACTGTGTAAAACTTATTATCTTTCGAGCAATGGAATAGAGAAGCTGAATGTAGAACCCTCCCCTTCCTTTGAAGTAAACCACAATTTACCGCCATTCTTGACAGCAAAGTCCTGGCACAACAACAGTCCGAGTCCCGAGCCTTCCTCATTGTTCGTACCGAAAGTACTGAAATGAGTATCCGTATGCAACAGTTTCTTCTGATTTTCCTCATCAATACCACATCCGTGGTCTTTCACATTGACGATTGCCATGCCATCTTCCTCCGTCAATGACACCACAACCTCCGTTCCTTCATTGCTGAACTTAATGGCATTGCTAATCAAGTTGCGAATCACCGTCTTCACCATATCGATATCAGCATGCACATATACATTCTCAGCCGGTATTTCCTGCACAATCTTGATATTCTTCAAGCTCGCCACCATCGCAAAGATCTCACATACTCCCTCTACGACCTCCACCATGTTAAAGTCCTGATAAACCACCTTCAACTTGCCTATCTGGCTCTTCGTCCACTTCAGCAGGTTGTCAAGCAGCGCAAATACATCCTCGGTAGTCTGGTTTGCCATAGTCAGCAACTCATACATCTCCTCACCGATTACATTGCTCGGCAGATTGAGAATCAGCATGTTCAGCACCATTTTGATAGACCCCATCGGCGAACGCAAGTCGTGCGCTATGACAGAATAAAGTTTGTCGCGCCCCATGATTGTCTTCCGCAACTCTTCCGTTTGCGCCACGATAATCCGCTTCGCTGCAATCAGTGAAATCTGGTGCGACACACGGATTATCAGTTCTTCCTTATTGAACGGTTTCGATATGAAGTCATTTCCTCCTGCTTTAAATCCGTTCACGATATCCGTGGTTCCATTCAGTGCAGTCAGGAAAATAATCGGTATTTCGGCCATTTCCGGATCAGCTTTCATCCGTTTCGCCACCTCAAATCCATTGATGTCAGGCATCATAACGTCCAACAACACAAGATCCGGCTTCTCCTTCCGCACCTGCTCCAATGCTTGCATACCGTTGCCGGCTGTTGCAATCTGAAACTTTTCATTCGTCAAAAGTACCTTCAGCAAAAGTACGTTGGAGATCACATCGTCTACAATGAGCACCTTGTATTCTGAGGGATTAATTTCCATGTTCATAATAATCTCATTATATTGTTTTAGCCTTTTACATCTTTAAAATACTCGATCATGTGCAGCAGTCCTTCTTCCAGTCCCACCACCGGTTTCCAATCGAGTTTGCTTTTTGCCAGCGTTATGTCCGGTCGCCGTTGCTTCGGATCATCAAACGGCAAATGCTCGAATACAATTTTCGAAGAAGAGCCGGTCATGCTGATTATCTTCTGCGCCAATTCAAGAATCGTCACTTCGTTCGGATTGCCGATATTCACAGGCCCGGTAAACTCATCCTCCGTATCCATCATGCGTATCATCCCCTCAATCAAATCATCGATATACTGAAAGCTGCGCGTCTGCGTCCCGTCGCCATAAATGGTGATGTCTTTATTATTCAATGCCTGCAGGATAAAGTTGGAGACCACCCGTCCGTCATCCGGCAGCATCCTCGGTCCGTAGGTATTGAAGATACGGATAATCTTCACCCGCACTTTATTCTGACGGTGATAATCCATAAACAAAGTTTCCGCACATCGTTTTCCTTCATCATAGCATGAGCGGTATCCCACCGGATTTACATTTCCCCAATAACTTTCCGGTTGGGGATGTACAATCGGATCACCATACACTTCACTGGTAGAAGCCTGCAGAATCTTGGCATTCAGCCTCCTTGCCAGTCCCAGCATATTGATAGCCCCCATCACAGAAGTCTTGGTTGTCTGAATCGGGTCATGCTGATAATGGATAGGAGATGCCGGACAAGCCAAGTTATAAATCTCGTCCACCTCTGCCGAATAAGGGTAAGTGACATCATGCCTAACCACTTCAAAACGATGATTGTCCAATAGATGAGCAATATTTCTCTT
>CAKUYM010000620.1 GCA_934716785.1 uncultured Bacteroides sp. | reverse complement strand
ATTATCACCTGCCGCCCGGCCTTTGCTACCATTGCCAGAAAATCAATCAGATCAGCCTGTGCCGACGGATGAAGATGAATCTCCGGGTTCTCAATAATAACGACACTGTCTTCAGGAAGAGCCAGACAAACTATGATAACCTCAGTTATAAAACTGATACCCGTTCCAACATGATATGGAAAGAGCTGTTTTCCACCTATTGTCTCAAATTTCACTTTATACTGCGTACCGTCCATGTCAACAACCAGACGATACCCCGTCAACTTATTCAGCCACAGATTCACTTGTCCTTCCAAAGTCTTCGTTTCCCTTCCCGTCCACAGAGACTCCGATAGAAGCTGCGTCCGATTATTCTGGTAAAAGTCAATCACAAACTCACCGTTAAGTCCCAACGGATTTTGTTCCGCATTCGGATTAATGGCAGAATTGTCCAGACGTCCGGTTCTCATTGCGGGCAGATAGAATAAAGCGCCATGTAGCATTGAGTATAAACGTTCTGACGGTTTCTTATCCTGCTCGACCGTTATGCTTTTAAATGCATCATCACCGGGTGTAAAGGCAATATTCACTTCATCGTCCTCCTCCAAGAGACTTATCTCGTAACTTTTGGCATTCGTAATAAAATTGCGAGTCTCATTGAAAGTGACAGGCGGAGTATGCCATGCCACAGCTTTATGTTTTTGAGGTTCCTCACGCAGATTATCGGCAGCATTCAGCAATGCCTGTATAGCCGAGGATTTTCCTGCAGAGTTAGCTCCGGAATAAAGATTCAACCTGCCTAAGTCAAAATCATTTTCTTCAAACGATTTGTAATTTCTGATTTTATACCCGTTCAACATTCTTTCCGTTTTTAGGTAAATAACGATTTATCATCTCATAGCGCAAATAAGTCTGTTTGCGACTGTCGACAGAATATGTCAACGAATTCACATACTCGTCATTGCTCAGCATCGAAGAATATGCTCTGCGAACATCATCCTCATTTATATCATCCATCTTTGCTATCAAATAGCTGAAACTCTCAAAGAAGGCCATATTTATGGGTCTCTTTTGTTTTCCTTCATCTGAGGGAAGCCTAAAACCGCCAAGAGGTATTACATATTCGGCAGCATGGCGCATACACTCATCAAAAACCACTTTCAACTTTTCTATCAGTTCATCCTGATATTTAAGTCCATTGAGGAAAGACATTGTCTTACCTAAGAAGTCTTCCAAATTACTCCTGTACTCCAATTTCTGCTCGGTTTCAATATCCATAGCCAAATGCTCGTTCCACAAGTAAAAGGCCAGAAAACGAATAACGAGATACCGGTCTTTCATATGTTTGGAAGGAACGGTATATTCTGTAGCACGCAAAAAATTATCGTTTTGCGCCAGTTCATCAATCAGCCTGGTAGAAGTCCCCTGATATAAAGCATTCCGCATTTCTTGGTTATTCAGATTCGTGCCTCCCCTGTTCACACGGTCAAAAAGATCAAATGTAACCCGGTCGCTTGTAGAAGCCTTAATGACATTGATTGTCAATGTATAATCCTCTATTTTATTCTGTTCGATGGGTGAAAGGTCTGAGAAATAACGTTTGATGTGATTCTTCAATATGGATAGTTTCTCCAATTTGAATTTATTATCGATAAAATCAAAAAG
The DNA here is from genome assembly GCA_934716785.1 of uncultured Bacteroides sp. Taxonomy (GTDB): domain Bacteria; phylum Bacteroidota; class Bacteroidia; order Bacteroidales; family Bacteroidaceae; genus Bacteroides. The sequence goes on along the minus strand of CAKUYM010000620.1, from coordinate 529 downwards.
TGTTCCCAAACGTTGCTTCCCATCTACGACTACATATACGCCCTCTGAATTTTCCTTTACATAAAAAGCAGGCAATGGTATTCCCATGATGATAGATTCTATCAGTTCGCTTTTCTGCTTGGGAGACCAAACCATATTGCGCTGAAATGGAGGAGTCAAATCCAACATAGACGGTTTTCTCTCCCAGCGGCGCTTCAACTGAAAAACAGATGCCGTTTCGCGGGCAATGTTTAATACAGCGTCCGGATATATGTCATCAACGTTCTCATCCGTTGTTTCCGAAGAGGGGTTTAAAGTTTCATCTCCTTCAAAATCGACCACTTTCTTGTCTTCTGGTATTTCCATATCCATTTATCTATTGCATCTATATCTCTGTAGATTGCAAAGATAGCTAATTATTTCCAATACACCAAAAAAGGTTCAAAGGGTACAGAAAATTCAGGGCATGATTTTTCCACACACACGTGCGCGCGTTATTAAGGTTATAGGAGTAGCTTTTCTGACCAATTCTACTTCAGCATCTATATCC
>CAKUYM010000619.1 GCA_934716785.1 uncultured Bacteroides sp. | reverse complement strand
CGTTGCATCTATCTATGAATTAATACATTATCTCAATTTTGTTGCAGATGGCAGATGTTTTGCGTTTTTCATCTTATGTGAGAGGGATTATTTCGCTCATTCATAATCGTGCGAAAAGGAATTAAAGAAAAAGGATTCAAGAAAAAATATCAGTCATTCAAGACTATATGATAAATATACGATATACCAATTCTCTGATGAAAGTATTATTACGGAAATCTGCAAAAGAATCAAGATGATACGGTTCAGTTGCAGTTTTTCACAACAAGAATTTGCCGACAAAGCAGGAGTATCTATCATTACTATTAAAAGAATAAAATCCAGTAAAGTGAATGATATTACCTTGAGTACACTACTCAAAATCTTGCGGGCTTCTTGAACACTTGAAGGAGTGATGGATTGGGTACCGGAGCTTCCGGAGTCACCCTTCCTTATATTACATGACAATCAATAATATGTAAATTTTTGTCATGTACTTAAATTTTTAGCTTCAAGCATATCTCATGACTTATCCCACTAATTTGCTACGTGCTTTTGCGGTAGTTTGCTCATGGAGAATAATGATTTTTTCATCCTCCTACTCGCTATTTGCATGATTACTTTTTCAAAAGCATGCAAAGGATATGGTAAATCCAAACTTTTGCATATCTTTCCTCTAAAGAAAAAATGATTTCTTTATTATGCCGGTATAAAAACTCATGCTTTTTATGTACTTTTGTAACCACCGTAACTATTACGGGCGTAACGAAATTTAGAATATGAAATTTTATAATAGAACCAGTGAGTTAGCTGAACTACAACGGGTACAAAATCTATCGTTTAGTGACTATTCTCGTCTGACAGTAGTAACTGGAAGAAGGAGAATCGGGAAAACGAGCCTTATTATGAAGTCGGTGGAAAACTTGCCGACTATTTATCTCTTTGTCGGTCGAAAAAGTGAAGCAACACTTTGTGCCGAGTTTATTCCAATTATTAGTCAATCGCTCAATACATTTGTTCCTGCGGAGATACGTACTTTTCGTTCATTGTTCCAATATCTAATGGAATTGGCTTCACAGAAATCGTTCAATCTGGTCATTGATGAATTTCAGGAGTTTTATAACATCAATGAATCGGTATATAGTGATATGCAAAATATTTGGGATGCTTACCGCAAGAAATCTAAAATGAATTTGATTGTATCGTGTTCTATTTATTCTTTGATGCAGAAGATATTTCAAAACAAAAAAGAACCTCTGTTTGGGAGAGCGGATAATATCATCAAACTATCGGCTTTTGATTTGACTACGCTTAAAGAAATAATGTGTGATTATAACCCCAATTATGCCAATGATGACTTACTCGCTCTCTATACTTTCACAGGTGGAGTGCCCAAGTACGTTGAGCTATTCTGTGATAACACTATGTTGAGCATAAATGAGATGATTTCGTTTATGGTTCGGGAAAATTCCCCCTTTATCGATGAAGGAAAGAATTTGTTGATAGAGGAGTTCGGAAAAAACTATGCGACTTATTTCTCTATTTTAAGTGCTATTTCAGGCGGTATCAATACACAGCCCGAAATAGAAGCTGCATTGGGAGATAAAAGTATAGGCGGTCAAATCAAACGATTGATTGAAGATTATAATATCATTGTTCGCCAACGTCCCATATTGGCAAAAGAAGGAAGTCAAACCGTCCGATATGAGATACAAGATAATTTTATCCGATTTTGGTTTAACTACTTTGATCGACATCGCTCACTGATAGAAATAAAGAACTTTATTGGTTTGCAAGCTATCATTAAGTCTGATTATGAGACTTACTCGGGTATCATGTTGGAAAGGTATTTCAAACAGCAATTTGCAGAAAGTTTTCAATATCGCGCTATTGGTTCATGGTGGGAGCCTAAAGGCAATCAAAATGAAATTGATATTGTTGCCCTGAAATTGGAGAAAAACCAAGCAGTGGCAGCGGAAGTAAAGCGACAAAAGAAAAATTTTAAGCCTGAACTGCTGGCAACAAAGGTGGAACATCTTAAAAACAAGTTGTTACCGAAGTATCAGGTTGAGATGGTTTGTTTATCGTTAAAAGATATGTGATTTAGTTAACCATTATGTCTGAAACTTGGGCTCAGTTTGAAAACTTGGGGGAATTAGTTAAAATGGTTATCTTTGCCGCATGAAACAGAAACGCCCCAAAAC
>CAKUYM010000618.1 GCA_934716785.1 uncultured Bacteroides sp. | reverse complement strand
AGAACTTACGCATTTCTGTACGCAACTGCCCTTGCAAGGCTAAGTCACTATTACTATCCAACAAAGGCGCATCATATTCGTCAATCAATACAACAACCTGCCTGCCCGTCTGCTGGTAAATTCGTTGAAGCAGGCCTGTCAAACGGGCGGCATAGCTCGTTTCCTCCTCATTTCTCCCATAAGTGCGCTCCCACTCACACAGATAAAGATTCAATTGCTCCTGCAAATCTTCAATAGCGGTATATTTTGTCCTGCTGAAATCAATATGGAGTACCGGATAGACCGTCCAGTCCTGTTCCAACTGCTCCATGGCAAGCCCCTTGAACAAATCCCGTTTCCCAGAGAAATAAGCATCAAGAGTAGAGATCAGAAGACTCTTCCCGAAACGACGGGGACGACTGAGAAAATAGACTTTATCCGTATGAGTCAGCTGATAAATCAATGCGGTTTTATCAATATATACACAATTGTTATTGCGTAAATCCTCAAAATTCTGTATCCCGATAGGATATCTTCTGAATATTTCTTTCATATCAATGCTCGGTACTTTAGTGGAAATATGAACAAAGATAATGTTTTTATCCGTATCTTACGCATATACGGATCGAATTTGTTATCTTTGCCCGTATCATTGTCACATTGAAAATAAAAAAGTTATTATGATAACATCCGCTAATATGCTCCGCAAGCTCCCGATAGGAATACAAAGCTTTGAGAAACTTCGTTCGGAAGGTTTTCTTTATGTGGATAAGACCGCGCTGGTTTTTCGCCTGACACAAGCAGGTGCTCCTTGTTTTCTGAGTCGCCCACGGCGTTTCGGAAAAAGTTTGTTGTTGTCTACTTTCGAGGCTTATTTCAAAGGGAAAAAAGAACTGTTCAAAGGGCTTGCCATTGAGCAATTGGAGCAAAACTGGTTTGAATATCCGGTGCTTCATCTCGACTTGAATGCCGAAAAATATGACAGCAAAGAGCGACTGGAGAAAATGCTGGAATTTCAACTGGCAAGATGGGAAACACAATACGGCGTAGATAAAGGGACAATGACTTTTTCCGGCAGATTCTCCACAATCATCCAACAGGCCTACGAACAAACCGGACGCAGGGTAGTTGTGCTCGTTGATGAATATGACAAGCCCATGCTGCAATCATTCGATAACCCGGAATTACAGGATGACTATCGTAAAACGCTGACTGCCTTTTATACCGTACTTAAGAGTACTGACGCTTATTTGCAATTCGTCTTTATCACCGGAGTGACCAAATTTGCACAAATGGGAATATTCAGCACACTGAATCAGCTCAATGATATCAGCTTTGATCTTGAATATAATGCTCTCTGCGGTATGACCCGCCCTGAAATAGAAGCGGCTTTTGCTCCTGAACTTCAAAAACTGGCCGCGCAAACTGAAACGACTTATGACAATGCAGTGGAACAACTTACCCGACAATACGACGGATACCGATTTACTCCGAGCAAGGGATTTGCTCCGATGTATAATCCGTTCAGTGTGCTTAGTGCCCTTGACAAACTCCGTTTCGGTGACTATTGGTTTGCCAGCGGCACCCCTACTTTCTTGGTAGAGATACTAAAGAGAACAGATTTCGACCTTCGTGAGCTTGACGGCATCGAAGTTTCTTCTGCGTCTTTAAGTGACGACAGGGCAAATATCAGCAACCCCGTACCGATGCTATATCAAAGTGGGTACTTGACGATAAAGTCTTACGATCATCGTTTCCGTGTATACATATTAGGATTCCCCAATGAGGAGGTAAAATATGGTTTTCTCAATTTTGCCACCCCTTTTTATACTCCGGTTTCATCTACTGATACATCTTTTTATATAGGAAAGTTTGTTCACGAATTGGAAACAGGCGACGTTGATGCATTCCTCACCCGCCTGAGTTGCTTCTTCGCCGATTTCCCTTACGAATTGAATTCGAAGACAGAACGTCATTATCAAGTTGTATTTTACTTAGTATTCAAACTAATGGGGCAGTTTACACAAGCGGAAATACGTACCGCTACCGGTCGTGCAGACGCTGTAGTAAAGACTGCCGATTATATCTATGTTTTCGAATTCAAATTAGAGGGTACAGCCGAAGACGCCTTACAGCAAATAGACGAAAAAGGCGATATGCTACCTTATAGCGTTGACGGTAGGAAACTCATAAAAGTAGGCGTTTCCTTTGATG
>CAKUYM010000617.1 GCA_934716785.1 uncultured Bacteroides sp. | reverse complement strand
CCATCTGTCTCTGTTGATGTAAAATCAACATAATCAGTGGTTATCAGTTTGTTCCGAGTTTAAATGAAAGAGCCGTGTTTTTCTTTACTCCAAATCGCGGATAAAGACTATTCTTTAATAGGGTTTATTGGTGATTCAACCTCCGTTTCCATGCGAAGAAACAACAGTTTCCCGTTTGGAAACGGGAATTTCAACGTAGGAAACCGCTAACTCGGAAGTAGCACACAATGGAATGACCGGTACATTGATGTGTACTGGTTTTGGTTGACAACTAGGTTTGTTATAACTAAATTAGTTTACTCAATATAATTTAATTCCTATCTAAGTTTACTTATAGGTTTCTTATTCCTATATAAGTTGTCATTTGTAGGTGTTTGCAAAAGTATGCATCTTGTTTTAATATCACAAGTGTTCTTGCAAGAAATTTTAGTTTGACAAATAAAATAAACTCTTCGGTCGGGGAGCGCCCTAGCGGCAAGGGGCGGGACCACCCGTCCCGACGAGCGTTCATTATGCCACTCTTCCCGCATCCTCCTTGACCACTTCCATAGGCGTCTTCATGTTAATTCCCTGATGCGGTCTGATATGATTATAGACATATACAGCTTCCTCGATGCGTTTGCTTACCTGCTCAAAGCTCTCATCGGCACAGTCAAAGAGCCACCCGTTTTTGATGGTGTTATTCATCCTTTCAGCCAATGCGTTATGCAAAGGGTCTCCACACTGCGTCATACTTATATTGATTTGACATTCCTTGAGCTTCTCTATATATTTATTAGAGCAATATTGGACCCCACGATCGGAGTGATGTATAAGCTTGCTCAAGTCTATATTATGTTGTTCATAGAACTCAATGGCCATTTCCAGGGCTCTCATGGGTCCATCCGTATCAAGCGTTCTATGAAGCGCGTATCCTACGATGGCACGGCTTGCCGCATCGGTAAGCAGCGAAAGGTAAGCCCATCCGTCCCGCATGTTTACATAAGTGATATCCGCCACTACCATAGCTCCCAAGTGGGTGGCTACGAATTTGGGAGTCACATTCAACAGGTCGGGATAGATATAGTAATTATGGTTCGAATTGGTCGTTTTGGGACGTTTGCGCCGGGTACGTTGACACAGACCATTGGCACGGAAAATATCATAGCAACGGTCACGGCCGATAACCAGCTTATCACCAAACTTGTTCACGCAGCAGGCGTATAACTCGCGCATACCGGCCTTGGGCATGAGTGCCAACAGTTCGTTGCAATACAACACGATGCTGGTTATAAGGACATCAATCTCCAAATGTCGGTTGGAATGCTTGTAATAACCTTGTCGGGTTATGCCGAAGTAATCACAGAGGAACTTCACGCAACCATGCTTACGCTTGGTACGGCTCCTCTGTGACAAGGTGTCGATTACTTGGCATCGGAGTTTTTTCGCACCTTGATATGATAGGTGGATTCTGCCAGATTGATCAGTTCTTCGCAGGCCTCGTGACGCAAACTCGCATCGGACAGAGCTTGTTGAAGTTTACGGTTCTCTACACGTAATAAGGACAGTTCCTTTTGAAGTTCGGCAATACTTGAATTCTGACACTCGGAGCCATTCATTTTACTACTTGTACACATTTCTTTATCTTCGATATTATAAATTTTAAGCCAATAGCTTAGAAGTTTTGAACAAAAGCCATTACGCTTACTAAACTGATATTTACTCTCAGGACTTGATAAATACTCACGAATATAAGACATTCGTTCAGCCTTACTGTAAGAAGTGTACTTCTTTTTTGATTCTTTCATCTTTTTTTTCCGTTTAAGAAGTGTAAACTTATTCAGTACACTACACATCTTGTTTTATAAAGGTTGCAGATGCCAAGTATCTGCAACCTTTATAAACGGTATCTGCAACGCTTCATCTGTTTATTAATCAAAGTATTATCTCAATTTTGTTGTAGATGGCAGATGTCTCGCATTTTTCATCTTATATGAAAGGGATTATTTTGCTCATAATCGTACAAGAATTAAATAAAAAAAGATTCTTCTGAAAAATAGGCTTCTAACACTATTATTAAAAGAGTTTTTTAATGAAAGAGCCGTGTTTAGAAGTCCTGTTTTCTGAAATTAAAGGCTCTGTTCACTGAAATCAGAGGCTCTGTTCACTGAAATCAGAGGCTCTGTTTGCTTAATTTAGAGGCTCTCCTTTATAC
>CAKUYM010000616.1 GCA_934716785.1 uncultured Bacteroides sp. | reverse complement strand
GGAAATATGTATTGCTCGACTTCTGGGCTTCCTGGTGCGTACCTTGCCGCAACGAGTTTCCCAACATCAAGCGGTTGGAGAAGAAATATGGCGGCGAGAACTTTAAGGTTGTAGGTATTTCCTTAGATAAGGACACTGCCAAATGGAAGAAAGCCCTTGAGGAAGAGAACTGCAGTTGGTTGCAACTCTGCGATAATGAAGGGAAAATCGCCAAAATCTATGCGGTATCAACGATTCCGCATACAGTACTAATCAGTCCGGAAGGGAAAATCATCAGCAAAGGGCTGCGAAAAGAGGCGCTGGCAGATAAGTTGAGCGAAGTTTTTGATAAATAAAATTAGTAAGAAAGAATCTCTTAAAATGCAAATAAGGCGGAATTTCAACTTTGAAGTTCCGCCTTATTGTGAATCAGTTTGTATACATTGCCTTTGCTTAAAAGTTTAACATTTTACGACGGTAGTCGAACGCCATCCAATATTGATTTTGTAATGCCGGTGAAAGGAAAGAACGACAGATTGTGCGAGTGTCTGTAGATGCCATTCCCTCCTTGAAAAGCCCTTTATCTAAAGTAAAGATGCGAGGCTATCGAAGTTGCAAAGATGTATTGATAAGGTCATAAGCTGGAGATAAACGATACTCACCATTACGTTCTATCAAAGAATAGATATGCCTTGTCATAAATAAATGTAAACTCACGATTGTCGTTTTCAATCAATAATCCAGCCTTTATTCCGTGTAGATAGACTTCACATTATCGCATAATATTAATCCTTTAATTTAGTTACAAGTTGTAATCCAAGAACATTGCAAACAGAGAGCAATGTTTCAATACGGGGATTCCCTGTTCCACGCTCTATGGCAACAACCGTATTTATGCTCACACCAGCCAAGTCTGCCAATTCTTGCTGCTTGATCTTAAGGGCTAATCTGCGAGATTTTATTTGTAGTCCTAATACTTTCATATTCACAATATATTGGTATTCGATACAAATATAGGGCATTTTTATGAATACAAGAAGATGAATTCACAATATATTGTGAATTTGATGCTATATGAAGAAGTTTTGAGAATAAATTATTGCAAAATCACAATATATTGCGATTTGTTGGGCGGAATTGACGTGTTATTTAATATTTTTGGAGATACAAATAACCTCTCCAAATTGGCGAATACAGAGTCCAAGTTGTAGAGTTCAAGAAACGCATCAAGTACGGAGAGGATATAAAGCACAAGGCCCGTATTATCACTTATGTTGACCTAAGGAAAACGAAGCCCAAAATCATATCGTTGCTCACCAACGATATGGACATGGATGTGGAAGACGCCATAGCCATATACCGCAAAAGATGGGAAATTGTGCTTTCTATTTTTAACGAAAGCTATAATACCCTGTCTTTTTTACAATAATCTCGCAATGAGAGTATTGAGTAATTCTATCAGTTTGTGAATCTCTGAATACGCCTTCAAATCTTCCGGTGATTCCTTACAGAGTTGGCACAACTTCTCTGAATTTGACACCGCCCGTTCCAAATCACCATTCTCTGTCAAATATTTATAGAGATATTAGCCATTTAGATTGATATACTGACTACCCAAGAATGGCAACTTTACCAGTTTTCCCTGCTTGTAAGCATTGTATGGGGAAAGGTTCTTGTGCAGTCCAAGAGAAGAGAGACGCACTATTTTTGTTTCGCCAAGTTCGTCTTTATCAGTGAACCATATCGTATCACGGCGAATGAAATCCTCATTGAGAAGATTAATATCATGCGTTGTCAATAGCATTTGGGATGTTCCGTCGCTGATAAATCCTATATCACAATTAAAATTATATCAAATGAATCTCACAATCATATTAAAAAGGTTGTTTTCGGGGTTATTACAGTAATAGTTCAGTAGAGAGCTTCACCAGTTTCACCTTACAGCTTAAGTACTGTTACTAAGACGATTACGGGTGAAGGCTGAGGCCAAAATAAGGTGAACCCCTTCGTTTTCGCTTTCACCTTTGGAATTGACCCAGATCGGCTGCCGGACATATAGTTCCAATGTACTGAATATATAAACACAGCAACTCAAGTATTAATAAAGGAAGTCCAAGGTATTAACGCCTGACGTTCAAAGTATTAATAGCTAATTGTTCATCTATTAACACCTGACAACGGATTTGCCATAAGCATATCTCCATTAGCTATAATGATATTC
>CAKUYM010000615.1 GCA_934716785.1 uncultured Bacteroides sp. | reverse complement strand
CTCCTGGTGAAGCACAGGAGTGGAAAGCTGCAACTCATTCACTTGAAAGTTATGAGAAAGGGGGGTAAACTTTTGTGGCAGTGGAAGCAGGTGATAATCACCTGCCCTTGCCACAGAAAATGTGTGTAAGTTAATAATAGTTAGGTATATCAGTAATACAAGTTTGTTTTTCATGATTACAGGTCGTTTGGTTAAGTCGCACGATTACAATCGTAAATTGCAGTCGTAGAATTACTGGCATAGATTGCAGTCGTAGATTGCAGGTCGAATGATTAGAAATCGTCTTTACAGATCGTTGTATGGCAAATGTCTATTTTACGAGATCCTTCAGCCGCACAGCCTGGAAAGTCATGTGGGCCACGCTGCTCTCATACAGTATGCCGACAGTTTCTTTGTCAATCATCGTCAAGCAGGAATATCCCCATCCGTCAGCCTCGTCAAGCATCACTTGATGTTCGGATAGCCATGTCAACCCTCCGTCCATACTGGCTTTGATTGTGATATGATGGCGACCTTTCGTTGTATTCGGATTAGAGAACAAGAGTATATCCTTGTTCAATGCATTATCCTTGGCCTTGACGCTAATCAGACTTGCCATACATACCGGCTCTTGCAACGCTTTACGTGAAGAAGGATGTTCCGTCCATGTCTTGCCCAAGTCCTTGGTGGTAGCAACCGCACGACTGCCGCCACGGTTATCTCTCATGTTCAGCATCAACACGCCCGGTTCTACTTCCGCCACCTGAGCTTCGGTCGTATTGGTACGTGCATAGTTGTGTATCTTCCATGTTTCACCGCGGTCCTTGCTATACATGATTCCTGCATTCGGAACACGGGTGGAGTCGATAAACTGAATCGGGAATACCAGTGTGCCATCCTGCATCGTGATGCCGCGTCCCGGTCCTTGCAGAAGAAAATACCAGGAAGGATCTTTCACCTGTTCGGTGATATTGATTGGTTTAGACCACGTTTTACCGTCATCCGTACTCTTTGACAGCACCAACTGGGCGGTATGATTCATATCCATCCCCGGATAAGAGCTCCACCAAGCACGCTGGTTGCCCATTCCATGCGTCCATGCCGCTACGACCCATACGGTATTAGTCTTGGTATCTACCAGAATGGAAGGGTCGCCGACACCGTTTTGGGCAGCAGGCAGGTCTCCTGTTTCACCGAAAGCCAGAGGCAAACGCATCTTTTCCCATGTCTTACCACCGTCTACGCTGCGACTCAATCCTACGTCTACATGTTCCTGCAAATCGACACTGTTATTGTAACGCACATCATATACCCCCAGCAAAGTTCCCTTGTTGGTAGTGACCAACCCCGGAATACGGAAAGCAGCCGAGCCGTCGTCACCGGCATGGCGCACGCCTACCCCTACCCTATGAGCGATATTCTCCGGTGAGGCCATATGCATAAGAGCAGCCTTGCCATCCATTCTCACGGTCTCTATTTGAGCTGATACTTTATCCAACAAAGAAGCGTTCGGCTTCATCTGCAGGCTTATCCAGAAGTAGTTGATTCCGGGGAAAAGTTTCTGATTAGCTTTCAATGTAACTTTCTGTTTCGGATTATCCACTTGCGACTTATTTATAGAATAGGAAGGATTTGCCGCCAGTGTTTTTCCCGGTGCATGGCTGGAAACATACGTCACGGGAGCAAATAGATTCTTACCATAGTTCTGACGAGCTTCCGTACCACTATAATATAACTTGACGGATTTGATATCCGACAAGTTCACATCTTTGCCAAAGTTTAAAACTACTTCATCTAAAGAACGACTCTCTTTTGCATTCAAACGCAACATAAACAGCACATTGTCTTGGCGTTCAATCAGAATAGGAATCTGGGTCTCACGTACAAATACAGTATCCGATGCAACAGACTGCAAGGTTCCGCAGATACATAGAAAAAGGACAGACGATAATAAAAGCAGGTTTCTTTTCATGGTATTATTAATTGTTTGGGTGCAAAGATATGAATTTATCATACACATCGCAAATAATTAAATATTTTATTATATTTAATCAATTTAATAAACTTGCATCGACATTCTATTTGTTCAATTACATATAGTTCATTGTTATTTGATATATAACACTTGACTACACTGAACTTCCTTATTATTAACAGTAACAACATATCTTCCTTTTACCAATGTTGAAATATCTACATCAAAATCCTTTCGAGCAGAATTAAAC
>CAKUYM010000614.1 GCA_934716785.1 uncultured Bacteroides sp. | reverse complement strand
TTTATGAAAATAGACCAATACTTAACGATAAACCTGCTAAAATGCCCCATAACGGACACCTTAGCAGGTTTATATATCACTCGCTATCCGCAATGGAAATACTTACGAGCGAGTTCAAGCATTCCCGACGCATAACCTTCCAAGTCTGCACGCAATGTTTTATCCCCATAGCTGCGGAGATTGCGGATAATGCCGTCTATCATTGCCGGACTAAATACATTGTATTGCTCAAAAACAGCCCGTTGCCGTTCCAAGCAGTCGGCAGATGCCGCGCAGCTATCCGGCAGTTGAGCCAATGTCTTCAGTTTGTCCTCATTCTCCTTCCGGTGGATATTCACGTTCACGTATGTCTTCTCGGCCAGTTCTAAAGCATTCTCTATTTCAAAACCATGACGACAGGCTACAGCCAGCCCGGCAAGCAATTGGTATAAGTCTGCCGAACCGTCCGGCGAGCGCATTTCCACAGTCTGCTTCTGACTGGTATCAAAATGACTTTCCGCTTCCAACGGATTTGCCAACGTACACATATCTTTCTTGGCAGCCCAGCCCAAAGGCACGCGCACCAATACGGAACGGTTGCGGTCGCCCCAACAAACATTCGTCGGTGCTTCCTGATGCGGAACAAGACGGAAGTAGGAAGTGGGATTCGTATTTCCGAAAGCCGTGATGGAAGGTGCAAGTTCCATCATTCCGGCAATAGCCTTGCGGGCTGTTTCCGACAGGATGCCGTCTTTCAGCATCTGGTTCTTTCCGTCTTTCATGATACGCATGTGGATATGCAACCCCGAACCGGCTTTGCCTGCCGTTATCTTAGGTGCAAACGTTACATTATATCCATATTTGAATCCCAAATTGCGGATCACCCACTTGGCAATCATCAACTGATCGACCGCCTGCTCTACCGGAACCGGCAAAAACTCTATCTCGTTCTGCTCATAAATAGAACCGTCTGCAGTAAAGTTGCCCACTTCCGAATGCCCATACTTGATTTGCCCACCGGTCTGCGAGATATAAGACATACATTGCATACGGAATTCATTGAACTTGGCAAAAGGACCGGATTCATGATAGCCGTGCTGGTCGGTAGCCTCAAACATACCCGTATCCGGTGCTATCACATAATATTCCAACTCACCCATCGCCTGAAATTCCATTCCGGTCACATCCATGAATGCCTTGGCGGCTTTATGGAGCGTATATTCCGGCGAGCTTTCCAGCGGTTCTCCATCCTTATTGAAGAAAGAACAAAGAAGAGACAACGTAGGAATTTCGGCAAACGGATCGACAAACGCCGTGCGGAATCGAGGAATGACATACAGATCACTGCTGCCCGCCTCAATAAAAGAGAAAAGACTGGATCCGTCCACCCGTTCTCCACAAGTAAGGATAGCCTCCAGATAGGCCAAGTTATTGATAACAAAGTTCAGTGTCTTCAGACGGCCGTCTCCCGCAGGATACATGAAATTGACCATGCGGATGTCGTTGTGCAGAATAAATGAAATAATGTCGGCTTTGGTAAATTCAGTAGCCGGCTTCTTGAGAAACGCCACCAGCTTGTTGGCATTCATAGACAGTTCTTGATTCATAATCGGTTGTTTTTCGTTGTTGTATGATTAATAAAGGTTTGTTACCTCCCAAAGATAAGTAATTATTCCCCAATTTTCCAATTTCTATCCGGCATAATAAAAACTATTCGCTATATCCATCTTTTACTTTCAATAAAATCACTAAATTCGTAGCGGATTAAAGAAATAAACAAAACTCATGGATGTATCTACATATAATTGGACGAGACGGAAGTATCAGATAGGTTATGCCTTAAGCGGTGGGTTTATCAAAGGATTCGCTCATTTGGGAGTGATGCAGTCTCTTTTGGAACATGATATCAAACCGGATATCATTTCCGGAGTCAGTGCCGGAGCTCTTGCCGGAGTGTTCTATGCAGACGGCAACGAGCCCCATCAGGTGTTGAAATACTTCTCCGGACACAAATTTCAGGACCTTACGAAATTGGTGCTCCCCAAGAAAGGGTTGTTTGACCTCTGCGAATTCATTGATTTTCTCCGTACCAATATAAAAGCAAAGAACCTGGAAGAACTCAAAATTCCTTTAATCATCACGGCAACCGACCTTGACCACGGGCGTATGGTTCACTTTCATCGCGGCTCGATTGCCGAACGGGTAGCCGCGTCATGCTGTATGCCTG
>CAKUYM010000613.1 GCA_934716785.1 uncultured Bacteroides sp. | reverse complement strand
CCGCACGACTTTAAAGGCTGCCTTTATTATTCACTCTTAAATGAAATAATTATGGATGAAATTTGGAAAGACATTGAAGGGTACGAAGGTTTATACCAAGTATCAAATTTAGGTAGGGTGCGAAGTTTGGATAAATACAGAAATGGAAGAAATGGCGCACAAGTATTTTGTAAGGGAAAAATATTGAAGCCTTTCAAATCAGGTCCAGCTAATTATTTGACTATTGCATTGGGAAGAAAGAAAAAAGCGTACATACATCGGCTGGTAGCAATTGCATTTATCCAAAATCCCTTAAACAAAAAAGAGGTTGACCATATCAATTGTAATATAACAGATAACACAATTGAGAATCTAAGATGGGTTACGCGAAAAGAAAACCTTAACAATCCCATTACTAAAAAACGTAATAGCGAATCACGCAAGGGCTGGTATCAACCCAAGGGTAAAGAAAACAAAAGGTCAAGACCTATCCTTCAATATTCTTTAAATGGAGAATTTATTAAAGAATGGGGAAGTCAAAGAGAAATTAAAAGAGCACTTGGGTATTCTAACGGCAATATATACAACTGTTGCGCACTAAAATCCAAAACAGCCTATGGCTATATATGGCGGTTTAAAGAAATGCAGGTTTAGTTACCTGCATTTCTATTTTGTTCCTTATTTAGAATTTCATCTTCTTGTATCTCTTTTAAAATCTCATCGACCCTATCGGCATTGCCAGCGAACATTATCCCTTCTCGCCTTGACCAAATTTTGCCTTCTACTGCTCTTACTGCTGTATTTACATTGTCATCTTCTGAATCAATCATATATGGAACCAAGTCTGTCTCGATATCAATCGTCTGTGATGCCTTATTGAACTCAGTTGGATTAATCGCTCCTAAAGCAGAAACAAGGAAATTAACCCTTCGTTGCAGAAACTCCCCTATCACTTCCGCATGATTACTTACGCTCATATGCGCACCCATAAACATGAAACGAAAAGCGGTGCCGGAAGCCTTGCCAACACCTTTCAAGGTTTCAAAAGAAATACGTGGAGTGTTAGACATATCATAAGCGTTGTTCGTAAGCGTTTCGGCTTCAAAACGAATTGTTTCAGGAACTTGGTTCCACGTCAAGTATTGAGCATCCGCACCATCTTCCAATTTGACTATCCTATCTTTTGTTTTGCCAGCAAATCCGGCTACACTACCGACTAATTTCAGCAACGGAAAGAAATGATAGTCAATACAGTCGGCATAATTAGATAACAGTTTCTCCAACCGGACACGGAAAGTCTTTATCTTTTTGCAATAAGGTTCGGAACGGTAAGCGTAGAGAACCGGCAGTTTGGAGAATCCATGAGCGAATGGCGTTCTTTCCTCATATCCTTTAGACAAATTCCATTGGTAAACCATTTTGTCCGTGATAGTCATAAAGCAGGTGATCTCCGAATCATCCATGAGCTTCTTTTTGTATTCACGGGAGAAAGCGACCAAATCGCCTTCATCATTAAAGAACGGATAGAGTTTATCCCCACGGAATGGAGACCACAGCACACTTTTCAGCTTCTTGATGGGTTTTACCTTGCCACCAAAAGAAGTCTTTACTTTCTTCCAAAACTTAGCCCAGAATGAATCATCATCGGTTGCATACCAATACTCGGCTACTTCCTGTTCGGCAAGCCAGGCACGGACAATCTTCTTGTTCTGATACTTGATTTTGTTGGATTTGAATACGGACTTGACCGCATCGAGTAATTTCTTTTCGTCATCATCTGTTGGTGTACAGTCTATTGACGGTTCCGTACCTACTGTGAAAGCCGTTTGAATGTTTACTATATCCTGTTCCAAAGGAATAGCAATACGATTCACCGGCTCGGTCTTGTATTGTGCTTCGATTTCATGAGTCTTGCCTGCCTTTTCGTCGAAAACCTTTTCCGCTTCCTTTTCAAGTACTTTTCTATCCGGATACTTCTCCTTATCCGTCATGATTTCATGGCGTTCCGGATTCCAATCATCCCATAACTTACAACGGTCGGGAAGCTCAGTTTTTCTACCTTTTTTCAGGTAGCTTATTTTCTGCCCAATGTCGGGTAATGCTAATATTTCTTCTAAACTTTTGACTCAGCTATATACTTTTAATGTGTGAATATTCCTGTTAAATCTTTTGGTTTCTGAATCTTGCCAAGGAGTTCGCCTAAGACATAATAACGGGCAGCATCAATACCG
>CAKUYM010000612.1 GCA_934716785.1 uncultured Bacteroides sp. | reverse complement strand
GAAAAGCTCGCTCTGCACGAGGTTGCGCGGTAGTGCCCCGCAGTTCACCACGACGAAAGGCGCGTTGGCCCTCCTGCCCCCGTTGTGGATGGACTGCGCAAAAAGTTCCTTGCCCGTCCCGCTTTCTCCCTCAATGAGCAGGGCACGAGTTTCTCCATCCTCAAAAGCGTCAGGATGATTGACACAAATATCGTACACCTTTCCACCATAGTTGAACTTTATACGGCTATTCTCCGTATGCCCCACAATGATACGTTTAACCCCATAGGTACTCAACAATTTATCAACATCCGATTCCTTAATCGGATTGTAACTACTGCTTGTTTTCACCATTCCACGATACCACAACGGCCCGTCATAACTATCACTATATAGAAAATCTGCTATATCAGGAAACTGCTTCTTCCGCTCTTCTTTCGTAAGGTAGATACTTTTGCTTATCAATTCGTTGATTTCGGGAACAGTCTCCGTGCGCTCCATAAAAGCCTTGCTTAAGCCCGCATGTACATACAGATTATCACCTACAATCTGAATGGCGTTTTTAGAACGCAGCCAGTTGCCCATAACATTCGTCAGTCCCCACATTTTCCCATAAGTCATATTCATCGCCTTTTGCGAAAGGTTGTTGTACTTGGCGAAGGTATATTTCAGATTGTCACGCATCACCATTTCTTCATGGTCGCCCAGTATAGTCGTCACTTTGCCACCCACTGCCTGCGCTTCAAATTCCAGTTTATAGATAAGCCATAAGATAGGAAGCACATCTGCACCACGGTCAAAAATGTCGCCGTCGATAACCAGATGGTTGTTGCCATACGCCCATTCATATTGTTCGTTAATCACCTGCCCTGTTTTCAGAATAGCGGCAAACAAATCGAAACGTCCATGAAGATCGGACACGGCAAAGGTCTTCTCATACGTAGAAGTCTGATCCTTCCATACCGGACGTTCAAAGTCGTCAATCTTGTTAATCGGCACCTGAAAAAGGAATTTGTTATCATCCGAATACACGTCCAGTTTCAGACCGGCTGGCAATCCGGACTCTTCACGGATGCTGAGTGTGTTATCTTTCGTCACTTCCAGAATTTTGAGCTTACCGTTCTCATAGAAAAGGTAAGGGCCGTCATTGCGGAAATGTGTAGCTTCCATTATATCCGGTCCTACGGGAGTCAAGTCATCCCCGCAAGAACAAAGGACTGCGGCAAACAAGCCTAAAAGGAGATAAATGCTATATATTTTTTTCATAATTTCTATACGTTAATGCGTTAATCAATGCAATTCATATTCCGGATTCTGAATCATATTTTCATTGTATTCCATCTCATGGTTAGGAACAGGAAGTACTATCTTATAATAGTTCCAGTCGAAAGAACGAGCTTCATCGGGAACCTCGCTCAAGTAATCCGTTCGTTCCACCCTCTTATTATTTCTGATTAAATCGAAAAAACGTTGTCCCTCTCCCCAAAATTCGATGCGCCGTTGTTCAAGTACCGCATCCAAGGTGATGGCTTCATCCGACAAGTCGTCCAGACTCTCCCCAGTACGCGCATAAATCGGTTTCAGGTATTTGCGGGCATTCGTAATATCATTCTCCTTCACCGCAGCTTCGGCAGCATTCAGATAAAGTTCAGACAAGCGGAAAATCGGGATATTGGCGTCTTCATAACTTTTATCTCCCTGCGCCGGATACTTCATACAAAAAGGCTTGCTGCTACTTGCCGTAGAAACCATTTGGCTGCGGACATCATCCGATTTATTTTTCATATATTTCTTCCAATACTTTTCCGTTGCTATCAGATTATATTTGGTACAGAGATAACCGATGGACGACTTACCCGGACTATCGGTTGTCAGGTTTACAATCTCAAACAGCAATTCGCTGTTGAACGGAGTAGTCCATATTTTAGCATATTCGTCATTCGTCCATAATTTATACCCCTGCTTTTCCGCGCCTTTGATAGCCTCGGCAGCCACATTGTAGGCTTCACTATTGTTTCCCATATAAAGATAAGCACGGCTCAACAGGGTCATTGCCGCCCATTTATTGATTTTGCCCTCTTTCTTCACCGGACGCAATAACTTCACCGCTTCAATCAAATCGTCCGTGATTGCCTTGTAACATTGAGAGGTCGTATTTCGGAACGGCTTGATATTCTTGTCTTCCATCACTTTATCGATGATGGGCACAGCCAATGATGTCCCGTTATCCTTGA
>CAKUYM010000611.1 GCA_934716785.1 uncultured Bacteroides sp. | reverse complement strand
ACCCCCGACAACTGAAAGTCCAAAAGGGGTACACTTAGTCCGAAATTGGCGAACTTCTGTCGCTATTTGGCGAGCCTATTCCTTTGAGATTTTTTATATTAGGATTACAAAAAAAGTAGGGCGATTTAGATAAATCACAATCGCCCTCTTGTAACAAATAGAAGAAGTAAGTTCAAAAAAACAAACGTATCAAGGATTTTGAATAATATTCCGCATCAAATCAATAGAAGCCTGTAGTTGAGAATAAGAATATGGATCATTTGGATTAGGGTGGTCAATACGATTTCTTATAAAAGTAGGTAAGGTCATATAATTTGTTGTGTGCAGATTCCGTGGATTTATGAAACTATCTTGGCGTTCGTGTATTGCTGCATTATATAACCGATGATTCAAAATGTAATCATCGGTTTCTTTTACGTTCAATTCTCTTAAAGCCGTAGCATTACGTTGAATGTATGAAAATAGTTCAATATGGTAATCAACAGTAGCAACTTCATAGGCGAGATAAGTAGTCTCTGCTGATGTTACAGATGGTAACACTCCTGGCGCATTAACAGTAGCAGCAGAAACTACACCATTATCATTTTTTAGTATGAGAACTCCATTACTATTTAAATCTTTAAAAGCAGAAGAAAGTATACGTTCTGAATGAGTTGCAACTATTAATTGCACTTGCATATTGTTTGTTGTGGGATCTGTAAATAGAGTCTGATAATACTTAAGTATTTTATTCTGCCATTTAGGATGAAGACTAAGTTCAGGTTCATCTATTAATAAGACACCTCCTATTAAACGATTGAAATTGCGTAGCAAATATATCCCTCTAAAAACTATTTGCTTCTCTCCAGTACTCAATGAATCAATAGGTACTTCTTTGCCAAATTTTTCAAAATAAATTTCTTTTTGTCCATTTTCTCCCCTCACACATGAATAGGCTATATCTTCAAAGAAATCATTAAATGCTTTTGTAAAACGTGACATTCGTGATCTTTCCTCAAATTCTTCTATTGTTATAAATGTACCTTTTCGATGCAACTCAGTAAATTCTTCTGCATCAAGACTATTCAAGTCTACAAGTAATTGTTTTAGAGATGTAAAATCATTGTTTGCATCTTTTTCATGGTTATTTGTATCTAATTCTGAAACACCAACTGTATTAATCTTCTTTGTTTGAAAATCTGAACGCGGAAGCGAAATCACACTTCCATAATGACGTGGATCAAGTGTATCTTGCTCCATACGTTCTATATTCGATCCATTATTTCCATTCCATCCATAAGATAGAGTTTCATCTTTACCATTCTTTCTACGAATAAATTGATGAGAGTCCTGCCCTCCCGGAATAGAAGACATGGTAATGATTTCATTATCAATAACATATTCAATCGAATAGAAATACATAGAAAGATCCTGTCCACTTAAAAAATCGCTTATTCCCGTTAAAATAGTAGTTTTTCCAACTCCATTCTCACCAACTAATAATATTGTATCATAAGGAACATTTGTTGTCGGATTGATAAAATCCAATTCAAGATTTCCCAATATCTTGTTGTTATTAAATTGCAATTTCCTAATTTTCATAACTATACGTTTAGAAAGTTTATAAATACATGCAAAGATAATACTTCTTTGTTTAGAAATAATCATAATAGACAACCAATTACAGTTGAAATTAAATCCGAACAAGATTAATCGTAATTCGCTATATATAAAATCCTTAAATCATCCTCTTTGTGTTTTATCTATATTCAGTTTTTCCATTAAATCCAAATATTTGGATTTGATAACCCGCATCAAGAACGACCCGGATTTGCGGCATTTGATTAAGGAAGAGGAATAAAAAAAACAGGCTGTTCACACACACGTTGAACGGCCTGTTTGATTATTGCTTAGTCATATCATTGTCTGTATCTCTATTTTCTGTAAAATGACTTTTTAAGACTTTGAGGAACGTTGAGTTTCGTGTATCTGCATCTGCGATAAATGAATTAAATTCCATTAGAAATATACCCGCCGGAATAGTTTTTTTTGTTTCATAATCGAGCATTACATCAACCTCTTTATAGAAAACAGATCCATTAGAAAATAATTCATTAAACTTATCCTCCAGCATAGATATTTTCAATTCATTAGAAAACTCAATTATTCCATAAAACCAAATTCGTTGTATTTTGTTGTTGTAGTATTTCATTAATCTTCTAGCTCTTTGTCGTAATTGGCTAATAACTTCTT
>CAKUYM010000610.1 GCA_934716785.1 uncultured Bacteroides sp. | reverse complement strand
ATTGAGCATCAATAGACTCTTTTTCAGACAATTCATCATCTAATAAAGGAGCGCCCCAATTTCCTAGAATACTCTGAATGATAAATGTATTAACTTGAGTTGGTCTAAAAAAAGATCCTCTGTCAAACTCACGAGCATCAATTGAGACACTAAAAACATCTTTACTATCAAGTAAATTTTGTGGTATATACAGGAAAACCTTATGCCACAAAAAATTTAAGAAGTCCCAATGATTAAATATAAAGTTAGGTAAAGATGATAACCTTTCATCATCTGCCATATTTATACATTGATAGCAAATATTACTATAATGATTTCTTAATAAAAAATCGTATAATTGAGCTACATTCTCAGGTTTAATTGATATAAAAAATAATTGTATGATATTCTCATTAAAATAACACCACTTTTTTGATTCATCATATAAATTCTCAAGATACACCACCTTAAAATCATATCCCATCTTCAATCCAAAAGAAAAATAAGTAGAAAAGAAGTGATTTCCTAATGCAAACTGATCTAAGCTTCTAGGATAACGACCTAAGTAAGAAAATATTGGAAGACTTGTATTACACATTGGAGGCAAAACCATATTTCCAGGAATTTGAGACCTCTCAGTAATAAAAACGTAATGAATTATTCTTTCACCAAATTTTTCCATAGAACTAGTTTCTTCTTTTTATTGCTAAAATACTCAAAACAATGGAACTTATGGAAAGAATATACAAAATAATCAAATGCCATCCAGAGACATCAATTGTATTCAATAAGTTAATACCTTTTTGAAATTGAGTGTATAAACTTAAATCCGTTTTAGACAAAAATAACAATAATATCACAAAAGAGTACAATGCAACAACTACTATTGCTCTTTTAAAATATTCTTGTGCCATTGTCATATTATCAACCTTATCATTGATTGTTTGTGCATTTCTCGCTATTTTATTAGAAACCTCTACTATTATTTTTTTATAATAATCATCATCTTGTCCGCTTTGCATAAAGTCAGTTGCAGATATTGAATGATAGTTACTTCTTTCTAAAACTCTAACAGAAAACCAAATTGTCCGTGACATATAAATTGTAAGTACAAACAAAAGTAAAATTAAAATGGCTAATAATACATTCATATCAGAATTACTTTCTTCCTTAACAAGCATGGAAGTAACGCCTAATACTACGGAAGTTACGACACTGATAGTTCCAATAAAAGAAGAAGCTTTACTCTCAATAGTTTTCCGTCTATCTGATTCTGCATTATAACAATTAAAAATATAATCTAGAGTTTTCTGTAGATTATTCTGATTAACGATTACATCATTGGTAACCAATTCATTTATTCCAGATGATGATTCTTCTTCCAACAATGGCCAAAAGAATTCCCGAACATTTTTAATCCATCCCATATTCTAATAAATCTACTATTTGATCTGATATTTTATATCCCGTTTGCTTTTCTATCCAAGCCCATTGCCCATTAGGATTTATTTCAAGAAAAATAAAATTATCATTAATATCCCAAATAAAATCTATTGCACCAAAACGAAGGCTTAGAGACTTAAGAAGCTTCACTGAAAGTTCTTGCAATTCCTTTGGTAATTCAAATTTTGTATGCGTTAAAGGTCTTTCTCCTCTACGCCAATCAACTTTAGTTATTTGTTCTTGCTGAGAATCGATTTTTGTTGCAAAAATAGTTTCACCGACAATCGTAACTCTAATATCAAATTTTTTATCAATTTGTTTCTGAAAAAAATTAGGCAGAAATTCAATCTGCTTCTTATTATTAGGTCTGCGAGATAAAGAATTTGTAAATACAATCTCAGTACCATTCTTTCCCTCTATTAAACCTGATTTTATAGGTTTGATTATACAACACCCTCCATTTTCATCATAAAAATCCAACGAGTCCGAGAACACATTAGTTATCAAGCTATTAGGAATAGTAAACCCTAGAGATTTAGCAAGTTCTAATTGATAAATTTTATTTTCAGCTTCTCGTATAGCATATACTGGACTTATCCAGTAAGCATCTTTAAGGATCTTATAAATCCCCTCCAATGTAAAATAAAATTCATTTCTTAAGAATTGAATTTCTCCTATATTCATCTCATTTGAGGAAAAACGAGGTAACTCAGGTCTCCTATAATATACAGAACGAAATTGTTTCAAATCAAAGGTTTGATTTAATACTCTATCAACTAGAAGAAAAATATTCTTCTGATAATCAATTGATA
>CAKUYM010000609.1 GCA_934716785.1 uncultured Bacteroides sp. | reverse complement strand
ACATAGGAATCATCAGAAGAAGAATTAATGCTCCGATGATGACAATCTTGATTGTTTTAGAGAAACGTGGAGGGCATTCTATAGGTTGCCGCGCCTGTTGCTCGTTTGAATTTTCATTGAAAGCGTCCATAAGCCAGTAGTGTTTTGATGAATTATTTATTATGATTTTAAAAATTTCTCTAAGGCTTCAATATGCGATTTGAAAGCTTCTCTGCCTTGCGGGGTTGCCTGAAAAACAGTCCGTGGCTTTCGTCCGACAAAACTTTTGTTGCATACGATATATCCCAGTTCTTCCAAGGCACGGGTATGGCTGGCAAGATTACCGTCGGTCAGAGAGAGCTGTTCTTTCAGAAAATTGAAATCGGCTTCCTCATTTACCATCAGAATAGCCATGATGCCCAGTCGTACCTTGCTTTCGAATGCTTTATTAATATATTGGAATGCTTCTATCATCTATGATTTCTTTCTTTCGTAATGTAAATAGAACAATATGCCATAAAGGATGTGGAAACCACCAAAGCCTATCGCCCAAAATAGAAGTGAATGTTCCGTCCAAAAGCTGTCGGCAGCTCCCAAGCAGATGAAAGCATAACCTAACCATACAATGCTGGAATAAGTAAACTTGGAAACGTTGATTAGTGCCAGCCCGTAAAATAAAAGCATGATAGAAGTTAGGATGTCATAATACTCGTGCATAAGGATGGAAATACATAAAACGCCTCCGGCCAGCATCGGGAGAGAGAAATTCCATAATGCCCGGTAAGTGAGCCGGCTGAAAAACTTCTGCCCTGTCTTCTTGGATTTATAATAGGACAGGATGCAGGTGGTGACTGCGGCTGCTACCAATACGAGCGAGGCTATAATAGTCATTAGTTTGAGAACGACAATTGAATGTGTGCCAGGGGTAATAACTTGTGTGGCGATGTATGCGCCAACTAATGCGTAAATGCCCGCCATGATTGCGGCGGGACCACTTAGAGAGATAAACTTGGAGGATTTTTCCATCAACTCTTTTATCTCATTCACCGATTCTAATGCTTTATCTTTATTCATGTAAAAAGTACTTTGTGATGCAAAGTAAAACAAAAGATTTCAGACAAACAAACTTTTTGTTTGAATATTTAAATAATGAGGAGTTGGATGGTATGATGAGACTTTAATATGGTATAATGCAAAAAAGAATTGCTGTCCCGTTCAATTTCTTGTTGAGTAGGGATAGCAATTCTGTTGTGTTAACGATGTATCTTTTAACCTCGTATAAGTTTTACCGTATAAAAAAAGCTGTTTACAAGGTTACGCCTGTTTTGAAGATTGCGATTTCGCGATAGCCTTTCTTTTCATTGTTCACGAACTCACCGCTTGCTACTTTGATGACATAGTCGATGAAACGTTGGCAAGTCTTCTCCATCGGTTCGTTCTCAACGATGACGCCCGCGTTGAAGTCAATCCATCCCGGTTTGTTTTTCGCCAGATTTGAGTTGGTGGAGATCTTCATGGTCGGAACAAAAGTGCCGAATGGCGTGCCGCGTCCGGTGGTGAAAAGTACCATGTGACATCCGCTTGCCGCAAGGGTGGTAGCTGCTACCAAATCATTGCCCGGAGCGGAAAGCAGGTTAAGTCCTTTCTTCCGTAGACGTTCGCCGTAAGGCATTACACCGGATACATAACTCTTTCCGCATTTCTGTGTACAGCCCAGCGCCTTTTCTTCCAATGTGGAGATACCACCCGCTTTGTTTCCCGGTGACGGGTTTTCACCGACAGGCTCCCCGTGTGACAGGAAATATTCCTTGAAGTCATTAATCAGATGTACAGTCTGTTCGAACAAATCTTTGTTTTCACAACGATTCATCAGGATTGTTTCCGCACCGAACATTTCGGGAACTTCCGTCAGTACGCTTGTGCCGCCTTGCGCAATCAGGAAATCCGAGAACATACCCAGCAACGGATTTGCTGTGATGCCGGAGAAACCATCGGAACCGCCGCATTTCAAACCAACGCGGAGCTCGGACAAAGGAACATCGGTACGTTCGTCTTTGGACGCTTTTGCGTATAAATCACGCAGTATTTTCATACCTTCTTCATACTCGTCGCCCACTTTCTGAGTTACCATGAACTTTACACGGTCTTCGTCATACTCGCCTAAAAACTCACGGAATACATCCGGCTGATTATTCTCGCATCCCAATCCTACTACCAACACTGCACCTGCATTGGGATGAAGCACCATGTCGCGGAGAATCTTCTT
>CAKUYM010000608.1 GCA_934716785.1 uncultured Bacteroides sp. | reverse complement strand
GACTTGAGCAAGCCTTATCAAGCACCGTTTCAGCCGTCGGTGGCGCATTACACGGACAATTATGTACTGCTGATTTCGGGCTCCAAAGCATTCAGCTATGCCGGACAGCGTATTGGCGTGAGCTGTATCTCCGACAAGCTATACCACCGGAGTTATCCGGGGCTGAACAAGCGTTACGGCGGCGGCACTTTCGGCACCGTCTTCATCCACAGAGTGCTTTACGCCCTTTCTTCAGGAACGAGCCATTCCGCTCAATTCGCCATGGCAGCCATGCTGAAAGCCGCCAATGAGGGAAAATATAATTTCCTCGAAGAGGTGAAGGTATACGGTGAGAGGGCGAAAAGACTGAAAGAAATCTTCCTCCGTCATGGGTTCCATCTGGTATACGATAACGATTTGGGCGATCCGGTGGCAGACGGATTCTATTTCACAATCGGATATCCGGGAATGACCAGTGGCGAACTGGCTAAAGAACTGATGTACTATGGCGTGAGTGCCATCTCGTTGGTCACGACGGGAAGCCATCAGGAAGGCCTGCGGGCATGTACCTCCTTTATAAAAGACCATCAATACGCACAGCTTGACGAAAGGATGAAGCTGTTTGCCGAGAACCATCCGGTGTAGCTCGTACCTTCGCAAAATACGCAAAAGAATATATTTTCAAGAAAAAACGGGAAGGACTGTTGCGCTTTCCGTTTTTTTCATTACTTTAGTGCCATGAATATAGACCATGACATATTTAAGATTCAATCGAATAATGTGCTTCCGGCAAAAGGCAAGATTTTAATATCCGAACCTTTTCTCTGTGATGCCACATTCGGCAGGTCTGTGATATTACTGGTAGACCATACCGAGGAAGGGAGTATGGGGTTGGTTATCAACAAACGACTGCCGCTGCTGCTCAACGAGGTTATCATGGAATTTAAATACCTCAACGAGATTCCTCTGTACAAAGGCGGACCTGTGGCCACCGACACTTTATTTTATCTTCACACGTTGGCAGATATCCCCGGCTCTATTCCGGTCGGCAAGGGGCTTTTTCTGAACGGAGATTTCAATGAGATAAAGAGATATATACTGCAAGGAAATAGGATAAGCGAGCGCATCCGCTTTTTCTTGGGGTATTCCGGTTGGGAAGGCAGCCAGTTGTACAGTGAGATCAAGGAGAATACTTGGTTGGTTTCCGAAGAAGAGACCGCATATCTTATGAAAGACAACGTCAAGGATATGTGGCGGAAAGCGCTGGAGAAGTTGGGCAGCAAGTATGAAGCATGGTCACGCTTCCCGCAGGTGCCTACCTTCAACTGATTCAGCCGTTTTTATCAGGATTCAGACATTGCAGAAGTACTACGTCCTTATAACTGCCTTCCACTTGCAGCCAATCTTTCAGCAATCCGCACTGAACGAATCCGCAAGATGTGAATAGTTTCAGGCAGACTTCGTTGTCTACCGCCACGTGGGCATATAGCTGATTCAGAGACAGGAAGCCGAAAGCATACTCGCAAAGCAGTCTCAACGCATCGGCGGCATATCCTTGTCCGCGGTAATCTTTATGAACAGCAATTCCTACCTCGCCACGCGAATGAAGAGGTACGAAGTCTGTAATGTCAAGCGTGCCCAGTATGCGCCGGTCGGCCTTGCCCACAATCATCAAACGCAGTTGTTTGTCGGCAAAGATATCACATTGCGAGGCTTCGATATATTGGCGCAGCACGTAGCGCGAATACGGAACCGTAAAGTTACTGATATCCCACATGGAAGGGTCATTCTCCATTTCGTACATGATATCCATATCTTCCGGCTCTACGGCACGGAGATAGATGCGGTCGTTCATCAGGAAAGATTTCTTCATTCGGCTTTGTCTTTTGAAATGTGGAGTTCGTCACGCAGCTTTTTCTCACCGGGCAGGCAAAAGAGAGAGGCCGTCAGCCCTATCAGTATACAAAGATTGCCCGTGTTGCTCAGCGTCAGGTAATAGCAAAGGAGATTTACGACGATGGCGATTTCGAGTATCCCCAACCGCACGAAGTTCATCTGCACGTAGCGTTTCAACGCAAGCGTGATGGTCATGTTGTCTATCTTCTTTTTCAGCACAAGGCTGAACAGTTTCAGAGAGAAAGGTACACACAAGGCTGTCAGCAAGATGCCGATCGTCTCAAAGTAATAAGTGGACTGCACGTTGCCCTCAAGGATTCCGACGGGAATAAGTTCAAACTCCCCCGCCCCCAACAGAAATGCGGGAAGTACCCAAAAGA
>CAKUYM010000607.1 GCA_934716785.1 uncultured Bacteroides sp. | reverse complement strand
CTGCTATACAATCCTTTCAACTCTATGTCTATAATCTTGGTTATAGCCTCTAAGGAGAGTTGGTCAAATGTAATAATCTCATCGACACGATTTATGAATTCAGGCGCGAATGATTTATTTAAAGCCTTTTGTATCACACTTCGCGAGAACTCTTTGTCATCCAAGCGACTTTGTGTTGCAAATCCGACACCGCGTCCGAACTCTTTCAACTGACGGGTTCCAATATTGGATGTCATGATAATGACGGTATTTTTAAAGTCTACCGTTCTGCCATAACTGTCAGTCAAACGCCCTTCGTCCATCACTTGGAGCAGGATATTGAATACATCTGAGTGGGCTTTCTCTATCTCGTCAAGCAATACGATGGAGTATGGTTTACGACGCACTTTTTCTGTCAATTGGCCGCCTTCCTCATATCCTACGTATCCCGGAGGTGCTCCGACCAGTCGCGACACTGTGAATTTTTCCATATATTCACTCATGTCTATGCGAATCAGTGCATCGGCAGATCCGAACATGTATTTGGCCAATTCTTTTGCTAAATGGGTTTTACCAACTCCTGTCGGACCTAAGAACATAAATGTTCCAATAGGTTTGTTGGGGTCTTTTAGCCCTACACGGCTTCGTAAGATTGCCTTGACCAATTTCTCGATGGCTGTATCTTGCGCAATGACTTTAGACTGCAAATCTTCTTTCATGCCTGCCAATTTTATACCTTCAGCTTGTGCCATACGCTGTACGGGGATGCCAGACATCATTGATACGACATTGGCAATTTCTTCGGCATCAACAGTTTGCCTGTTTTCTTTCAAGCTTGCTTCCCATTCTTTTTTCATCTTATCCAATTGAAGAGAGAGCTCTTTCTCCTTATCTCGGAAACTGGCTGCAAGCTCGAAATTCTGCGATTTCACCGCTTCGTTTTTCTTGTTTTTAGCCTCTTCTATCAGTTTTTCCTGCTCTTCTATCTCCTTAGGGACATTGACATTGGTCAGATGTACGCGTGAACCTGCTTCATCCAGAGCGTCAATGGCTTTATCCGGGAAATTACGATCTGTGATATAGCGGTCTGTCAGTTTGACACATGCGTCCAAGGCTTCATCCGTATAATATACATTGTGGTGATCTTCATACTTGTCTTTGATATTACGCAGAATCTGAAGAGTTTCTTCAGCAGTGGTAGGTTCGACTATCACTTTTTGGAAACGGCGTTCCAAAGCGCCATCTTTCTCGATATTCTTGCGATACTCATCCAAAGTAGTGGCGCCAATACATTGTATTTCTCCTCTTGCCAATGCCGGTTTCAGCATATTTGCGGCATCCATAGAGCCGGCAGCAGAACCGGCACCCACAATTGTGTGGATTTCGTCAATAAATAAAATCACATTCGGATTTTTTTGTAACTCATTGAGGATGGAACGGATACGCTCTTCAAACTGTCCGCGGTATTTGGTTCCTGCCACAACTGCTGTCATATCAAGGGCTACCACGCGTTTGTCAAACAGAATCCGTGAAACCTTTTTTTGAATGATTCGTAAGGCAAGTCCTTCGACAATAGCGGATTTACCGACACCCGGTTCGCCAATTAGAATAGGATTGTTCTTTTTACGGCGGCTCAGAATTTGAGCCAAGCGTTCGATTTCCCTTTCTCTGCCAACTACAGGATCCAATCTTCCTTCCTCTGCCGCTTTTGTCATATCCGTACCGAAATTATCGAGTACCGGTGTGTCATTGGACGGCTTCTTGGAAGCGGTTTGTGCTTGCTGGCGGTCTTCGCCGCTTCTGCCGCTTAAACGAGGAGAGGACATTTCTTCATCATCTTCGTCATCGTCCGGAAATCCCATACCAGAGTTAATGTCAGGTTGTAGCGTGGCTTGTTCCAATACTTTCGCATAATTTATATCATTTGCTTCAAGTACGGAAGCTGCCATGTTATTTTTTTCTCTTAAAATAGCCAACAGAACATGTTCTGTATCTGCGATGTTACTTCTCATTCCTCGTGCTTCTAATATACACATTTTTAATACTTTCGCCGCATCATTAGACAACGGCACCTCAGCGTCTGGCAATAGCATATCATCGGCTTCTGCCTTCAATTGAGCTTCAATCTGTTGCTTGATTATCGTCAGATTGGCATTGAGCTTAGACAATATCTCAATAGCTTTTCCTTCACCGTCACGAAGCATTCCCAAAAGCAAGTGCTCAGGACCTATATACCTGTTCCTTAACCGATTTGCTTCTTCTTTACTATAAACAATAATGTCGGAA
>CAKUYM010000606.1 GCA_934716785.1 uncultured Bacteroides sp. | reverse complement strand
TGCATTTTGGGGCGCTCATCTATCATCAGATAGTCCACAGCAAGAATCTTGCTCCTCCATGCCACATTGGCACCTACGTTGATACGTTTCCATTGGAAGTCTACTGTAGCTTTAAGGCTGTGTCTCGGACGGTATTTCAGATACTTCCCGGTGTTTGACTTCTCTTTCATCTGCAAGGGGTCGGTATAAAGCCCTTCTACGGCATTGCGCTCCTGATAATCGGCATCGCGCGGCTCGGTATATACATATCCTAAATTATAGAACAGTTTTGTATTCTTATTGAAATTATATACACCATTCGTTGAGATCTCAACTCCGTAGATTTGTGCTTTCGAAACGTTGTGGAATTGGGCACCGATACCGAAACCTTTGCCATCCGATAACATTTGGAAGACATCACCGATACTATTAATCATTGTATAGTTGGCATTATTGAACAGTCCGAACTGGAACTCAACCATATCCTTGTATTGCGTATAGAATCCGGCAACATCTACAAAACCCTGGAGATTGCCAATCTTGTATCCTTGCTTGATACCCAATTCTGCGTTGAATCCTTTCTCCGGATTGACGTTCAGATTCGGATAAACACCTACTCCGCCGATATCCTTGCGCAGGTACTTTTCATTGATAGACGGATTGCGGTAACCTTGTCCGAAGCTGGCGCGGATAAAACTGTAATCGGCCAGTTGATAATTCAATCCGGCACGGAATACGGGGCGGAATGGAACTTTGGTTCCAAATATTTTAGTTTCTGCTTCGCGGTGGTTATCGTTCACACGATAGTATTCGGCACGTACACCGGCAGATACGCTTAAGCGATCCCAAAAGCGTTGGTCGTATTGGAAGAAAGCAGCGATATTGTCACTTTTGTACACTTCGTCCATGACGGCAGAATCATAACGGATATGTTCGAATGTGGCTCCGGTGGTGATTTGTGCTCCGCCGTTCCATTTCTTGTTGAACTGGTAGTCGAGGTAATAATCGAAGTTCTTGTCCGTCTGAGTCTTCGGGGTGATACGCGAAGGATTGGCGATGTTGGACAACCAGGGAATGAGGTCGCTTGGTAGCTTCCCGTCCTTTATTGATTGGCTCAAGTCACTTGGCAATCCATGTTCCATCGTCCATGAGATGAGGTCACAATAATCGGCGGTTGTCGCAGTAGGGAAGATATTGTTCAATGAAGTGAACACTCCGTTCATGGCATCTTCGAGATTTCCGTTGATAAGTCCGGAACCGATACCTACCAATGCCGGGTAGAGCGAGCTGTAATCACCGCTTGCGATATTCTGTATGGTCTGGGCATCTGTCCCCATATTGCCGAGAATATCGGTAATGGATGCACTGCCGGTGGGGCGTACGATATTGTCGGCACTATAATAGAAACGTCCTTTGATCTTGTGTGACGTGCCGTTTTCGGGATTCACGTAGTTGATGAACGGATCTATATGGAAGTTGTTCTCTTCACGTCCCATATTGGTGAAAGGAGAAGGCTTGTATACCTCTGTCGGTGACCGCCAGATAAAGAAGTCGCCATATTGGTTGGAAAGGAAATCTACATTAAAGCCATAATTCAAGATTTTCATTCCCATATCCGGTTGGTGATAAGTCAGGCTGCCGCCCATGCGGAAACGCTTGTTGTATCCTTGCTGGCGATACCCCTCGTCTGTGAAAAGATTGATGCCGCCGCTGACATCAAAATTTCCGATGCGGCGAGAGTGGGAGAGGTCGAATCCTTCATAAATAGGATTCCGTACACCGCTGAGCAGGCTTCCACGCAAAATCGGTTTTACCGCATATTTATCTTCTTTCCAAAAACTCTTGTCGCTCCATTGGTATTCGTCATTTTCTGCATCTCCATACACACCGACATAGGCGCTGAACCGTGTCTTGGGAGTCAGTCCGGGGCGTGCGGTACGAATATTGATAATTCCGTTCAGGGCAGATGAGCCATACAGTACGGAAGATGCTCCTTTGATCACTTCCACTTGTTCTACATTCTCCAAGGGAATGGTGTTCCAGTTGATTTCTCCCGTTTTCGGATTCAGCGTGCTCATCCCGTCTACCAGAATCTGGCTGCGTGCGCCTACTCCGTAAGTCCATCCGCTACCGCCACGCATAGAAGGCTGCTTGTCTACAATATCTACACCGGGCAGCGTACGGAGAGTAGAAGAAATGTCGGTTGGCGCCTGACGTGCAATATCGCTTGATTTGACGACATCCATGGAGACAGTGACATTACTCAGTTTCTGTTCGAAACGTCCTGCACTGACTACCACTT
>CAKUYM010000605.1 GCA_934716785.1 uncultured Bacteroides sp. | reverse complement strand
GTTCAGCACTGGTCTGACGGGAAAAGACTCCTGACACACGTCCTGTCAATGCATTTTCAAGGTTGGGAACTGTAGACTTAGTCAGTTCTTGATTATTTATTGTCGAAACGGAACTGATTAGTTTCTCGCGTGTACGAGTAGTATAACCTACCACAACTACTTCATCAATAGTTTTTGTATCTTCAACCAACACTACTTCTGCCAGTTTATTTATATCCTTTACCGAATAAGCCATAGGAGTAAAACCTATATAGGAGAAAATAATCTGCGAATCATCCGAGGGCACATGGATGGAATAAGCTCCATTGAGGTCACTGACTGTTCCGATATTAGTTCCTTGGACGGCAATACTTACACCGGGCAACGGTTCGTGAGACTGATCGAACACCACTCCTTTCACTATGGTGCTTTGCCCTGTTTTTTTAATCTTTTCCTGCAACGGTTTCTTTTTAATGGTTATCTGCTTTTTATTAATGCTATACGTAAGGTCCATATTTGCAAAAGCCTTATCAAGAATTTGCTCTACTGTCATGTTTTTGAAACGAGCAGGAATCTTCACTGCTTTATCAATCAGCACGTCATAATAGAAGAAAACATAATCACTCTTTTCTTCTATCTTCTTAAAAAGCTCCATTAATCCCAACTCTTTATAGTCCAAAGTTATAGTTTTCTTTTGGGCATACAATTCAGTTGGAATAGCGGATAATAAGAACACACCCAATGCTAAAAAAAAACATATAAAGGACCTTCTCACACTTAGGTAAGCGTGATTCTTTTTTTGATGTTTTTCACTCATCTGTTTAAAAATTTAAATTATACTTCAATGTTTTAAGGTTATTCTATTACGAATAAAACTGACAGATATCCTTCTTCTCTTAAAAGGATGAATTAATAGAATGTTTTCTTCACATATTAATCATAGGCTATTTTTCTTTATCGTTACTTTATAAATATTATTCTCTTTACTTATTGTCACAGGAGCCGTTTCTGTGATAGTATTTAATATCTGTTCGATTGTATCATCCAAATTTAATTTTCCGCTACAAGTGATTTGCTGTTGTTTATCATAATCAATTTTTACATTATAATATCTGGACAGTTGTCTGAGTATTCCACTAAGTTCCGCATTTTTAAACGATAATCGTCCATCTTTCCATGCCACATAGTCCTCCACATTCACTTGGTCTACAACATATTTATCCGCAGACTGCCTAAACCGTTCATTGGGTAAAATGCGTACTGATTCTCCATTAGAGGCTGTTACCTCCACTTTACCCGTAACCAGCACAATACTTTTCTCTGCATCCCCCCGATAAGCCGAGACATTGAAAGAAGTCCCCAACACTTTTACCCCCATATTGGGTGTTTTTATTATAAAAGGCTTCTGTGGATTTGGAGTCACGTCGATATATATTTCTCCATCTACATATATTTCGCGCTTTTTATCTTTAAAATGTGTTGGATATAAAAGCACAGTACCAGCATTCGCCCAAATTTTCGTACCATCACAAAGAGTAACACGAGCACGATTACCATATGAAACTACTAATTTATTTAATTCTCCTTTATCAACAGACGCTATCTGTTCATAAGTCAAGTCCGGATTATTTTCAAAAGTTTCTTTTAATTGGTCGTCAACAAAAAGCTGTGTTTTACCTCTCATTAGCACGGAGTCGTTCACTTGTAATAAAGCCAGATAATCAACAGGAGGAACACTTTTCCAAATAGCTTCTACTGAAACAAGCAGAATAAGAATAGCAGCCGCAACCGAAGTGCTCCACCATTTCATCTTATACACCCGATGTTTACGTTGGGCTATTTTACGGCTCCGAATAGCTTGCTCCAACTTCAAACATGCATTTACCACTTCTTCCTCTGACAAAACAGGTTTCGTCCATTCCAACGTTGCCAGTCTCTCCATCGCTTCTTTTAAATACGGCTCACGATCGGGATATTCAGCAATAATGCTTCGATAATAATCACCTTCTCCGGAATAATACCAAAAAAGGAACAAATCATCATTTAAAAAATCAATTGTAGTATATGATGAATATTTTTTCATTATTTACTTCAAATAAAAACTATTTATTGTACATACGAAATTCGTATGCTTTTTATCTCCTTTTTTCGAAAAAAAATAAATAAAAAAAAGTGGTTCTTCGTCACTTTTGGGGCAGCCCAATATGCTACATGCCTTTATCTATGGCCTATGCCCGCTTATTTGAGGGAATAAATATTCAATGTTATAAAATAAAAATGGAGTTAAAAAAGATGTAGATGTGCATGA
>CAKUYM010000604.1 GCA_934716785.1 uncultured Bacteroides sp. | reverse complement strand
GGCTACACACTGTGCAATCCCGTTTCCGGCTGTGGCAACCACCAAATCGACATAATAGTCTGTTCCGTGATAATTATTCAAATTGCGGTCGTGAGCAGGAATCGACCATGAGTTCTGATTGCAAAGAGCAATCAGAGCCTTCTCAATAGCGGGAATATATCGTCTTTTATTTTCCAAGCATTCGGCCAATGTCAACCGGAAAAGATAATGATAACGCGCATTCATCATATTCTCACCCGGCAGGCGGATATTCGTCTTATTCAGGTGCAGATACAACGAATCGACAAAAGGCGGCATTCCTTTTTTCAATAATGCGGGAGCCTCCTCTGTCAGCAGTTTTTCAGCCCCACCACTCTCCTTCACCTTATTCCAAAAGGTGCGATCTTTGTAAGAAACGGCCATTCCTTCCGGTTTATCGGGCAGCATGGCTGCAATTTCGCGGATGCGGTCTTGAGAGATATTCGCTTTTTGCTTCAAAACATCCTCCTGTGCCATACGGTAAATCTCCGTTCCTGCCAACAGAAAAGCACCCGGTCCATACACTTCGGTCATATCGGAAGTCACCTTCTTGGGATCGGCACCGATAGGTTGCACATATCCCAATTTCCCTTCTTCTCCCACAGCCGAAACCAAAGCGTGCCAACCTTTCTCCACCGCAGGCAGAAATTCGTCCTTCGGCAGAAGCCCCTCGTTGATTCCGTAGGCAAGAGCGTAGACAAAGAAACCGCTGCAACTTGTCTCGGGCGATGGATAGGAATCCGGATCAAGCAGGCTCGCATGCCAGAAACCGTCTTTGCCTTGGAGAGGGGCAACCCGCCGACATAGTTTCAGGAACAAATCTTGATAGAACGGGCGATACTTGCTTTTGGCAGGAAGTTCACACAACAGCTCTACAAGCCCTCCAAGCACCCAGCCATTGCCGCGTCCCCAAAAGACTTTTGCTCCATTGGCTTCTTTCATCGTAAAGTAGCGGTGGTCGCGGTAGAAGAGATTCTCCTCTTTATCGAACAAATAATTATAAGTGGCTTTGTATTCCTTATCCATAAAACGGATAAATTTCTTGTCACCCGTGATATTGTAGAGTTTCATGTAAACGGGAGGAGCCATGAACAAGGCGTCACACCAGGTCCAGTGTTCCAAGGTGCTTGCATCGCCATAATTCAGTTCGAACGAGCCGGAAGGCGGATTGGCAACCACCCATTCGGCACGTGCCTGTGTCGGGACAAGCATATTTTTCTTCTTGTACTTTTCGTACATATACAGGTACATCTGCGAGATGCAGATGTCGTCCGCATGATACATCCGCTGGTCTACCTGCCAATGGTTACGGTTTCCTAAGCGTAACAACCATTTATAATACGAATCATCCTTGTCCGTTTGCTCCGCAATTGCAGCCCAGTGAGCAAGCCCCAAATAGAAAGTGGCGTTCACCCAGTTGAGGTCTCCATGAATAGCCTTGTTGTAATGGGCAATCTGCCAGTCGGCCACCCGCCGCATCGACTGCTTCACTTCGGTCTTAATAAATGTCTGTGCAACTGTAGTACACAAATATCCCGTGCATAGGGCAAGGGTTAATAGTAATTTCTTCATGATATTATATTTATTAGCGGCAAAGATAACGAACTTCGTGGATTAAATATCACCATATCTTCCGTTTAAATTGCTTCTATTTTCCATTAAAGAAGAAAGAATGGTCTGCAAACCAACAATTTCTTAACAAAATACACAAAAGGAGGGCACTCTAAAAGCACAAGTTTGCTACTTTATAAAATGCCCTCCAGATATACTTCCGGATATAAAGGATCTATCCTGAATATAAGAACTTATTACCAGGCAATCGGATTAGAGTTTACGTCCCAACCCGAATTCGGCAACTTGCGCCGATGAGCCTCCTGCACTATATGACCGATACTGCACTTTTACATATCGGTAGGTCGATTCCGGTATATCAAAATACTGAATATCATATAAATCCTCAACAATATCAACGACAGCATCGTTTATCTTTGTAAAATCCGTATTGTCATTACTGCCATAAATATCCACAGACAGTATCTGCAAGAAACCATTATTTTGTTTTCTATGTTGCCAATAGAAATAATTGAACGTTTGTGCTTCTTGCATATCAACTGTAAAGTTCGGATCTGTCGTACCCTCATAACCGTTCATTGATTTACCGGGTTTAATCATTGACAAATAAGTACTTTGCTTACTATCCAATATATCCTCCGGCTTTCCTGTATTCCCATCCGGTACATAATTTTTCCCATCAGCATATTTTGCAAAAGT
>CAKUYM010000603.1 GCA_934716785.1 uncultured Bacteroides sp. | reverse complement strand
CCGATGAACAACGTCACATCAAGCCATTATTTGATTTGAAAAAGTTTTTGGGGTGACGCATTCCCGAAGTCGGGAAACAGCAATTGTATAGGACGATTTTCTATATTTCATAATGCTCTAAATTTTATTATATTTTGATCCTTGGATTAATATTTTGTAGGATTTCACCAAAAAAGTTGTTTTCCATCTTTATATTCAAAAATACGTTCGTCTTTGCCATGACTATGATTTTTGAGATATAATAAGGTGTTGCGCGGGACGGTATAGACTAATGAATCTGCCGTAGCCATTTGTTTACCTCCCGACTTCCATTGTTTATTATCCCAGTAAAACAGTTCGTAAATATCTCCTTTGTAAATAAAATTAATATCATTCCGTGGAGTATATACGACTTTTTCCACTTTACAGGGTTTCCCAAAGTCCAGTCCTGCCCAACCGCCACAAAATTCCTTATAATAAAAGGAGGTATTAGGATCACCGTCAAACACTTTAGTATATTCATAAAGAGTATCACCATTATAAGCTCCCGGCGTACCTATTATTTCTCCCGTCAGCGGAAGGGTATCTGATACATTCTCATATAATGACACTTCTGCAACACAACAGCGAACCCAATCTCTACCACGATAGCGTACATATCGATACGGTTTATGAGATTTTAACCTTACTACTGTATGCAAACGATAAGGAATTTCTTTAATTTGATATAAAGTATCCACGTCTCTAAAATCTCTTCTGTTACTTCCCTCAATAACCCCGTTGAGCATATATTCAAAATGAGGGTAGGAGGCCAAATGATATTTTTCACAAAGCGTTATATTGTGAGTTACATTTTGGGGAGTAAAGAAATGAAGCCTTTTAGTCTCTTTGTCGATAAGAAAAGGGTTGGTTAACGGTGATAATTTCTTTCCGTCCCAAGCTGCGAGTATACCAACTACACCACCCTCCACATTATCAAAACGTATAGAGTCTTTCTCAATGAAAGTGAAATCAACAGGTTGCCATCCCAGCTTTTGGGAAAGACATAAATAAACAGGACTATCTTTGGATAAACAGATATTCAGTTCTTTGTTACTGATAGCTAGTGCACGTATTGGGGTACTGATATATTCATCCGTTACATCCTTAAAAAATGGATTCTCAAAGGTAGGCCATATATGCGGTACCTCCACTAGTTTACGAACGATACTTTCATTGGGTCCGTACGTATCACGATATACTTTCCCCTTAGGTAAAGTATATTCCGTAGCCAATTTCCAATTCATTTCGTCCGGTAGTCCGACTACATATATTTGACGATTATGGTCGAAAGAAAAGTTCCAAGAGTGACCGGCATTGGTATCTCCACGCATCAAGACTCTATCTGCCCCACAAGGAATGCCAACGGAACGCAGCACATAGATTACTCCATCTGCAAACTCTGTGCAACTCCCAGTATTCCACCGCAAGGTTGCAGGACCGATATGTGGACCTTGAGGAAAAAGGCCTGTGTAGCGATAGTTGTTTTTCTTGAGAGTATCCAGTAACACTTGTGCAGCAAGCAACGGGTTAGCAGCTCCTGCAGAAGAACGAAAACTATCTAACATAGGATTGTATTTTTCATACAATTCTTTTTGATAGAAAGAGAGAGGTTCATTTGCTATCCTGTAGGGTAGAATATATTCAAGAAAATCATCAAAAGAAATGTTCTTTCCCCATGGTTGCTCTAGCCACACTTTAAATGCCCATTCAATATGATTCACTAAGAAAGCGGAATCTATTGTTACTATGTCTTGTCGGTAAGTGAGCTTCTTCCTGTTGAATTCTCCGTCTGCTCTTTTGAGGGAATCCACAAATTCCTGTGCATTTTTCTCGGTTTTCGAATAGCCTTCGAAATAACGTAAGTATTTATATAATTCTTCTCCCTCATAAGAGCCATAATAAGGCATATTTCTTATAAGGAAACAGGCTGCTTCATATTTCAAACTGTCGCTCTCTCTATAATAGTTCAATACTTTTAGAAGCTCTTTCTTATTTTCACCTGCAACCTTTAATGCTTGAGTTAAACGAGGATCGGGTTGCATACAAGCAGCAAATATTAAGAGTATGATACAATACAAAAAGCATCGTGTAGGTTTTCTATTCATATTATAAATTTCTTTCAAAATATGTGTTTTTAAACGGCAATTCTACCAACTAATATTTTCGTAACTACTTTCGACTTTGATTAGTATTAGATTCCGTTACAAAAGTAGGTCTGATAAAAGTTTCCATGTGACCGAAAGCGTACAATACAGGGTAACTCTGCGT
>CAKUYM010000602.1 GCA_934716785.1 uncultured Bacteroides sp. | reverse complement strand
TTCATATTCAGTCGCAAATCAGGAAAGAAATGCAGTTTATAGTCAAGTTGTGCATTCCCGATAAAGTTGCGTACCTTCGATTCATCGTGAGTCATTTCTAGCATAGACACCGGATTTTTCGTGGCTACCTGGATAACATTATCATCATCTCCTGTCCATGTAAAATAGCCCCCATAAGGACTATCTTTATCATAAACAGACTGTGAAGGGTCCATAACGATTGCGGCCCCGATTGCCCCCCAATCGGCAAAGCGATTCTTGACATACATACCACGGCCATTCAGATTGATCTTCAGATGATCGTCAAACAAAGAAGGAGTAACGGAAAAACTTCCTGTATACCGCTCTGTCTTGGAAGTTTTTAAGATACCATCAATATTGGTATATCCGAAAGAGACACGATAAGGCATCACTTTTGCCGCAGTTCCATATACACTCAGGTTATGTTCCGTATTCAAAGTAGTACGGAATATCTCATCCTGCCAATCCGTATTAACCAGTCCCTGCTTCTTTGCCATCTGTTCATAGATACTTAGGTCGGAATAGTTCTCTTTCAAGAACACCCGGAACTCGTCTCCTGTCATTACATCTATCTTTTTCTTAGGTGTACCTATGGATACATTTCCGTCATAAGTAATTTTCACTTTACCTTCTGTTCCCTTCTTGGTAGTAATCAGAATTACTCCGTTGGAGGCACGCGAACCATAAATAGCGGTAGCTGAAGCATCTTTCAGAATAGTGAAAGATTCAATATCCGTTGGATTGATTGTGCTCAGAATGTTTCCGGCACCATTCAACCCTTGATTGTCAATAAACACCCCGTCCACAACAATTAACGGATCATTACTGGCTGTAAGAGAAGAGCCTCCTCTGATTCGTATATATGAGGCTCCGTTAGGAGAACCTCCCTCACTAGTGATAGCCACACCGGCTACTTTGCCAACTAGCAAATCCTGCGTATTAGGGGCAAAACCTCTGATCTTATCATCCGCCTTCAGGCTTGTCAAAGCTCCCGTAGCATCTCCTTTACGCACCTGTCCGTAACCGATGACTACCACCTCATCCAGTAGTTTGTTATCCTCTACTAAAGTAACAATCATATCCGCTTGTCCCTTATAGGTAACCTCCTTAGTAATATAAGTGACGTAGGAAAATACAATGGCAGCACCGGACTTCACTTTGGATAAGATAAAGCGCCCGTTCGTATCCGTTACCACTCCGTTAGTAGTGCCCTTTACAGACACATTCGCTCCGATGATAGGCACACCGGTCTCATCTTTTACAAGTCCTTTAATCGTGCTCTGTTGGGCAAGCGCCTGCGAAGAGAAGAGTACGAAAAGCACCAGCACAAAAAATTGTGTGATTTGTTTAATTTTTGACTGTTTTTCCATAAATATTAATAATGTTGAACAAATTAGTTTTACCGAAATTCTCTGAAGCAAAACTAAGAAGATATTTGAGAAAACAAATAGGCTAGTAAGTGCAAGGTAAAAATTAACAGTTTATTCTTGCGCATATAGCACTAATAATCAAACTGTTAAATAACAGTCCTGCACTTCTCAATGTAAATTGAATCTTTTCTCGAGGAGAGATTTTTCACCCTCCGAATAAGTTTCAGAAGCTATCCGAGCAGAGAAGTTTTACCTTCTCTTCAAAATCCTCGTCTGTATTCAAAGCTTTCGACTTAATTTTGCTGCGATAGTTGTAAACCGTACGCGGAGTATAATGGAGAAAAACAGCAATCTTATTAATATCTTTAATCCCCAACTTAATCAATGCGAAGACACGCAATTCCTGATTCAGAGATTTATCAGACATAACAGGATAACGTTCCTCTATCCGAAGCAAAGTATTAAATTCCTCCACAAATGTGGGATATATATTCAGGAAAGCATGATCGAAGTTAGCATACAATTCTTTCAATTCAAGTGCAGAGTTTTCCGTTTTGGAAGTAAGTTTCAGTATATCCGCCACCTGACCGGCCTTCACTTTCCGATTCACTGTCCCTTTAAAAGCGTCCAATTTTTCGATATATTGTGTGCAGATCTCAAGAAAACTACTGATAAACAGTTCCTTAATATGATTAGACTCGGCAAGCGAAAGGTTACTTTGTTTCAGTTGTTTATTGACATCCTGCAACACAGTGTTCAACTCGTTCAGACGAGCATTAATCTCTTCGATATGCTGTTTGGCTCTTGCCAGTTTCTTCATTTGCTTTACTACCAACAAAATAGCTATCAACAAAACAATAGAGAGGAGACTTACGATTATCAACAAGAACCGAAGCCTATTC
>CAKUYM010000601.1 GCA_934716785.1 uncultured Bacteroides sp. | reverse complement strand
ACGTTTTCCTTATCATATAGAAGAGTTTCTATGCGATTAACATAGTTCGAAATATACTCTTTTTGTGCAGGTGTTAAAAGATCCTCATCTGGTTCTTTGATATTTACAGGTAGCTGGCGACGTTGTGTATAGAAGTAATTATCTTCCACATAGCGGTCGAACTCAAGTAAGTATCCGATCTGTTCCGGGCTCATACCTTCTTTCGCTTCAGTGATATTAACTCGCTTCTTATCAACTCGAATTTGCTCGGTGAGCAAATAATTGCCGACAAACTTTCCATTAATGATAACATCTACATGCCGAGTATCCGGAGTCCATGGCAATTGTGTCAGTCTGCCAATATGGTAAGCAACACGGTTGCGAAGCAACGTTCGGTCACTTGCATTAGCCAACAGCGACCATCGCTTATGTTTGTTCATTCCCATTAATGACACTTTTTCTGCTAGTTTTAGATTGTATGGTTTCTTGGGTTGCCCCCATGAATTGTGTCCGCGCCCTTTTATATTCATAGCTCCTGAAAAAGCAGAATAATCACTATGCTGCGGGTCAAATACCACACGTCCCGCTACCCAAGTATCTTTCGAATCGACTACCTGCCCATTTTCCGTCATTATTGCTAGCACGGGAAAACCTGAATAGCTGTAGGCTGGATTCACAACTGAAAGTTTAAAATCACGATACTCATTATTGACTGTATAAAGCCTGAAAACCACCTCCTTGCGGAAATCGTTAACCGTCTCTCCACTGATTTGTTTGACATCACCCACCATAATATGATCGGCAACAGCCTTAAATACCACTTTTAGTTGTGAGAGATCGGTCTGATAATTATTAATTGTGGCTGTCCATATCGTTTTATCTGAATTTGCTTCAAAATTTACATTTCCATAAATAAACTCATTCTCTTCCGGTCGCAAGGTCAAAGACTCAATTTTTAAGTCCTCAACACGGTATGCTGTATCTGGTTCAGGATCTTCAGGCACATTATTATTCTCCTCTTTTTTTTCATCATCCGACTGATACAAGTTAACTTGCTTAATGCAAGAAACACAGGAAATGCTGAACCAAACCAATAGCAAATATATTTTTACTCTTCCGTTTAGTAGTTTTTGAGGCATTTCTTTTAAACAATATGTTCTCATTCTATTTTATATATTTGTTTTTTATTTTCATGTACTCCTCCAAACTAATAGGTGAGTGTCTATGGGTTTTAGCTTTTACTTTATTCTTTATCATATAATAAAATGCAGCTATCACTTTTTGGAATTCTTTGGCTGCACTTCTGCGTGGATACATCTGTTCTACCATTTGACGACTCCACGGTTTGGTGAAGAAATCAGTATATTTTTCGTCACTCGGATTAACGATAAAATCTATAGTATCCGTCCATTCACATCGGTTCAGCATCAAGCCTTCTTCGGTGAGCCACAACAATTTGTATGCTAAGGACTGATATGGCAGGTAGTTGAGAAACAGCTCTCCATAATTGTTTTTGTAGTTTCCTGGCATTTTTGATTTTTC
This sequence comes from uncultured Bacteroides sp., assembly GCA_934716785.1. Lineage (GTDB taxonomy): Bacteria > Bacteroidota > Bacteroidia > Bacteroidales > Bacteroidaceae > Bacteroides. The sequence goes on along the minus strand of CAKUYM010000601.1, from coordinate 776 downwards.
AAAGAGAATCAGTTTATTGTCCAGACGGAGAATAATCCATTTGTGCGACTTCTTCGGAAAAAGGAACTCGCCCAACAGACTGGGAGTCTCCATATACCCTCCTTTTGCTACCCTGCATTGCTCGCGGATAAAATCTGCCGGATTATCAACATGCTCAAGTACTTGGTTGCATATCACATAATCAAACTCCTTGTCCTTGAATGGCAATGCTTCTCCATTTGCATTGATGAGCTCTTGGTGCGGGTAGACCTTAACCGTTCCGCAGCGATGATAATTAGATTCCAAGAATCGCTCTACTATAACGTCGGCACGGAACGTCGGATTATGCCCCGAGCCTACTTCAAGCACTCGATCCTTTTTAGTGATTTTCAAATCATCTCTGTCATATGGATTGCGGTTAATCATAGTGGTAATGTATTAGTTATGTATGGCTCATTTTTTCTTTATCAAGTTGCTTTCCTCATCTATATATTCCTCTTTTTTAGTAAATATCCTTCCAATGCTTTTCAGCCCTTTCATGACACGTACTTTGAAACTGTCGAACAGACTTCCATCGGCACCTACCGTTCCGTATCCTGTCACGGCACGTGCTTTCCGGCTACGCACAAACGCTATCTTGCCAAATTGCTTGAGTTGCAAAGCCAAATACCCGTCTTCTCCACGAATGATATCCGTGCGGATACCCGTTTTCTGCGCATACTCCGTGCGGTAAGCGAATACAAGCCCGCGCACACTCAATTCCGGGCGCTTGAACGACTGCATCCATAGGTATATAT
>CAKUYM010000600.1 GCA_934716785.1 uncultured Bacteroides sp. | reverse complement strand
CTTAAAGACTGCTTACTATTTTTCAAGGCACCAAATTGTTCTATTGCGGTACGGCAACCACGTCCTTCGCCAAGTAGATAGGTGTATCTTTTGGTGTTAGTGGATAACTTCTCGTAATCCCCGTCTTTATTAAAACCCCATGTTTCGCTAACGTACGAGAAACGCAGCACGCTTTCATTTTTTCGATAGCAGAACATGAAAGCGCCGGCATATCCCATATCGCGCCAATCCTTTGTGAGCATATCACGTATGCCACGACGATTTCGCTCAATATCAACTTTGGCAGATAACTCGACTTCGTAGATAGCGAGAGATTCTCCGTCTGAAAGTGATATTTTGCCAAGATTAAATGCACTATTGGCCAAACGGCTATTGACTTTTACATCATTTGGGGCTTTCCAAAAGCTTACATTGTTAAGGAAAATATCATGAAGTAGCTGTTGCCAAGATTCACGATTGTATTTTGCTTCTATTACTTCTTTGTAATTCATATCGTTGTTTATCTAAATGATTCTGACAATATTATTTCAGCATTGGTCTCTTGCTCATTTAGCTGAGATTCTTGCGCCATATAATAGGTAGAGTATTTTTTTGCCATTTCTATAATCTCAGCTAACGCTTCATCATGTGTCATACGTGCTTTGCCACTTGTACGGCGTAAATCTTTCTGTATGCGCTGCAATCTTTTAGGTATGTAGGTGATAACACCACGCTCTGCCAAATTTTTAAGTTGAACAACTTTCAGATACAGTTCATTGTCATCAATTTCTCGAATAAAATTGTTTAACAGACTAACTGCAGTACTGACTTGAGCACCAAGTGTATTCTGTGCATCTTGTGAGATCTCTTGTGTACGTAACTCTTCATCTTGGATGGCACGGAATTTCTTCAATGCCATATCAATGTGCTTATAGTGTTGCTCTATGCGTTCCACAGGTTGCTCATCTTTTGATGCCTTGAAGTATTTTAGAGCATCAAGTACAGACAACTCTTTAGCCGTTTCTGACACAAGGAAGAATACCTTACGGAAATTTGTCTTAAGAAACACGAGTGTGTCACCAGACAAAGTAACACCATCTACCTGTCTCATTTCACGTCCTGTTCTACTACGTAAGGACAGTTTCTCAATGCGGTTATATTCTCTGCGGTCTGTCTTATAGAGAGTGCAAAGCTCCTCATAGAATGGTAATTCTTGATTGCCTTCTTCTTTCTGCCGTTTCATACCCTCGTCAAAAAGTTTGGTGAGATCTCTATCGAGGATTTCTTCTTGTGAGTATATCTGATTGTCCTCTCCAAATGTTGAATGGAATGTCTGAATCTTACTCAACGCAATTTGATTGAGGTTGATTTCACGGTTTCCTTCACGCGAAGGGTAGAACACATAATTATAAATGTGTTTTGATGATGAACCTATACGATTAACACGACCAATGCGCTGCATAAGACGAGTACTATTCCAAGGTGTATCATAGTTGACAATCATATTTGCACGGTGCAGATTGACTCCTTCTGCTAAAACGTCGGTAGTGAGGATTATATTGTATTTATTTTGCTGAGATTTATAGTTCGCATCAAAATTCTCACGAATCGTCTTGAACTGTTTACTGCGGTTCTCGGCAGAAATTACTAATACGTCATCGCGATTAATGCGATGTTCAAGATACTTGACCGTATCTACAGATTCTGAGAAAACAACTAACTTTTGTTCAGGATTGCGGTCAGTTTTGAAAAACTCGTGTTTAAGCAATTCGTTGAACTTAGCAAACTTTGAATCATCCGCATCTGTAATATTCTCCCAAGCCTTGCACATTTGTTCAAGTATAGCTTGGTCGTTTTGTAGCATTTCAATGAATTCAGGTCTGAAGTCCTCTGCTTTAAATATAGAATTTTTAGGATTCTCTTCAGCCTTTGCATTTAGTTTTTCTTCAATATCCTCGTCTGTATATCCCGATTCCAATAGATTGTTTATATCAAGGTCTGGCGCAATAAACACTTTATTGCGATTGAACATGTCAATCATGTTTTGGTTGGCTTGACGAAAATTTTGCAAAGATACTTGGAACGCATAAAAACTGCTCTCCAATCGTTTCACAAGTCCATTCTTACGGATGCCTGCCAAACTACGGCTTATCAATTCAGCATTGTCATACAATCCATTTGATACTTCTGGCTTCAAATAAGCAATGGCTTGATAGCGAGCATATGTCAATTCTTTGTCAAGTGTATGTATTGCATTCCCAAACAAGTCTGCTAAATGTTCATTAAGCTCATAACGGCTTTCATTAGGGCGCTCTACCTTAGGAAATCCGTTCAC
>CAKUYM010000599.1 GCA_934716785.1 uncultured Bacteroides sp. | reverse complement strand
CAAGCGCACCAATAATCTCCTTTACAGACTTACATCCATGTCTATCCAAGTAATTATTTATACCATCTGCAACTTTGATTGTAACAGTAGGATCTATGAAATTTGCCGTACCAATTTGGATGGCAGACGCACCTGCGAGCATGAACTCAACAGCATCTTTCCAGTTCATAATACCACCCAATCCAATGACAGGAATATTTACCGCTTTAGCTACCTGCCACACCATACGTAATGCAATAGGTTTTACGGCAGCACCGGACATTCCACCTGTTATCGTTGATAAGACAGGACGTCTGCGCTCCGCATCAATCGCCATTCCCAGCAATGTATTGATTAATGACACGCTATCCGCACCACTTTCTTCCGCTGCGCGAGCTATTTCAGTGATATCAGTGACGTTGGGAGAGAGTTTTACGATAAGTGTCTTTTTGTAAGCAGAACGCACTGCTTTTACCACTTCAGATGCACCTTTTGCTGACACGCCAAAAGCCATGCCACCTTGCTTTACATTGGGGCAAGAGATGTTCAACTCTATGGCAGGAATTTTGTCAAGTTCATTAATAATTTCGGCTGTTTTCACATAATCCTCAATAGCAGATCCCGAAACGTTTACAATCATATTCGTTTGTATGTCCTTTATGCGGGGATATATGTGCTCTACAAAGTAGTCTACGCCCTTATTTTGCAGTCCTACAGCGTTTAACATGCCCGAAGGAGTTTCCGCCATACGCGGATAAGGGTTTCCTTCACGTTTGTGAAGAGTAGTACCTTTTACAATGATACCGCCTATTCGCGCTATATCCATGAAATCCGAGAACTCCTCACCGTATCCAAATGTACCGGATGCCGTCATCACCGGATTCTTCATTTGCAAATCACCAATCTTTACATTTAAATCTGCCATAATAGTTTATTTATATTAAAAACAGGACCTTCTTTACATACACACAAGTGACCTTCTGTCGTGTTCTCCACACAGCACAAGCACGCTCCGACGCCACAAGCCATCGTGTTTTCCAAAGAGACTTCGCATTCTATCCGGTTACTCTTAGCATATTTTGCCACCGCCATCATCATAGGTTTAGGACCACAAGTGTAAATTTGCTCAAACCTCACCTTATTTAATATAGAATGTTGGGTGACGTATCCTTTTTCTCCGTGGCTGCCATCCTCCGTAGTGGTGTATACTTCGCCATACTTCGCAAATTCCTCCAGTTGCAGCAAGTCTTTGTCACTACGTGCCCCTAAAAGGAAAGTCGGTTTATGACCGTTTTTTGCCAATTGTTCACCCAGATACAACATAGGAGCCGTGCCGACACCACCACCAACCAACAGGAGCTTATCCGAAGGCTTTTGAGGCATTGTGTAACCATTTCCCAACGGAAGTACCACATTGATCGTATCACCAAGTTTTACCTCGGCCAAGCGCCTTGTTCCGTCTCCAACCAACTGGATCAGGAACCATACTTCATTTCGTTGTTTATCTACAAAATTGATAGAAATAGGGCGGCGCAGGAATGTGGTAGGCGAGCCGTCCACCCGGAGTTCAGCAAACTGTCCCGGCAACATTTCGGGCAGTAACGATTGAGAAGTCAACTTGAGCAATACGTAATTAGTATGCAGTTTGATGTTCTCAGTAACCGTCAGATCTAAAATAAATTTCTTCATGTATGGATATAAAAAGTATAAATTCGTATTCCGGGTGCAAAGATACAGGAAATTGCTCAAACCTGCGATTTTGCCACTTATTTTTCAGGTCTAAACGTTTCATAGGTATTGTCATCGAAGAAAATTCTTATTTCAGTGATTTTCCTTGCAGGCTTTTCTATATACCTAATCTCTTGTTTCACAATCTCTTTTGGTACATTTTCAGCACTTCTAAATGCCATTTCCTTGCGATTTTCCAAAGCAATCGCCTCCTTGGACGGATTTACAGCATTCTCATCAAACAAAGATGGCTGATAATCGCCGTTAAGAGGAGAAGTGGCGGCTGATGAAGAATCTTCCGAAGAAGCGGCCAGCATTTCACCTTTTCCATATAGCAACCATTCAAGATTTACATAACTATACGTCTGATGAACTTTCATCACTACCTCCAAGCTCGGCTTGTTTCTATCGTTTAAAATATGAGAAAGAGTAGACTGCTGAACTCCAATCGTCTCAGCAAAAACTCTGGGGGGAACTTTTTCCCGCTCCATAATCATTCTAATTCTATCTTTTATTTCCATACTGTTTTGATTAAGTCACAATTGTATGCATAAAATGCTGATTTCACAAAAATATAGTCGAAACTTATTTCTATTCAAAGGTAAATAA
>CAKUYM010000598.1 GCA_934716785.1 uncultured Bacteroides sp. | reverse complement strand
GATACGGGATGGATATCAACAGAAAGATGAAGTGCGTCCGCAAATAGCGTCCTTTGTGCTTTGACAGAAAGAACTCCAACACAAAGTCGAAAAGGAACCACATGCAAATCCACAACTGAGTTTTCATGTATGGCGACTGTGTATAAAAAGGAATCCCCTTAAAAGTATCTACCGAAATGCTGATAACTAAAAAAAGAGACATTACTAATATGATAAGGTGAAGAATCCCATAGATTCCTTTTTTCCCTAAAATAAAATCTGAAAGCGCTGATTTCATAATTGCTTGTTTAATTTATACCCACAGGTTTATTTATAACTACTTCTCTATTTATAATCGCTTGTTCATTTTATATAAAGTGATTCTTGTATAATTCATTTCATAATGTGTGATAATGTGTAGAAACAATCAGAGAAAGAGATTGTTTGAAACAAACCATCCGGAGTTACAAGATATCAATTTTAGCGATGTTAATTAACGAACTTTGAAAGAGATTGCGGGAACATCTCGCGCTAAAGGTTGTTTATATGACTGACTTTAAAATATTTTTCACTTAAAACCTTGACTTATGGCAAATATTAAAAAAGCAGTGAAGCTGGGTGTGTTTACCTTAGCTATCATGAACGTCACGGCGGTAGTATCGTTGCGCGGACTACCTGCCGAGGCCGTATACGGAATGAGTTCGGCCTTCTACTATCTTTTCGCAGCAATCGTCTTTTTAATCCCGACATCACTCGTCGCAGCAGAACTGGCGGCTATGTTTCAGGACAAACAGGGTGGTGTATTCCGGTGGGTAGGCGAAGCCTATGGCAAAAAGTTGGGATTCCTTGCTATCTGGGTACAATGGATTGAAAGTACAATCTGGTATCCTACAGTATTAACATTCGGTGCCGTATCCATCGCCTTTATCGGAATGAATGACGTACATGACATGTCACTGGCTAATAATAAGTATTATACACTTGTCGTGGTGCTTATCATCTACTGGCTGGCAACGTTCATTTCTCTGAAAGGGATGAGCTGGGTCGGCAAAGTTGCCAAAGTCGGCGGTATGGTCGGTACAATTATCCCGGCTGCCTTGCTTATCATCTTAGGAATCGTCTATCTGGCAAGCGGCGGTCACTCTAACATGAACTTCGACAGCAGCTTCTTCCCCGACTTTACCAACTTCGACAATGTCGTTCTTGCTGCCAGTATTTTCTTGTTTTATGCCGGTATGGAAATGGGCGGTATCCATGTGAAGGATGTGGAAAATCCATCCAAAAACTACCCGAAAGCGGTATTTATCGGTGCACTTATCACCGTTCTTATCTTCGTTCTCGGCACTTTCGCTCTTGGGGTTATCATCCCCGCCAAAGATATCAGCCTCACCCAGAGTCTGCTTGTCGGCTTTGACAATTATTTCAAGTATATCCATGCTTCTTGGTTGTCACCAATCATCGCTGTCGCTCTCGCATTCGGTGTGTTGGCAGGTGTGTTGACTTGGGTTGCCGGTCCGTCAAAAGGTATCTTTGCCGTAGGTAAGGCAGGTTATATGCCTCCGTTCTTCCAAAAGACAAATAAGTTGGGTGTACAGAAAAACATCTTGCTCGTACAGGGTATTGCCGTTACTGTATTAAGCCTGCTGTTCGTTGTCATGCCTTCCGTGCAGAGTTTCTATCAGATTCTGTCACAGTTGACCGTGATTCTTTATCTTATCATGTATCTGTTGATGTTCTCCGGAGCCATCGCACTACGTTATAAGATGAAAAAGCTGAACCGCCCGTTCCGTATCGGCAAGTCAGGCAATGGACTGATGTGGTTCGTCGGCGGTCTCGGATTCTGCGGATCATTGCTTGCCTTTATCCTCAGCTTTATCCCACCCAGCCAGATTTCTACAGGTAGCAATACTGTGTGGTTCTCCGTACTGATTATCGGTGCCATCATCGTTGTCGTTGCGCCATTCATCATCTACGCTGCCAAGAAGCCGTCCTGGGTAGACCCCAACTCAAACTTCGAGCCGTTCCACTGGGAAGTGCAAGATCAACCGGCTGCTACCGATGAAAATCCCGTTGCCGGCAATGCATCAACAGAAACCCCAAAAATGAATAAGAATACCACTAAATCATAAGGACTAAAGGTATGACTTATGAATAAGGACCAAAGGTATGATTTATGAAAAAGTAATCCCGCTCCAACTTTCTCAATAGCTGAAGCGGGATTATTTTTATCCATGAAAGGGCATAATCCCTTCCATTGCTATTATTTGGCCACGGCTCTTTCATTTAAAGTAGAAATAATGATATATTGCCCCTTACCCGATTCATTGCGAATCGGGTATTTTTTTT
>CAKUYM010000597.1 GCA_934716785.1 uncultured Bacteroides sp. | reverse complement strand
GCTCCTGCCAGTTCGAGGAAAGTGGGTGCATAGTCAATGTTCTGCACCATCTCAGTGATATCCCCCCTGTGATCGAATCCTTTCGGAAGGCGCATAATAAGCGGTGTACGCATGGATTCTTCGTACATGAAACGCTTATCGAACCATCCGTGTTCTCCCATATAGAATCCTTGGTCGGAAGTATAGACTACAAGCGTATTATCCAACAAGCCTTTTTCTTTCAAGTAATCGAGTACACGTCCAACATTATCATCCAATGACTTTACAGTTTTCATATAGTCGCGCATGTAACGTTGAAATTTCCAGTTGGCAAGTTCTTTACCTTGCAGGCTCTGCCTATAGAAATCATCTATTATCGGAGTATAGAACTTATCCCATGCGGCACGTTGTGCTTCATCCATACGCCCGATATACTTTTCATACAGCGGTTTCAGATAAGTCGTTTTATCGGGGCGAAGCATTTTGAGGTCATAAATCATATCCATGTCTTTTGCAATGCTCATCTCTTGTGCAGCAGCGGCAGGACGTCCTTCGTAATCGTCGAAGAAATTGTCCGGCAGCGGGAAAGTTTTATCTTCGTATAAAGCCAGATTGCAAGTATCCGCCAACCAGTTACGGTGAATTGCCTTATGATGAATCAAGAGGCAGAACGGTTTCTTCGGATCACGTTTGTTATCCATCCAATCGATGGCATCATCGGTAATAATATTTGTGATGTATCCGTGTTTTCGGATAGTGTCATTGTTTTGTGTGATGAAATCAGGATTGTAGTAATCGCCCTGTCCGGGGACAATCTGCCAGAAATCAAAGCCGGACGGCAAACTTTCAAGATGCCATTTGCCCACCAATGCTGTCTGGTAACCGATTTTTTGCAACAGTTTCGGAAAAGTCTGTTGCGAACTATCGAACACACAAGTGGTATTGTCGTAGAATTTATTGGCACAGCTATGTTTGCCCGTTATCATGCAAGCACGACTGGGGCCGCTTAGAGAGTTGGCAACAAAACTTTGAGTAAAGCGTACACCATCGGCAGCAATACGATCGAGATTCGGTGTTTCCATATAGCGTGTGTCGTAACAGCTCATCATTTGTGCTGTATGATCGTCCGTCATTATGTAAACTATATTCAAAGCTTTCTGCTTTGCTGACTCTTGCTTGCTTGAACAGGAAGCAAAAGAAGCTACAGCGGTAGCACCGGCCAAAGAGTAAATCAGCTGGGAATGTAAATATTTCATATATAACAAATTAAGTAAACAAGGTTCTATCACTGGCAAAAGTTGGGCTTTTTATTAATTAAAAATCCGGATGCTCCAGCAGCTATGCCTGGCATCCGGAAATCTAACAGGCCATCTAACAGGACTTAATATATCCTATTCAATTCGTATAACCGAAATTATTGTCCGATGTAGTAAGAGCCGGATTAGCATCAATTTCACTACTGGGAATAGGCAATAACAAATTCTTTTTCAAAAATTCATCCGTCAGCCCTCTCGTGCCGTTGTAAATACGATCCAACCAAGCATTGGAACTGGCAAGATACAATGCATCTGATGCTATTGTTATCTCATGGTTATTATGTAGTTCCAAAGCCATCTTCAAATATTTTTCCCCACGAATACGTGGCATTTCGTACATTCCGGGCTCACCGCTAAGTTCTATGATACGTTCAAAAAATAATTTCTGCCTTACTTCTTCCTGATTCAAGGACGTTGGCCAATCTGCTGGTTGTGCAGAAGGTGTCGCACCCGAATTACGTGCACGTTCCAAAACTTCTTTTGCCAATGATATTGCCTTAGGAGTATCTCCCAATTCATTATATACGTCAGCCATCAATAATAACATTTCAGCATAACGGTATACCATCAGATTTTTATGACTGGCTGTACCTACCTGATTCTGATCATATAGCTTTTGGAAACACGGCCATGCGGTCTGTGACCCAGTCTTTGCAAAAACATCTTCTACACAGTGGGTAATAGCTACATTTTCCATCGTAGCGCCATGTTCTGTGGCATAATTTTCAATCGTCGCAATGCTCGGATTTTTAGGATCAGCAAACGCTTTATAAGGCAACTTGCCTACATATTTTTTCTTTTCTTTAGTTTCCACACCATTTTTTATCACATATTCGTCAACATCACCATTAATATATGTGAAATAGGGATATAAGTAAGTAGAATCATTAGGTGAAAGCACATCCCCTACCATCGGCTTCGGATTAGCCTGATTATTGCCACTACGATTTCTCCATCGAGTCAAAAATGTCTCATCAATGCGGGGATCTCCCGGATAAGTACCTTCATGCAAATCATAAGCAGCCTTAGAA
>CAKUYM010000596.1 GCA_934716785.1 uncultured Bacteroides sp. | reverse complement strand
TCAAGTGTGACATAGCCCACCTCTGTCAGCAGCTTCACGGGAATTCCATTTTCATAGATCACATTGCCGCAATAGTCTGTGGACAGGGTATCCTTTCCTACTATATGCATCGTGCAAAGTTTTGTTCCGCTCGCATCATAAACATAAGAAATACTGTTTCCGTCCTTAAACTGTACCCGATTGGGCAAATTTAAATAATTATATTGAATATCAGCTATTTTCTTATTTAATTCTTTCGTCAAATTACCTTCTTTATCATACGCATATTCAGTATCTTGACTTGTTCCATCTGAAAAATCAAAGCCGTTACCATAAACAGAGTTGATAGCTCTATCTGATACTGATTTCAATTGATTGCCGTTGTAGCATGGGAGTCCTACTACACCCGTATAATAAATGAAAAAGATACCCTGACACAGAATAATTCTAAATTCCATATCAGGGTAACAATCAAATGAGACAATAAAATAGCCAACCTATGTCATAGTAAGGCTCCAGCTATTGATTCTCTTCAAGTTGTTTTTCCCAATAACGTTGTTTATAAAGTGGGTTACGATCTCGTTTCATGTCAGAATCCAAAATATAAAACAAATTCAAATCATTTTCGTCACAAATATCCAACCAGCCCGTGTTCACATGCATTATTCTTGTTACATCTTTATAGTGATTGACATCCATGAGACTATATGCGGAATCCGAGAATAAACGATGAAGATAATCCCAAGGAGATCGTTCTAAAACCAACTTCCTAAAAAAACATTCATCAGATATACTCTGATAAGAACAATATCTATATTCATATGGTTTTAAAACAATAGGCAAAGAATCACACAACGATAAATAAAGAGTATCTATGCCATTAACAATCGCACAATGCTTTTTCGTATCAGAGGACAACATGACGGTTGAATCCGTATTATTTTTTAGATACATTTTCCCATTTATGCCAATCATATTTTCTAAGAACCTGCGTCTTAAATTCAAGCTATCTATATTGTAAGGCCGAGCATTTATCAAATCGACTTTAACATTATAAGAGCCAAAAGCCATTTGCACTGGACAATGTGCCTCATAACCAGAAAAATATGGCCATAATTCCGTCCAATTCAGCGCAGTTTCTTTTTCTTCCAACTGCGTATAATTAAACATCTTTTCTATTTTCCCTTGATTAGAGACGACCATAACCCATTTAATGCTATTAAAACAATCATTTAATGGATTTCCCGAATAGGATGTGATTTTTTTATCTCATCAAAGAGCATTTCCGGTTCATCGTGATTTGAAAAACAAAGAAATTTATCTTTGTAGGAGACTATTTTTGAGGGGCATCCTAAAGAATTATCTAACGGACAGTCTGTATCTCCAATCAAATAAATCCGATACAAATCGTTAAAGAAATAATCCTCAAAAACGACATAGCTTTTTTCTATATGCCCACTATCGACAAGCAATTTTGCTTGCGTTTCTATTGCCAGTTGTACTTTATCAATAGGTGATAAAGTACAACCAGACCAAACAAATAAAAATACTATCAGTCCAGCAAACTGTTTCATAACTTCAATAAATCCTTTAATAGTTTGAATAAATCTTCACCTTTAGGAATTCTATAATCTTCTCCTTGAATATGATTATTCTGTTCATTATAAAAAAATAATGTTTTACTATCCTTATGATAAATAGCTCCTTTTCCTATTTTCAATACCTCCATATCATTATCAGATGCTTGCTGATTATCAAGGATGAGAATGTAAATCAAAAACTTTCTCTCCACTTATATTCAGTTTCTTCTGCATATCAGAAAAAACACTGTTCTCACTACGATCTGTTCCAATAATAGCACTTTTACTTCCGTTATTATCATATATGTCCAATTTCCATTCTACTCTCGTATGATCCGCAGCAAATTTGAATACTGTAGCTGCATCTTCCAATTCTGTTGTTGAAACATGAATTCCTCGAGATGGGTTCATCATATCATATTGCATATTAAACATATCCGAAAGCAGTCCCTTATTTTTTACTATAATAGGTTTTACATTTGAATTACTACTAAACAACCGGTCATAAGAAGAGCCATGTACTATTGTTTGAGAAAGTTTTCCTGTTTCACTAATTTTGTAATCATCTTTCCCGTCCAAATCTATTCGTAATATCGGATTGTTTTTACAATAAGCATACAGACTCCAACTGTAATACTTTTCACCTGACGGATCCACCGAATGCCATCTTCCAATCGCCGCATCATACATTCTCGCCCCATAATCATACCAATCCAATCCGCCTTTCCGATCCAACTCCTTTCCGTTATACTTATAAGGCTGAACTG
>CAKUYM010000595.1 GCA_934716785.1 uncultured Bacteroides sp. | reverse complement strand
GGACCGATTGAAAAAGAAGAAGGATATGATCCAAACTTTTCAGCAGCAGTTAATATTGCAACAGCACCAACAGGACTTTTAATTCCGCCAAGTAATGTTATGATTACCTATTCGCTGGTAAGCGGCGGAACTTCTGTAGCAGCGCTTTTTATGGCAGGATATATTCCCGGAGCCTTATGGGGACTTGCATGCATGCTTGTAGTTTATGTTATAGCAAAGAAAAAAGGCTATCGCGCAAAAACTGTATTTACAGCAAAAGAAGCCGGAAAAATTATACTTGAGGCATTACCATGTCTGCTTCTTATTGTAATTGTAATCGGAGGCATTATTTTTGGAGTATTTACAGCGACAGAAGGATCGGTAGTTGCAGTTGTATATAGTTTGTGCTTATCACTCTTTGTATACCGTTCTATTACAATCAAAGAGATACCAAAGATTTTAAAGGAAAGTGCTGAGATGACAGGAATTATTATTTTCCTGATTGGAGTATCCAGTATTATGTCATGGGTAATGGCGTTGACTAATATTCCAACACTTGTGTCGGGTGCACTTTTATCAGTCAGCAACAATAGAATAGTCATTTTGCTTCTTATTAATGTTATTCTGCTGATTGTAGGAACATTTATGGATATGACACCGGCATGTTTGATTTTTACACCTATTTTTCTTCCGGTGTGTACGGCACTTGGCATGAATACGATCCACTTTGGTATTATGATGATTTTCAATCTGTGTATCGGAACAATCACACCACCGGTTGGAACCACACTTTTTGTTGGTGTTAAAGTCGGAAAAGTTAAGATCGAAACGGTATTTAAACAGCTTCTTATCTATTTTGCAGCAATTTTTGTTGTGCTCATGTTTGTCACATACATTCCGGCCCTCAGTCTTTGGTTACCTAGAATGATGGGATATATCAAATAATTAGAAAGAGAGAATTAGAACAATGAAACAATTTATGGACAAAGATTTTTTACTTTCAACAGAAACTTCAAAAAAATTATTTCACGAATATTCGGAAAATATGCCGATTATAGATTATCACTGTCATATTAATCCGCAGGAAATCGCAGAGGATCGCAAATTTGATAACATTACCCAGGTATGGCTTGGTGGTGACCACTACAAATGGCGTCAGATGAGATCAAATGGCATTGATGAATACTATATTACAGGCGGAGCCAGTGACCGCGAGAAATTTCAGAAATGGGCAGAGACCCTGGGAAAAGCAATCGGAAATCCTCTCTATCACTGGAGCCATCTGGAATTGCAGAAATATTTTGGCTATACAGGTTATCTGAATGGAGATACAGCGGAAGAGGTTTGGAATCTGTGCAATAAAAAGCTTCAGGAAGATGATATGTCAGTCAGAAATATTATCCGTAAATCGAATGTAAAATTAATTTGTACGACAGATGATCCAATCGATGATTTAAAATGGCATAAAGTTCTTGCAGAGGATGATAGCTTTGAAGTAAAGGTACTTCCGGCATGGCGTCCTGATAAGGCTATGAATCTTGAAAAACCAGAATATCCGGAGTACATGAAAAAACTTTCAGAGGTTAGTGGAATTAAAATTACGGGATTTGCGGAATTAAAAGAAGCACTTCGTAAGAGAATGGATTATTTTGAACAAATGGGGTGCAGAGTATCCGATCATGCATTAGAATATATTATGTATGCGCCGGCCTCAGAAGAAAAAGTAGATGAAATTTTCAAGAAGAGCTTAAACGGTGAGCAGATCTCAAAGGAAGAGGAGATCATCTTTAAGACGGCATTTATGCAGTTCGTGGGTAAGGCCTACCATGAAATGAACTGGATCATGCAGATTCATTATGGATGCAAGAGAGATAATAACACTTTGATGTATAAACAGTTAGGACCGGATACCGGATATGACTGTATCAATAATTATGCACCAAGTGCGCAGATGGCAGACTTTTTGAATTCTCTGATTGCAACCGATGAGCTTCCGAAGACAATTTTGTATTCACTGAACCCGAATGATAATGAAGCTATTGGAACAATTCTTGGATGTTTCCAGGGACAGGAAGCAGCAGGAAAGATTCAGCAGGGAAGTGCATGGTGGTTCAATGATCATAAAACAGGTATGATCGCACAGATGACTTCTCTTGCAAATCTTGGATTGCTTGCTAATTTTGTTGGTATGCTTACTGACTCCAGAAGTTTCCTGTCTTATACAAGACATGAATATTTCCGGAGAATCATGTGTGACTTGATTGGTGGATGGGTTGAAAACGGTGAATATCCGGCAGATTACAAAACATTAAAAGAAATTGTGTGTGGAATTTCATACAATAACGCTGTCAACT
>CAKUYM010000594.1 GCA_934716785.1 uncultured Bacteroides sp. | reverse complement strand
CCTTCATAGTTGATGGAAAGCAGCTTGCTGACTGATATCTTGTAGGTAGGTCCCTCAGGTTTATTGTGTTTCTTATATTCTACTTCATCTTCACCAACAGTGAGCACTTTGGCAAGAATGGTGCTTCCGTCTTTTTTCACGATAACATCTTGTGCGAAAGCATCTATCGGCATTATAGACAATGCGGTTAAAAGAATGGGACACATTCTTTTTGTGCTTATGCTATTGACAGTTTTTTTGAGACTAATAATTTTATTCATACTATACTGTAATTATTTAGATTTAGATTTACATTTGATTTCATACCACAAGTGTTCCTTGCCGTCAAGCACAAAAGCATCTGTTGCCTTCATGCCTACTTTCTCCAACACGTTGATTGAGGCAGTGTTAGCCTTTTCCACCAAGGCGCAAACGATTGGGACTTTCATCACTTGAAAGGCATAGTCAATCCAAGCCTTGGCAGCCTCAGTGGCGTAGCCATGTCCCCAATACTTGGGTGTAAGCCGATAGCCGAGGTCGATATGGCTGCCGTTGTCTATTTTATTGAGTTCTGCCTTCATAAGCTAAAGAAATTAAATGCTATTTTTTACAATCTTCCCAACAAAAGTAATTAAAAATTTACATAGACATGCAAAATCATCCATTAAAATTCATTCTTCTACCAATCAATGTTCTCAATAATAAGCATAACTTTGCAGAGTTTTTTCTCCCAAAGAGAACAAAGGTTTTATTATTAAAATATAATTTGAAGAAATCTTGAAGTAAACAATGGAACAGACAGATGTTAGGAAAGCCTTCTTCCAACTACATTTGAGTGTTGTGTTAGCTGGATTCACAGGCTTGTTCGGCAAACTGGTAACGCTTAATGAAACCACCCTTGTGTGGTATCGAATATTCTTTACGGCACTTATCCTGATCGTATTCACGGGATTACCCCGTGTGAGCTGTAAAAAACTGTTACAGATAGCAGGATGTGGCACTTTGTTAGGATTGCACTGGTTGCTCTTCTATGCCTCCATCAAAGCGAGCAACGTATCCATCGGTGTAGTCTGCTTCGCCAGCATGTGTTTCTTTACCTCCATTTTCGAACCGCTCATCTTTCATAAGAAGTTCTCATGGGTGGAGATGCTGTTGTCACTCATCACGGTGGCAGGTTTGGTCTGCATCTTCTCTTTTGACTCCCGCTATCGTCTCGGCATCTTCATCGGCATCTTGTCTGCGGCAGTTTGCTCACTTTACGCCATCACTTGCAAGAGAGTAAGCTCCGGAGTTAAAGCCCGCACAATGCTACTCTATCAAATGTTGGGAGGACTCATCGGGGTATCCGTCATCATACCTTTCTATCTGATGCTCTATCCATCTTCCCAACCCGTATGCGTGATACCGGAAGGTGCCAACCTGTGGTGGCTGCTGAGCTTGGCTTTATTCTGTACGGCAGGACTTTACCTGCTGCAAATCATCGTACTCAGAACCTTGTCGGCTTTTACCGTCAACCTCACTTACAACCTTGAGCCGTGTTATACCATCCTCATTGCTTTCCTTGCCTTTGGAGAGGCAAGAGAACTGAATGCTTCTTTCTATGTAGGCATCGCCATGGTAATACTAAGCGTGGTGCTGCAAACGTTGCGCTCCATTAAAAAGAAATGACATTTGAAAGAGTCAACTTATATCATAAAATAAGCATTAATTTCGTCAACCATACTTACAAATGAGATTAAAAAGTAGTCAACCTAAAGCGTTAAACTATACGACCTAAAACATTAAACTATTCAACCTAAAGCATTAAACCACAGTTCCATATTAGTTTCACCTATTTGATACTAAAGTAGCAGCATGGAGAAACCATAGTTTCAACGAAGAGAAACTACAGTTCCAGCGGCTATGGAACTATGGTTCCAAGCGTCTGAAACCACAGTGTCAAGCGTCTGAAACTAAAGTTTCAAGCCGCGGAACTACAGTTTCGAAGCCTGAAACTGCCGACTTCATTATAACAGACTATTTTTATCCGTATATCATCCAAGAGTTACTTCACCGGAACAGCAAAGCTATCGCATAATAAGAAGTGACAGCAACACCTACTGTCACACTGCCGTCACACCGTGCTGTCACATCATAATCAAATACCAGTCAAGTGCTTAACCCCAATTTGGTGACAGATGACAGCAAGTATTATATTTTATTCTTATAGAGAGAGGTTTTATTCTTTAAAGCATACCGTTCATCAACCACTCTATCCGTAGGAAAAAAGGTAAAAATCAATCTCCATTCTCCTTCCCGATAAGTAAACTTGCGACCGCTTGCACCTTGAAGAATAGCCTTATGCTTTTCCTGTAG
>CAKUYM010000593.1 GCA_934716785.1 uncultured Bacteroides sp. | reverse complement strand
AGGCTACACTTCGTTTCTTGCCAACTATGACGACCTGCCTCCCGAACTCCGCACCGGACTACTCCCTGACGAGAAGCGCGAGAGCATAGGCGCGAGCACGTGTTCGTCCATCTCCATCGACTCGCTCACCTTCAACCTTGCCATTATCAGCACCATCGCCTTAGGCGGATATTGCATCAGCAAGATTGTGTCCCACTTCATGCCGGGTTTTGAATTGCCGGTGTTCAGTTGCGCGTTCGTCATAGGCATCCTGCTAAAGAAAATCCTCGACAAGACTAAAGCCGGCAACTACACCTGCCCGCAGACGATAGGCCATCTCAGCGGAACGTTCACGGACCTGCTGGTTGCCTTCGGCATTGCTTCCATCAAAATCTCCGTGGTAGTGGAGTACATCGTGCCGCTGCTCATACTGCTGGTATCCGGACTGGTAGCAACGCTGATATACGTACTTGTGATGGCGCGCAGATTAATGAAAGAGTACTGGTTTGAGAAGGCTATCTTCACTTGGGGATGGTTCACGGGCACAATGGCGATGGGCATCGCCCTGCTCCGCGTGGTAGACTCCAAGATGCAGAGCCGCTGTCTGGACAGCTACGCGCTGGCCTACCTGTTCATCGCCCCGGTAGAGATTTCATTAATCACATTCGCCCCGGTGGCTTTCCTGAACGGATACGGACTTTTGTTTACAGGCATTTGCCTGATTGCCGGTATTGCCGTACTGACTACGGCTTTCTTGAAAGGTTGGTTTATAAAAAAACAATGATTATGAGAATGATTATGAAACGGACATTTCTTATTGCAAGCAGTTTCTGCTTTCTCCTGTTGGCAGCAGGCATGGAGACGCTTCATGCCTGCACGTCGGCCATCATCTCCGGTAGGCTGACTCCGGATGGACGTCCCCTCATGTGGAAGAACCGCGATACCAGTGACCTGCCCAACTGCGTGCGATATATGAAAGGGGAGAAATATAACTTCGTGGCTGTAACCAATTATGACAAGAATCCCCGCTCCATCTGGATAGGGACCAACGAGGCGGGATTCTCCATCATGAACACCGCATCCTACAATCTGATTGAGAAGAAGGAGGGCGAAAAGACGGGAAGCCGGAACGGGAGTCTGATGAAGCGCGCCTTGGAGATCTGCGCCACGGTGGACGACTTCAGGCATTATCTGGACACGCTGACACGCCCCTTGAAGGTGGAGACCAACTATGGTGTCATTGACGCTCAGGGCAATGGGGCTTATTTCGAGGTAGATTATACTCGCTATACCGCCTATGATGTGAATGATCCGTCGGTGGCACCCCACGGCTACTTGGTGCGTGCCAACTTCTCCGTGAGCGGCAAGCTGAACGACGGCAGCGGATATGTACGTTATCAGCAGGCCGAGCAGGAGATCTTCACCGCTTCCGCCACCAATGAGATTACTCCGGAATGGCTGTTCAGTAATCTGTCCCGTTCTTTTACCAATCCGCTGATGGGGATAGACTTGAAAAGCGGTCTGTTTAATAAGCCGCAGACCAATGGCTGGTTTGTGGAACAGGACTTCATTGCCCGCAAGAAATCGTCCTGTGCCGTGGTTATCCAGGGGGTGAAACCGGGCGAAGATGCTTCTTTCACCACGATGTGGACTGTCATCGGCTATCCTCCCGTTACTCCTGCCGTCCCGGTATGGGTGAAAGGGGCAGCCGATAAACTACCCCGCTTGCTGTCGGAAAAAAGTGAGAAATATCACAGTCCGCTATGCGACGCCACTTCTCTACTCCGCGACCGGGTGTACAGCTACACACGTGGCAACAATGCCGAGACTTACTTTAATTGGGAATTGTTGTTCAACAGAAAAGGCAACGGGTATATGCAGTTGAACGAAGAAATCGAGCAGGAGTTGTTCCGAACGCTCTATTCTCAAATAGAGACATGGCGCACCTCACAACAGAGACCGTCCACCGAGGAAATTTACCGCCTTTATGACGAAAGTGACAGATTCATTGCCCGAAAGTTTGATGAAATATTCCGGTTGAAGCTGTAGTAATCTTTTAGGATACGCAGTAATCTTTTAAAAACTGTAGTAATCTTAAAAAAGAATCCACTACTTTCTTGATGTTCCTCATCAGGCGTGTCGAGAAAGTGGTGGATTTATCCTTTTCAAAATATTGCTTTCTATTCCTTGGGGATCATCACCAATAAATGTAAGATGTTACGGAGATTATTTATACTCTCCGTAGTTTTTTACATAAAACATTCGTTATTCTCAATAAGTAGTCGTACCTTTCCTGACTTTATCGTTTTTTGTCTAATATTTTTCAAATCTGCTTTATAGGTATCTGTAGCGACGATTTTAGCGT
>CAKUYM010000592.1 GCA_934716785.1 uncultured Bacteroides sp. | reverse complement strand
AATCCAAATTGCCCCGTTAGCGGCCAAAGGACCTAATTTAGCTAAAACTATAGGATCTTTAATAATTTCAATAGATTCAATGGTCTGTATATCCAATCCGGCTAAAATATTAGTCGCACTCCCAATAGGGTTTATATCGTACTGTTTTACATCATACACGTACGGATGATCCAAAGAAAGCGGAATACCATTTACATAAACTGCCGGCTGAATGCCAGAAACATCTTTATTGCTAAAAATCGGAGATGAAATACCTCTAATCAACATGCTTTGTATGCTTCCAGGTTCACCATTGTTTTCCTGGGTATACACACCGGATGCATTTCCCTTAAGCAACTGTTGAATAGAGAGAAACTGAGAGCGTTGCAAATTCTTAATATCGACAGTATTATTCGTCTTATCAGAATCCATTCCCCGATTTACAACTAAACGAGGTCCTACATTAAAAAGAATTTTCTTTTCTTGAAAACTTTTCTTTTCATAGACTCCCAAAGTATCAGAATCCTTAGGAGTATTTGATTGGGATGCTATTGTCCCACTAAATCCTAAAAAGCCTACAGCGACAAGCAAACGATAAAAAGGCTTTTGAAATGAAAAATCAGGTAAAAATACTACCATACTATTAGATTTATAAGTTTTTTTTAGTTCATATAAATATAAGTTATGAATCGCAGTACAAAAGTGCAAGTTATCCTATAGAAAGAAGTCCTCTAATCATTCAAAAACGTACAATTTTGAATCATAATCACCATAGCCCACAATAGGTTCAAAAATCACTCAACATTAGTCCAAGAATCATTCAGAGGCTATAAAAATTAATACATAGAGAGATACACACCTTTACATTAAAATGCGTACCTACCTTTATGAACTCATATATTTTCTATTTTAACAGGACTTTTGATATTCTTTGGGAGTTACACCAAAATCTTCCTTAAAGCAAGTCGCAAAATATTTTGGATTAGAAAAGCCACATTCATAGGCTACCTCTGCAATAGACATTGATTTGTTTTTCAATAATTGGCTACCATATTTCAATCTTATGTTTCGAATAAACTCAATCGGTGACAATCCGGTCGCTATTTTCATCTTTCTATAAAGCGAAGATTTGGATACAGCCAAGGCATCCGCTAACTGAACAACATCAAAATTGACTTCCGCCATATTAGATTCTATGACAGAAACAACCTTATCAAGAAAATCTTTATCAATGGAAGAAGTTTCCAAAGAATCAATATCGACTTCTACATTAGCGCGAAATTCTTCTTGTTTACTTTTTTTATGAATTATAAAATTATGAATACGAGCTTCCAATATTTTTAGTTCAAACGGTTTGGATATATATCCATCCGCTCCTGCATTATAACACTCAACACGATCATCCGCCGTATTTTTGGCCGTTAACAAAATAATAGGAATATGACTGGTTTCCAAATTAGACTTTATGTTACGACATAATTCCAAGCCATCCATTTCTGGCATCATCACATCACTAATGATAATGTCTATTCCATTATTCTTTATTATATCCAAAGCCTCCAGCCCATTTTTCGCAACGAGAACATGGTAGTGTCTGGACAAAATTTTCTCCATAAGGTACAATAATTCTTCATTGTCTTCAACCAATAATAAATGATTATCATTGATTTGCGCATCTTCAACTAACCCTAACTCTTCTAAGTCCTCATGCTCAAAAATCATAGCCGCCTTTTTATCATTAACCGAAATCTCCCCCGTTATCAACTCATTTTCTCGATAGCTATCTTTATCAATAGGAAAATCTACAGTAAAAGTGCTTCCTTTAGTTAGTTCGCTTTCTACCCCTATTGTTCCATGATGCAATTCAACTAAATCTTTTGTCAATGATAATCCAATCCCATTAGACTCACTTTCGTCTCCATTATTTGCTGTATAAAACCTTTTAAAGATATTCTCCAAATCATTAGGAGCAATCCCCTCACCTGTATCAGTAACTTGAATACATAAATGAGTATGTCCAGCTTCCTGATAAGATTTTATTATTAGTTTTATTTCTCCACCTTCACTTGTATATTTATAAGCATTGGACAATAAGTTAGACACTATTTTATCAATCTTATCTCTATCAAAATAAGCTATTAGATGTTTGTCTTCTGTAGTAAAAATAAATGTTTGACTTTTTTTCTTTATTAATGGTGCAAAATTAACCTTACATACATCATCTATAAACGACACAATATCACTTTTCGAAACAGATAACTTCATGTTTCCACTTTCCATCTTACGAAAATCCAAAATCTGCTGCAATAATCTCCGCAACTTGTTCACATTGGACCGGATCATACTTAATTGAGAGATTCGACTGCCACT
>CAKUYM010000591.1 GCA_934716785.1 uncultured Bacteroides sp. | reverse complement strand
GTTTTATTCCCTGCAGCAGATGCATATCAGGATGTTATGAATAATGTAGCAAAACTGACAAGCAGCGATATGGGAGAAAATGAGCAAGCACTTCTTGATTTAACCACTGCATTAGGTGCTGTTGCAGTTTATGATTCTATTGTTGTAAGCGAAAATAATAGTGGTGGAGCAATAACAATAGCTCCTGCATATTTACTCGATGAAGATACTAAAAAGATTATAGATATCAACGCAGATGCTGCTAAATTCGCAGATATTACAATAGATAGCTTTATGTATGTTTGTAGTATACAAACACAAAAAGAATCTGTTGCAGGTGTTCTCGACAGAACCTCGGAACATCTTGCCAATGCACAGACAAGAGACCTTTTAGATAGATATTCTGATTTAATCAAAGATGCAGCAGATGGAAAAACTTCTAATTATGATTTGATTTTAACCTCTATCAGAAATAGTGGATATATTGAAAAATATGCTGAAAGCAAAATCTCGGATGCATTAAAGAAAATGCGGAATAGATTTATTCCTTGCTATGACCAATCCATCATCCCCGGTGCTATTGCTTCTGCAACCGGAGTTGTGGGTACAGCTACATATCTTGCAGATGCAGTTACAGGTTTGGAAGATACAAGTACAAAAACTGTAGAGCTTAAAAACCTTAATCAGCTTATTGCATTCTTTAAAGCAACATTTGAGAGAGATTTGGCAAATTACAAAGCCAATCCGACAGACGAAAATGCGGCAAAAGTAATTGATGACCTTGATTTTATTCAAAGATTAAGACTTCGTGGTGAGACCATTGCATATAAAATGTCTGCAAATCAGCTTGATAAACCTTTGGGACAACTTCTCGCAGGCGGTTCTGATGAAACGTTAAAAGACTTTTATGCTTATGACTACCAAAGACATATAGATGCAATACTCGGTGCATCAATCGTTCCTTATACAACTGATACTTTTACGGTTAATAATGGTGAAACATTCACTATCCAATATAACGATAATTGCGGTGGTTTATACGCAACATATGATAAAGCAAATGGAAGTCAATTCAACCATTACGGTATAGCAGAATTAAACAGCCGTATCTCAAACGGCTTAACAATTGAAAAGGGCGGTAAAATCTTAACCTTTTTGGAAAGTGCAGATGCATATATACCTTACATTACAAACAATGGTGGAGATATTATTGTTGCCAAAGGAATGAACGTATCAGAATTTACGCAAAGCAGCGGAAACTCCAATTTTGCAAGTGGAGATTTTGCTATTGATTATTTCTCTGCAACCGGAGGTAAGATAACTTCCTCTCTTGGCACATCAAGCATTCAATGTTCAACACTGAATTTAAGCAATGCGGTAGTAGAAAGCATTCCTATTATATGTAACGGAACATCAAACATCAGTGGTAATGTAACACTTAATTCATTAAAGGCAAATAAAGTATTAAATCAATCAAGTGGAACACTAACTTTAAATGGAGACTTGATTACAGCAGGAGATGTTCATTTTGGCGGAAGTGTAACCCAAAACGGTGGAATTTTCAAATTGATGGGTGATTTAACCGGAAGCAGCGAAAAAGTTACGCTTGGGAATGTTGAAGTTTGCGGAAAATTACCGCAAACCATCAGTCGTGATATTTATGTAAATGATTTTATTGTTGCAGCTAAAAAGTTAACATTAAATAACAAGGTGTACGTTTCAGGTGATTATCAGTCAAACGGAAAGATTGTCAACAGTTCTAATGTTATCTTTGCAGGAAATATAAATGAAGATATTGTCTATGAAGATGCTCTTTCAATGACAAGCGATTTAGTTATAGACGGAGATACCGTTACAGCGAAAAAAGGTATTGTATTAACCGGAAATTTGATAATCAAAAATGGTGGTAAATTAATCACAAAATCTTTATCAGTTACGAATGGTAGCATCACATTGGAAAACAATGCTGAATTAACGATTAACGGTAAAACAACACTTTCGGGTTCATCTTCAAATTCGGTAACAGTGGATGAAAGTTCTCAAATTAACTTTAATAAGCTTACAATAATTAAAAATATTGGTAATATAGTCGTTAATGGTAATTTGAAATTTGGTGGAGATGTTTCCATCACTTCAGCTGCATTAAGCGGAAATGGTAATATATACTTATGGTGTGATTTAATTGGAAGTTCCTTAACGATAGATAAACCGAATAATTTTTATGTTGTCGGAAAAACACCACAAACTCTTTCGTGTAGTGGTGCGAACTTTAATAATATAACCATTTCAAACAACTCTCGTAGTGGAGTGAAATTTAGTAGTTCCGTAAACTGCTATGGAGAATATAACGCAAATGGTAGCAATGTATTAGGA
>CAKUYM010000590.1 GCA_934716785.1 uncultured Bacteroides sp. | reverse complement strand
ATACTCATACCATTGCATGGGCTTTGATGGGAAAAGATAAAGCTAAAGAAAAACGCGACAAGCATGGATTATTAGGGAATATTATTGATTACTATATACAAAGTATGCAATATGGTCAGACAAATGGCATACCTCAAGGAAGCGTATTATCAGACTTTATTGCAGAAATGGTACTTGCCTATGCAGATAAGACACTCAGTGAAAAACTAAATGCAGAAGGAATATTCAACTATCATATAATAAGATATAGGGATGACTACCGTATATTCTGTAATTCAAAAGAAGACATAGAGCGAATAGCTTTCTTTCTACAAGAGGTCCTTACAGAACTAAATTTTCAGTTGAACGAAAAAAAGACATATTTGACGGAAGATATAATTAGTGACTCTATAAAATCTGATAAAAAAGCCTACATTTCAGAAGGTCCGATTTATAGAAGAACCCAGAAAAGGATATGTTCTACAATGTCAAATCTCCAGCAAGAAGTACTTTTTATATATCAATTCTCTAAAAAGTATCCTAACAGTGGTACGCTAATAAAACTTTTAACGACTTTTGCCCAAAGATTAAATAAAAAAATTGCGATTTGTGGTGATTACCTTGTGATGATATCAATTTTTACAGAAATTGCACTATATAGTCCGAAAACGTACAAGGTGGCTCTTTCTATAATCAGTAAACTTCTTAGTAAAATTCCTTCGACAGAAGAAAGAGAAAAAATCGTCAATAATATTTATACGAAGTTTCAGAGGTTTCCTAATATTGGAGAAATCCAAATATGGATTCAACGTATAGCATATAATTTACCTCATCCTATTACATATACAGAAGATATATGTAAAATTGTTAGCAATGAAACTGGTGTTAATTTATGGAATAATGATTGGGTAGATGAAAACTATAAGAGTGGGTTTCCACAATATAAAATTTGCACTGAATGGGTAAGGGATAGTTATACACCAGTAATAAACATTGATGAAATTAGTTTGTTCGATATTTATTAATGGCACTTATATATTGACAATTATGGAATTAAGACATTGCTTAAACCAAGGTGTATTGGAACGTATTTCGAAAATATTAGGAGATACGTTAAATGGACTTACAGGAGCTGAAATATCCTATTTTCTTCAGCAGTGCGAGATTAAAGATGTGGCTCCTAAAATAACAAAATGGAAGAGACTTTATAGTGCATTCGCATCCGTTCAGAACTTTGATAAATGTTCAAACAAAATATTGAGATTCATCCAAACTGTATTGAATCCCGTACGTTTCACAGATAATCAAATTTTTGAGACAAAAAGAAAGGCGATTAATGAATGTCTATCTTATGTAGGTTATGAATTGCAATCAAACGGCCGTTTTAGGGTGGTTGCTGCTGCAAAAACTATTAGTGAAGCCCAACAACGTGCAAATGACCTTTTGGTAAATCTTCAGATGAGAAATGCACATCAAGAAATATTCAAATATTGCACAACAGAGTTAGTTGATAAGAACTATTTCCATGCTGTATTTGAAGCTTGCAAAGGGTTATTTGCAAGAATACGTCAGCTATCATTAATTAATACTGATGGAATAAAGTTAGTGGAATATGTGTTTAATCATCCTGTATTGGTAATCAATTCGTATAAATCTAAACAAGAAAAAGATGAACAGAAAGATTTCGAGGCTATCTTAGAAGGTTTGTGCAATATGTTTAGGAATCCAGAAGCTCATCAACCAAAAATTGAGTGGCCAGTGAGTGAACAAGATGCTTTAGAAATTTTGTCCTTGATTTCTTACTGTCATAGGAGATTGGATAATGCCCAAAGAGTTGAATAATACTCAAAATACTCAAAAAGGCACACCGATATCACATCGACATGCCTTTCAAAAATAAAGACAATAAAATTAAACGAACTCATCTATGCTGAAAGTCTTCATCTTTCTGGATGTTGTTTTTCGCTTTGCCAATGGTTTGCCCGTATCGTCCAGACATTCTCTGAGCAGCCTGTGTACTTTTTCCTGATTGCTCAACTTATCCGTAAGGAAAGAAAGTATAACCGTGTCCTGCATCTTGTGATGTATGGTAGAAGCTGCACGGATGGCTTTCTGCTCATCAGGATTTTCTGACATCAGCACATCTGCCACATTACTTATGTCCTCGAAAGTCATGGCTGTATCAAAATCCGGGTCAGGTTCGGCAGCCACAGAGGCCATCAATTCTTCCTTTTCCTCTTCGGTCAGACCTTTGGCCTCTTGAGCCACATCATCCGGGTGGATTTCCTCATCTTCTTCTATTGGTTCCTTTTTCAATGGTTCTGAATGTGTAGGTGTTTTTCTCGCCACTTCAGGATCTTCCAAATAGACAATCTTCGTC
>CAKUYM010000589.1 GCA_934716785.1 uncultured Bacteroides sp. | reverse complement strand
GTCGTAGCCGGATTGAATCCCAACGGCTTTGACCGTAACACATGGGTAGGCAGCGGCAAACAGGGAATCTTCGAAGAAGACAACTTCACGTCTCCCGCTTATGTATTCCGTTTGGATTACAAAGGAGTTCCGGGATTGCGCGTGGGTGCATCTTTCTATTATTGCGCAGATGCCGGTGCCAATTCCGATAAAGCACAGACTTATTCAGACTGTGGCAAAATTCCACTGAGAATCTACACGGCAGATGCACAATATCGCAACAAATATGTGACTGCACGCGGAAACATCGTGTATGGCAACTTAGGAAACTCCTTCGGAGTAAGTCAGACTAATGGTCATTTATCCAACAAATCACCCTACACCCGTCTGGGTCCGGTAGCCAAGAATGCAGTAAGCTATGCGGCAGAAGCCGGTATCAACATCAATGCCATATTCGGTGGTAGCAAGAGAATTCCGGTAATCTACCCGTTTGCCCGCTATGAATACTACAATCCGCAAGAGAAAGGAGAAAAGAGACAGACGATGGAAAAACGCTGTCAGGTAAGTATGTGGACGGCAGGACTGAACTGGTATGCTTTGCCCAACTTAGTAGTGAAGGCCGACTATGCGACACGCCAGATCGGGACAAACAAAGTATTCGGCAAATCAAATAGATACAATAGCGAAAACGAATTTTCTATCGGAGTAGCGTATATCGGATGGTTTCTCAAAAAATAAGAATAAGGAATAACAAATAAGTAATAATCAATAGTTAATTAGTTAATTTATAGATGATGAAAACAAAATTCTTTTATGTGGCAGCCCTGATAGCAGGACTGTCATTTACAGCAACGTCTTGCAACAGCGACGATGATCCGGAAGCTAATCCCGCAGATATCGACTACACGTCTGAAAATGCATCAAGCTGGCATAACTACATGAGAAATGCTGCCATTCTTTTGAAGACAGATGCAACCAATCTTTATAACGCATGGAACTCAAGCTATAATGGCGGAGTGAGCTATGCTGAATTTTTCAAGGCACACAATACCGCACCTTATACAAGTGCATTGAGCTGTGTAGAAGAAATTGTTGACAAATGTGCGGAAATCGCCAACGAGGTAGGTACCGCAAAAATTGGCGATCCCTACAACTTGTATAAAGCAGGAAACACGGAAGAAGCGCTGTACGCCGTAGAATCTTGGTATAGCTGGCACTCTCGTGATGACTATACCAACAACATCTATTCAATCCGCAACGCTTATTACGGTTCTTTGGACGGTAAAATCAATGCAAACTCTTTGTCTAAAGTAATCGCCGGTGTCAATGCTACATTGGACACTAAAATAAAGAATGCGATAACCGCTGCCGCTCAAGCTATCCAAGGCATTACGCAACCATTCCGCAATCACATTGCAAGTAATGAGACAGTAGTAGCAATGGATGCTTGTGCAGACTTGGAACTTCTGTTGAAAAACGATTTGAAGTCTTATATCGCCAACAATTCTGCCATCAACAGCAATGAAGTGCTTGACCCTGTGGTAAAACAGTATGTTGACGGAGTGGTAGTGCCGACCTACAAAAGTCTGAAAGAAAAGAACGAGGCTCTATACGATGCAGTGGTAGCCCTTGCAGAACACCCGTCAAACGATGCCTTTTCTGTAGCTTGCAAATCATGGATGACTGCCCGTGAACCTTGGGAAAAGAGCGAAGCATTCTTGTTTGGTCCGGTAGACGAAATGGGACTTGACCCCAATATGGATAGCTGGCCTTTGGACCAGAACGCAATTGTACAGATTCTGTACTCTCAAAGCTGGAGCGATATGGAATGGGGTCCTGATGATAGTGACGAGGCTGTTGAATCAGCGCGGAATGTACGCGGTTTCCACACATTGGAATTCTTGCTCTACAAGGACGGTGAACCCCGTAAAGTGCAATAAAGTTTTATCTTAGCAGGATATTAATGAGAAGTAAAGGCGGGATGTCCAAATCCCCCTTTACTTCTTTGGCATGTAAAAAACATATCATTGAATTTAATCGATAAGCAATGAACCACTTTCTAAAATATTCATTCTCCATCTTCTGCCTGTTGGCATGCGCAGCCTGCGATGACGAAGGAATCGATGTACTGGATATAGAAGTACCGGATGGGTATGCCCTATCCGCCGGTACATCCACTACCTTCCTCAATTCATCCGTAGCCTATGACACTCCTGCGGATTGGGTGACGGGAGCTTACGACATACGTTTCACCCGCGGAGACAAGCTCTATAATGACGTACGTACAAGCAACAACGGTCATGGCGGCGGATTGGGTCCTGTCTATGCCGGCTATTCGTGCGGAAGCTGTCACCGGAATGCCGGACGCACCAAGCCTTCTCTT
>CAKUYM010000588.1 GCA_934716785.1 uncultured Bacteroides sp. | reverse complement strand
ATATTACCTTGAGTACACTACTCAAAATCTTGCGGGCTTCAGGAACACTTGAAGGAGTGGTGGATTTGGTACCGGAGCTTCCTGAGTCACCTTTCCTTATCAATGAAAAGACCGGCAAAAGAGTCCAGAGATTTAACAGCAAACGCAAGATGGCATGAAGAAAGTTCCTATTATAGTAAATGTATATCTTTGGGGAACCTGCATTGGCAAATTGAAATGGGACTTTGAAAAGCATTGTTCTATCTTTCAATTTACCGAAGATTACAGGAAGCAGGATTATGACATATGCCCTTCTACACATCCAAAGAGAAATCCTCTGTCCGCTTCCTTTTATGGAAATAAAGAAGAACGCTATCAAGGGCTTCCTGAGTTTCTGGCAGACGCTCTTCCCGACAAATGGGGTTCTTCCCTGTTCGATCAGTGGCTTACGGACAACAACATAAAAGTTACAGAATCATTACCCCTCCTAAAACTCTCATACATAGGAAAGAGGGCTATGGGAGCATTGGAGTTCGAACCTGAGTGGAGTGATAGTGACATTCACGAATCGGTTGACATGTCATCATTGGCTACTTTGGCTTCTAAGATATATAATGACAGAAATGCGGCTGCCATATCACCGGAGGACAACCTTACGATGAAAAAGCTGATATATCTGGGTACTTCTGCAGGCGGCATGCGTCCAAAGGCAGTGGTTGCCTATAACCCCAAGACAGGAGAGTTCCGTTCAGGCCAAGTCGATCTGCCCGAAGGTTTTAAACAGTATATCATTAAATTCAAAGAGACGAAAGGGTCGCCTACGACAGAAATAGAGATGGTTTATTACGAGATGGCAAAGGCGGCCGGAATCAACATGATGCCATGCTTTCTGAAAGAAATAGATGGGCAGAACCATTTTGTGACAGAAAGATTTGACCGCCAAAATGGCGAAAAAGTTCTTACCCAAACTCTTGCTGCCATTATGCCAGGTGCAGATGACTATCTGAAGCTATGCTGGATATCCGATACCCTTAATCTGCCCCAAGAAGACAGAGATCAGATTTTTATCAGAATGGTATTCAATTATGTTGCCGGCGTGTCAGATGACCACAACAAGAACATATCATTCACTATGGATAAGACAGGAACATGGCGTTTATCACCGGCCTATGATGTGATGTTCACAGCAAATACCTGGGAAGATTCTTCTGCCCACATTCACTCAATGGGTATTATGGGCAAGAGATCAGCTCTGACTACAAGTGATTTTGTTGATTTTGCCGAAGACTTCGTAGAAGATCCTAAGAGCAAGATAGCGCAGGTATTCAAAGCAGTGGGACAATTCCAATCATTGTGTGCAGAATACGGCATTGACGAGAGTATATCCGAAAAGATCAAAAATGTACTGGACGGCTTGGTTACAGACAATCTTTAAGTTTTTTCTTTTTCAATATTTATGAAGATTCTTGAAGTTCGGTAGGAAAAATGTGTGTTATAGACAAAAGATCGGTAGGAAAAGTGTGGTTTTATACTAAAAGTTCGGTAGGAAAAGTGTAGTTTTCTGATAGAAAACGGTTACTTCCATACTCTATATCTCATAAACATACAAAGTCTTGCGCAAAAAAACTGATTGTTTAAAATAAAAACATCATCTTTATTTGTATTTTTAGCGCAACAATAAACATGAAAGTTCTTGTCAAAATGAAAAAAATGAATTAAAATAAACGACTAAAAAGAAAAAACTATGGACAACAATAAGTATGAAGACAAAATACAAGCCAGTGTAGAGAGCATCTTTACATTATTATCTCAGCGATTGGATGAAGAGCAGATGAAGCAAGTACGTGCAGCGTATGAACTGGCAGCTTTTGCACACAAAGATCAGAAGAGAAAGACGGGCGAACCCTATATCATCCATCCCATTGCCGTGGCACGCATCGTGGCAGAAGAAATGAGACTTGGCGCAAACCCTGTGATAGCGGCATTTCTCCATGACGTAATCGAAGATTGTCCCTATACCATTGAAGATATACGCACACGTTTCGGAGATGACGTGGCATTCCTCGTGGGCGTTGTTACAAAGAAGAAAAAGGTGAAATACGACCAATCGAAGCAAGTGGACAATTTCCGCCAGATACTCTCATCAGTGCAATTTGATGTGCGCGCAATACTTGTGAAATTGGCAGACCGCCTCCACAACATGAGGACACTGAGCAGCATGCGTCCCGACAAACAGATGAAGATAGCCTCAGAAACTGATTATTTCTATGCACCCTTGGCCAATCGTCTCGGTTTATATAATGTAAAGACAGAACTTGAGAATCTGTCATTCTGCTATCGCTGCCCACGTGAGTTTGACAAACTTGAAAAGCAGTTGGCAGAACTG
>CAKUYM010000587.1 GCA_934716785.1 uncultured Bacteroides sp. | reverse complement strand
TATAGTAACCGTACATTCGGTCACTCCCAAGCCATTGGCAGGTGAGATATTGACCCAAGGTTCTGATGAGCTGACCGTCCATTCGTCTCCCGAAGAAACTATCACCACATCTGCACCACCCTCAGCGCCCATCGTGATATCGTCCTTATCGACTGTGAATCCAGCAATACCACTATCGTCGTCATCTTTACAGGAAGCTACCGCAACCATGTAAATAAATACTCCTAATGCTATTTTTATTAAGTATTTCATTGATTTTCTTTTCTATGTGTTTATTTCTCTAAGTCCAGCGCATCACAACCGCGAATATCCTGTGTCCTGTCATAAATCAGCGTATATTGTCCGCTCTTGATGTAAGGACACACAGTACTCAGATTAATCGAGATATTGGGATTGTCCTTTATGTCAAACAAAGGAATAAACGGTGAAATTTCATCCTCAATCTTGCGCAAATCATTCGAACCTATATAGAAGGCCTTCAGACTTGGATTCTTATACAGCCCCGTAGGCCATTCACGCAATATTCTGTTGCCATCATCATCTCGTTGGTGACTGATGCCGTAAATCACCAAGTAATTGATTGAAAGCGGCTGCGTCGGAAATTTGGAAAAACAATTATAGCTCAAATCCAGCCCATATAGTAAAGGCATATTGACAACATAAAAATCATCAGTCAGACTACTCAGGTTGTTGTAAGACAAATCGAGGCTGGTCAGATGTTCCCGCACGGTTGTTCCGCTCAACGCTCCCTTAGGAATGGTTTTCATTCCGTTACCGGCAAAGTTCATAACTGATATAGGTGATTCCGTCTTACATAGTTCAACAGGAAACTCTTTGAATTGATTATTGGACAAATTCAAGTTACTTGCATTAATGCCCCGATGATTTTCTCCATGTTCAAACCCCGTAATCTTATTATAAGAGAAATCAACCGATTTCATCACATAATCTGATTTCGCATTGAAGATATCAGGAACTTCCGTCAACAGGTTATTGGTGCAACTGAAAGTTTCCGTATCATTCCATCCAAAGAAATAAGCCACTCCGGAGTCATCTTTTACAGACGGTATTCGGGTGATCTGATTATTGTCCAGATAAAGTTGCACAAGTTTGATTTCCTTACCGAAAGGATGCAATGTATGGATCTTGTTATGCGTACAGTCCAGCAATCCCAACTTCACCATTTTCTTCAAGTCCTCATACTCAGGAAACTCTTCAAGGTTATTGTATCCCATATAAAGAAGCTGCATTTTAGCGGCAGAAGCTCCATTAAGAATCGCTTCCCAAGTTGACTTCAGTTGCTCACCAGATACCTTTGGGTTGCAAGCTATATTCAAAGAGACTAATTCGGGCAACTGACTCAACATCTCCGTCGGCAGGTGTGTCATTTTAGGACAGTTGTAAATTTCTATATCTGTCAGTTCTTCCATATCCTCCCACTTCCATTGGTCTTTCTCTTCATAATATGGAGAGTCTTCCTTCACATCCACCCAAAAGCCATCTCCCACAATCGGTGAATTGGCGACACTGAGTTGTTCCAGTTTCGTCAGTCTCATGATGGCTTTGGATATTCCGGTCAATTTGTTTGTCATGCTCCCTACTTGAACATCTTTTATAGAAACACGACTACTTTTTATCGGCTTCATATCAACTCCCGGATATGCATTAATCCCTTTCTTGAGCACTTCAGACAAACCTTCTCTTGCGTCTCTGGCTAAGAATTTATCATGATAGTCCATTCTCATTGCCATACGTTGTTCTTGAGTCATGGGATAATTGCCTTGTATATGTCCTCCAATCTGGTCACTATGTGTACCAAGTGCCAGAATCCTCAACTCGGTCAACTGCCCGATTTCATCCGGAACATCTCCTTCAATACCAAATCCGGCAAGTTCGAGATAAGCCACGCGTCCGTTTTCCAACAACTGTACGCCGGGTTGTGCTCCCCATAGGTCAATATCCTTATTAAAATTCCAATTCACACCCACTGCATACGATTGACCGTAGTATTTCCATCTTTCACCTCCCATTTTCTCCCAAATTGCCTTCAACGCCTTATAGTCTTTAATATATTCGGCCGTTTCGGCAAGACGAACGGGCACTTCAATATCCTCTGTCAGTTCATTGTCTTTAACGACGAAGGATTTGAATGTTTTCACGATAGCGGTTTCAAGCTCATTTCTCGCTTTTTTGTCCGAATAAGCAACATAGCTGTTCACCTGCCAGTTTCCTGATTTCAACCATACTACCGTATCACATTCAAGAAATCCGGTTTCCTGATTTCTATCCCCATAGCCATCCGCCGGAGCATCCGTGAAATCCTCTACATATTTTACACGAACCTTGTCAATAGTTACCATCTCTTGCGT
>CAKUYM010000586.1 GCA_934716785.1 uncultured Bacteroides sp. | reverse complement strand
CCTTGAAACAGGACGATTGATATGGATAGGCTTGATATCCGCATCACGATAGATAGCCATCGTTTTCAAACAACCAGCCTCCGCACCTCCGATACTTTCAGATGGAGTTCCTTTACCTATTGGAGCGTAAAATAAAATTTCTTTCTTCATAAATTAATTATTTCAAGGCCTCTTTTAGAAAATCCATACTTGCTTCTCTCAAAACTGAAAGATTTTTGTCTACAGCACTCCAATCTACTTCTGAATCAATGCCTTTCATTCCCCCTACTGCATACAACCTTTCTTGGGATGAACCTAATACAGAAATTAACGAATCTATTCTTGAATTGCGTGCATTCTTACCTGATGCAGAACGATAGAATGTTAAAAATTTCTTATGAAAGATGTGTGAGAATACAGTGCAATGAAAAGAATCTGTTACCACATATTCTGCATTTCTGATGTATTTGACAAACTCATTTGGCCCTACGTTGTATGGTGCTTCATCTCCGTAAGTCTCATCAATGGCACGATATTTTTCAAGATGACGGATACAAATAATTTTTATACCTTTTTGTTTCGCAAGCTCAGTGGCCTTTGCTCTCGCATCTTCATTTTCTGATATGAGATAGCAAAACATATAAGGCTCTCCATCATTGATTATAGAAGAAGATATTTCTTTTTCCCATTCTTCACGTGAAAGAAGCAAGGTTGGGTCTGCTACTACTTGAGCCATCTGATGGGAAATGGTTTCAACGATTTCCTTGCCTCTCTTTTCGCGTACTCCTATCTTATAGAATCTGTCAAGATAAGCTCCTGTCGCCTTTTTCTGAAATTTAGGTATTTCCTGCACACCAAAACTACTTGCATAGGAGACCTTACGGACACTATCATCCACAAATATCAGATTGTAGAATTTTGTTGGAAGACCTGTTGGAATCCATACTTGGTCACTACCAACCACTACCACATCATAGTTCTTTGACCCTTCACTTAAATCTTTATATCCTATATAGTCATGAAATAATGGCAAGAGTTTCTTTTCTTTATATACATCTACCGCTAATGTCCTTTTTGCTATATTCTCCGCGTAGTCTACAGGGAAAGTTTGTTTCGCAATCTTTACTTTCCGTCCAAGCCCACATCTATAGGAATTAATGATCCATTTGATTTTCTCTATAAGAGTAAACTGCTTGATGTAATTGATTATTTCTACATCATAACCCATTTGTTGAATCTTCTTTATCATGGCATAACCTTGTAGAGAAGTGCCATAATTATTCTGTCCTTTGCGGTATGCGATAGCACATCCTATCTTTTTACTCATTACTTTTTATCATTAATATATTAGAAGACTTTAAGAATTTCTTTCTGTCGTTATATTGTTGACGGGTATCAAAAGCACCGCCTATCCACATCTGTACAAATCCAAGATTAACTCCTTTGGTTTCAAGCAAAGGTAACAAGTAATCAGACATAAAGTTATCCTTAGACTCGTCTTGAAGATTTGCCGTTTCAAACAAACCTGCAACTTTTCCATGTTCTTTTGCTGTTTGAGTAACAATTCGAGCTTTTTCAATTGCCTCATTCTCCTTATTAGAACAACCTATCTGATAGTCATCATATCCGATAATATCTACATATTTATCACCTGGATATCGAGCCATAAATTCTTTTTTTGTCTTCCAATTTCTATCTGTGCAATAAGCCCATAGAATCTGGGCCTTAGGAGCATATTGCTTTATGCATTTCTCTGTGAGAATAAAGAACTTCTTATAGTCATCAATTGATACAGAAGAACTACCCCACCACATCCAAGAGTCTTCACATTCATGCCAAAGACGAAAGATAAAAGGAATCGGTTTACCCTTACTGTCAACAAATTTATTAATAATTTCAGCAATTTCCTTACATTGAGCATCAAACCATTCTCTTGGGTTGCCATATCGAGTTTTCTGATTCTCTTTTGCTTTGTACATACCAAAGCCACATTGTTCCCCTCCTGTTTGTGTTAATATCTCCTTTATTACATACCGATGTTCTATTGGATAAGTTTTTTCTTTGTGACCATATCTATACCTACATCCCATATAATCTCCGAAAGTACTATCTACATACGGATTCTCCAAATGCCATGAAAAAGAAGGTATTGCCTTATTTTCATACCATTGTTTTTTTACAACCTCAATAATAGCCTCTTTATTCTTTTGTCTATAGGCTTCCGAAAAATATGTACCTGCAGCATAATAAAAGTCTAAAGCATAAATGTATGGAACTTCTCCTGTCTGAACTAAATATTTGGAAGAATGAATGTTCATACTTCTTACATCAAATAAATGAAATTGACTAAAATAGCTCATTCCATAAATTTGAGCTTGAAGAAGTAACTTTTTTACGGAGTTGGCATCTGTCCAACCA
>CAKUYM010000585.1 GCA_934716785.1 uncultured Bacteroides sp. | reverse complement strand
ATATTCCGGGAATTATCGAAGGGGCCAGTCAGGGCAAAGGGCTGGGATTGCGTTTCCTGCGTCATATCGAACGCAACTCGTTACTGCTGTTCATGGTTCCGGCCGACAGTGATGATATTCGCAAGGAATATGATATCCTGCTGAACGAACTGCGTACCTTTAATCCTGAAATGCTGGACAAACAGCGCGTGCTGGCCATCACCAAGAGCGATATGCTCGATCAGGAATTGATGGATGAGATCGAACCGACATTGCCGGAAGGCATACCGCATGTATTCATATCTTCAGTCTCCGGTCTGGGGATTTCCGTATTGAAGGATATTCTTTGGGAAGAGCTGAATAAGGAAAGCAACAAGATAGAAGCGATTGTGCACCGCCCGAAGGATGTGAGTCGCCTGCAGCAGGAACTCAAAGATATGGGCGAGGATGAAGACATCGACTATGAATATGACGAGGATGTTGATAGCGATGAGGACGACTTCGATTATGAGTACGAGGAAGAAGATTGGGAAGATAAATGATTTCGCTCACTGATGGAAAGGAATTGGTGGGGTATGAGTCTTTGAAATCATATCCCGAGGTCGCTCATTTCGTAACGACGCGTCATGGCGGTGTAAGTAAGGGAACGTATGCTTCATTCAATTGTTCGCCTTATACGAATGATACTTGTATGAATCTCAATCATAACCAGTGCCTGTTATTCCATCATATGGAACATCAGATTAAGGAGTTGTTTATTCCGGAACAGGTACATGGTTGCACCAGTCTGATAATCGATGAAACTTTTCTGAGGAACAATTCGGTGGAGGCAAGAAAGAGGCTGCTGAGTGGAGTGGATGCATTGATCACCGGGACGCCGGGATATTGCATCTGTGTCACGACGGCCGATTGCGTGCCCGTGTTGCTATACGATAAGAAGCGTCATGTGGTAGCTGCCATTCATGCCGGATGGAAAGGGACGGTGAAGCATATTGTTGCCTGTGTGATGGAACGTATGCTTCATGCATTCGGAACCCAAGGTGAGAATGTGGTGGCTTGCATCGGTCCGAGCATATCACTGGAGTCTTTTGAAGTGGGCGATGAAGTCTATGAAATATTCAAGGAAAGCGGATTTGACATGTCCGCTATTTCCGTTAAGAAGAAAGAAACCGGCAAATACCACATAGATCTGTGGGAAGCCAACCGGAGGGAGCTGCTTGCCGCTGGAGTTCCTGCCGGACAGATTGAAGTGGCGGGTATCTGCACCTATATTCATCATAACGAATTCTTTTCAGCACGTCGGTTAGGGGTGGATTCCGGTCGAATTCTGTCGGGGATAATGATTAAAAGCGATAGTCTGCACCTGTAATAATCTTTTTGAGGGCAGGCTATTGATTTGTGATAAGTTATGTTTGAGCTATGTTTGAAATAAAAGTATCTCAAGAAATAAAGGATGCGTGCCCGGTTTTTGCCGGAGCAGCCGTGTATGCCGCTGTGAAGAATAGTGCTTACAGCGAAGGACTCTGGCAGGAAATCAATGCATTTGCCGGACAGTTGACTTCCACTACACAGATGGAAGATATCAAGCACCAACCTGTGATTGCCGCTACTCGTGAGGCTTATAGGCGTTGCGGCAAAGATCCCGGACGTTACCGTCCGTCGGCAGAGGCCTTGCGCCGGCGGCTGATGCGCGGGATTCCTTTGTATCAGATTGATACATTGGTGGATCTTATAAACTTGGTCTCTCTCCGCACGGGGCACTCTATTGGCGGCTTTGATGCGGATAAGATACAAGGCATCCGCCTCGAACTTGGCATCGGTAAGGCGGGCGAACCGTTCGAAGGTATCGGACGAGGAGTATTGAACATTGAGGGACTGCCTGTATATCGCGACTCTTACGGTGGGATAGGAACACCGACAAGTGATAACGAGCGCACGAAGATGGACATCGGAACAACACATATTCTTGCTATCGTCAACGGCTATAATGGTAAGGATGGACTGAGAGAAGCCGCTGAAATGATTCAGTCCTTATTGAGAGACTATGCCGAATCGGATGGCGGCGAACTTTTATTCTTCGAATAATCAATCTTGTTCGTACTGAAGATTCGTGCTGAAGATTCGTGCTGAAAAATAGAAAACCCATGAAAAATATACTTGCTTTATTTATCGTTTTATTGTTACCCGGCATTGCCGTTGCACAGAATAAATCTCCTTTCTCTGTCAGAGAGGTGAGCGATGTCAGGGTACCGACTCCCGGATTGTTTGCAAAAAGCAATCATGTCTATCTGCATCTGGACTCCTTGAAAGAGAATGAGTATGCTTTCCCTTTGCCCGGCGGCAAAGTAATTTCCGGCTACGGAACTCGCGAGGGACGGCATGCGGGCACAGACATCAAGACTCGTGCGAATGATACGATC
>CAKUYM010000584.1 GCA_934716785.1 uncultured Bacteroides sp. | reverse complement strand
GGATTTTATTCTGCAATAATTCCGCCGCATTCCACATTGATGCTCCATGCCCCGGAAGGAAATATGTGTATCCTATTTGGTACCTTGATTTTTCATGATGATATTCAGGGGCAATATAATCAAGAAAAGCATTGTAATACTCATACTCTTCTTTTACTTCCTCCTGAAAAGATTCCAATAATTCCAATGTCTTTTCAGAGCAAAGCTTTGAGTATAATTCATACGCTTCATTCAATTTTTTACAAAAACGATCTGCTATATCATTATATCGTTTTCTATATTTTGTCTTTATATCTGCCCGTTTTTCCCATACAACAGGAAATTCTATTTCTAACAAATCTGCTGTCGTAAGATCATCAAAACAATATCCCATATCTACATCAAAGATTTTTTCAACATCGAAAACCTTTGATACCTTATCTCCGGCTCCATCAACCTCAGCCATTAAATCCTTGTATTCTCTTTGAATGTCTATCAGCACATCTATGATTTCTGCATCAATGTTATAATATGCAGATTTGTAATAAGATTCTTTAATTACATTTCTCAGACATTCTATTCCACTGTTCATATATGAAATCTGAAAACAACCAAATATTGATGAATCCAACGGGAACTCCGGACGCAACGTATTCATAGTGAGAAAAACATAAAGGTTTTCTGGCACAGAGATAGTTCTTCCGGATGACAAAGTAACACTTTCACCCCGATGCGAAAACGCATATAACAACTCGCCTAAAACCCCGACAAGATTTACTCTGTGTATATCATCAAGGATCAAAAAACCTGGCTTGTTTTCCTTTTTCATTTCATCAAGAAGCTGTAACACTATCTTATCAGCATGAACGAAGGAGCTTGTTCCATTTTCTGTACTTATCGAAATACCCTCGATAAAATCAGATGTTGTCATACCTTCATGCAAAGATGCTAATTTGATTTCTGGACGATAGTGCTCCTCGACATAATTAAATGCTTCCTCACAAAAATTAACCGGGTTAAAATACCTTGCGTCTTTAGTTTTTCGCTCATCTGGATTCATTTTGCTCCATATCGCTTTAATAACCTCATATTTTGCACGATACGTTTTTCCCGATCCGGGTGGACCCACAAAGATTTTATTATTCATAAGCTATTATTTGCCATAATCCTTTAATATAGCTGCGACCGCATCTGCCAATTTTTTTGCAAATTTAGGCGGCACAGCATTTCCTATCATCTTATATGTCTCTACGTTACTTCCATCGAAGATATAGTCATCATCAAAGGTTTGTAATCTGGCAGCCTCCCTTACCGTTAAAGATCTACATTGTTTTGAATCAGGATGAATATGTCTAAGACAATCCTTATAAAGATGTGCAGGGATAAGATTACTTGGTTCATCCCATCTGATGACATGATACTTATGTACATTGGATGTCTTTCCTGTTTTTTCTGTATATAAGGCTTTTAAAGACTCGATGGATTTATATTCTTCACGTCCTGATTCAATATCCTCTGTGAGCAACTTGAAGATATTTATATCTCTATCACTTTGCCAACGTGCGATATGGTTGGCTACAAAAGGTTCAGGAACGGAATGCGATATTCGCTTTCCCTCAAACTTTTCGTCATGCCCCAATGGATATAATTTGGGAAGATCACCTATGGCTTCCAAAACTGTCATCTTCTTTTCGGACTTATATTTTGGCAAATATTCCTTATAGAATTTTTCTGCCATTTCTACACAAATATCTTCACCAAAGTATTCTTTTCTAAAACCAATAATAATTATTCTCTTTCGATTCTGAGGAACACCGTAATCTGTAAAATCTATGATGGCATTACGCAAATCTGGCAGAACATAGTACCCGGCATTATTAAAACTTTCCTGAATGATTTCAATTATCGGACGGTCTCCTGGCTTTGCGCTTAAGATTCCCGGAACATTTTCAAACACAAATATTTTAGGCTGATATCTTTCCACTACTTTGAGATAGCTCTCAAACAGATAATTTCTATAATCATTCTTCATACCGTGTTCATCTCTCACACGTCCGGCAATAGAATACGCCTGACATGGCGGGCCTCCAATGATAACATCTAACCCACCACCTTCTGACACCAATTTATCTAATCCATCAGAAGATCCATAACTTTCATCATTTTCCCAACCAGAAAACAATTCATCTGTTCTTTGTATATCAAACTGCAACACCATTTCGTTTGCATTTTCATATTTCCATTTATCTTTCAATCTAATCCTTAGATTTCTGCACGGACCCTTTTCCCACTCAACTGCAGCCAATGTTTCATACTTCCCTGACTGTTCAAATCCATCCATTAAACCACCGCATCCGGCAAATAAGTCTATCGCGTTCATATTTATAATCTCCTTCATTGTTCCTTTGTGAATTCACAAAT
>CAKUYM010000583.1 GCA_934716785.1 uncultured Bacteroides sp. | reverse complement strand
GGATTGTGATCAGACGGGTTGGGGATTGACTCCCGTTATCGGTGTGGATGCCAAGTTCGGAAGATTTAACTTCGGTGCGAAGTATGAGTTCAAGACAAACCTGAATATTGAAAACAATACGAAGAAGAATAATGCCGAAGACGGTGCGTTGGCTGCTTTCAAGCACGGCGTGAATACTCCCAACGATATACCTTCCATGCTTTCCGTGGCGGCATCTTATAAATTCCTGCCTGTGCTGCGTGCATCGGTAGAGTATCATTTCTATGATGACAAGAAGGCGGGAATGGCTGATGGCAAGCAGAAGTATCTGACAAAAGGTACAAACGAGTATCTGATGGGTATCGAATGGGACGTAGTGAAACGACTGACATTGAGTTGTGGCGGTCAGATTACGGACTACGGCTTGTCTGATAATTATCAGGGTGATACCAGCTTCTCCTGCGACTCTTATTCACTGGGTGTAGGTGCCAAAGTGGTATTGAGTGAGAGAGCCGCATTGAATGTCGGGTATATGTGGACCAACTATGATGATTATACAAAGACATCAGACAATTATAATGGTACAGGTTTGAAGGGTACCAATGTATATAGCCGTACCAATAAAGTATTCGGTGTTAGTATTGACTACAGATTCTAATTCCAAACGATTGTATAATACCCTACTATCCCCCTCTTACCCCTTTTAAGTAGTAGGCAGAAGCCGTCTCAAACGAATGTTTCGAGACGGCTTCGACTTTTTAGAAAGAATACTGTACCAGCATATTCAACCGGTTGGCATGCCGGGTTGAAGAATTGAAATCGCTGCGCCATCCTCTCAAATATTCGACACCTACTTGCAGGTTGCTGCTCACATTCCAGAAAGCATTGGCCACAAAATACTGTCCCTTGCGATAAGATTCCGGGTTCTCACTTGGATATCCGTGTTCGGAATAAAGCCGTGAGAGACTATACGTGCTGGAGATAAAGAAACTCGGACAGAAATTATATTGCAATCCGGCATACCATCCCAACATCGGGAGCGCCTGCATCTTTCCTTCCTGATCGGGGTTGGGGACGATATCTACGTTCAGTGTACTGAAATCATTCAGATAAGTACCGATTCCCTTGCCATAGTTGAACTGTCCGTAAGCCTGCAATTTCTTTGTGATATTGAATGTGGTAGATGCTTGCAGACCGAATCCGGTAGTTGAGAAAGCCTTGTCGTACACATTGCTCGAATAAGTCATGCTGCGCACAATCGCACCGAGTTTGACGTGGCTGTTGCTATTCCAGTTATATTGTGCGGAGGCCACAAAATTCGGCATCCGTTGGGTGCTGATAGATACATCGCTATTCGCAGTGCCGTCTACGGAAGGCATCTCCATGGAGACACCGAATTTCCATTTCTTCAGCTTGTCATACATGTAGCTCAACTGCGTAGTGCGGTAAAACGCCGAACCGTTGGGACCGGCAAAGTCGATAGTGGGAGGAAGTGCGGAGAGATCCATGAACGCGCCATAGCTGTATCCGATGGTGAATCCGAGAAATTGCGCATAAGCATTCTGCAATTCGAAAGTCTTCCCGTCTCCGCGGAAGTTACCGGCGGTATAAACTACAAAGTCGCCGAGACGTTTCGTATGTCCTACCAGCTTGAGGAACAGGGTAGAGGTGGTGATATCCATCTGAAATTGATTCTTGGCGAAATTCCCTTTTCCCGGTTGAGGAATCAATGCCGGATAGAAATCGACATCGTTGACGATGCCATTAAAGTCATACTCTGCCGTAGCGCGGACATAGCCGCCGATACCTAAGGCGAATTTCCCTTTCTGGTCGGTCAGCAGGAAACGGGGAGCGTTCGGATCATGGAAACGCATCTGTGAACGGTCGTTCATGATTCGGATGATTTCATCTCCGGCCTTGTTGCGGGAGACAAACATGATGGAATTAGGTTCTTCATCTTCGATGACTACCTTTTTTTGGGCATGGGCGCAGAGGGGAAAAACTCCCAGCCCCAGTAGCATGGCTACCATTTTAAAACTTGTTTTCATTATCAGTTAAGTTTTAGGTGAATGCCCAATGAACAACTGAAAAAAGAAAGAGTTCATCTCATGAAACCGATTCTTGCCACGGAGATTAAAACCTTATAAGGCAGGCAACTCCCTTTTCCTCGGACGAAAGGACGGGTGAAATATATACATTCTTCAGATATTGCTTGTGAAAGAAGGTCTTTGAAATAGTAGGATAGAGCCAATAAGCAGCGCGGGTGCTCAATATGCCGATTCCTGCGCCCGCCAATACATCCGTCAGCCAGTGGCGATTGTTGTACATACGGAAAAATCCTGTTCCGGCAGCTACGATATAGCCGCTTATGCCTATCCACGGTGACACATCCCAATATTCTTCGCGCAGGAATTCTGCTCCCATGAAT
>CAKUYM010000582.1 GCA_934716785.1 uncultured Bacteroides sp. | reverse complement strand
GGTATTGCCCAAAGAGGTAATCAGTTGGCTTTCGGTTCTTTTGGAATTAAGGCTTTGGAGACTAAGTGGATTACAGGCCGTCAGATCGAAGCTGCTCGTATTGCAGTAACAAGATATATGCAACGTCAAGGACAGATCTGGATCCGTATATTCCCGGATAAACCGATCACCAGAAAACCTGCTGATGTACGTATGGGTAAAGGTAAAGGTGCTCCGGAGGGATTTGTGGCTCCTGTAACTCCAGGTAGAATCATTATTGAAGCTGAAGGAGTATCTTACGAAATCGCGAAAGAAGCATTGCGCTTAGCTGCTCAAAAGCTTCCTATTACAACGAAGTTTGTCGTAAGACGTGATTATGATATTCAAAATCAAAATGCGTAAGTGTTATGAAAATTGCAGAAATTAAAGAAATGACTACTAATGATTTAGTAGAAAGAGTAGAGGCAGAAACAGCTAATTATGACCAGATGGTTATCAATCATTCTATTTCTCCTTTGGAAAATCCTGCTCAAATCAAACAATTACGCAGGACTATTGCGCGTATGAAAACTGAGTTACGCCAGAGAGAACTTAACAATAAATGATCAGCTTGATGGAAGCAAGAAATTTAAGAAAAGAAAGAACAGGGGTTGTGTTGAGCAATAAGATGGATAAGACTATCACAGTTGCTGCCAAATTTAAGGAGAAACACCCTATATATGGTAAGTTCGTTAGCAAAACGAAGAAGTACCATGCTCATGATGAAAAGAATGAATGCAATATCGGTGATACTGTACGCATCATGGAAACTCGTCCTTTGAGCAAGACTAAAAGATGGAGATTAGTAGAAATAATTGAAAGAGCTAAGTAATTATGATACAAGTAGAATCCAGACTTACAGTATGTGATAACAGTGGAGCTAAAGAGGCTATGTGTATCCGCGTTTTGGGCGGTACACGTCGTCGTTATGCTTCAGTGGGGGATGTCATTGTTGTTTCAGTGAAGAGTGTTATCCCTTCTAGTGATGTTAAAAAAGGTGCAGTATCAAAGGCTTTGATTGTACGTACAAAGAAAGAAATCCGTCGTCCGGATGGTTCTTACATACGTTTTGATGATAATGCTTGCGTGTTGTTGAATA
Source organism: uncultured Bacteroides sp. (assembly GCA_934716785.1). Taxonomy (GTDB): domain Bacteria; phylum Bacteroidota; class Bacteroidia; order Bacteroidales; family Bacteroidaceae; genus Bacteroides. The sequence goes on along the minus strand of CAKUYM010000582.1, from coordinate 1,292 downwards.
ATGCAGGTGAAATTAGAGGTAGCCGTATTTTCGGTCCTGTAGCGAGAGAACTTCGTGCTACAAACATGAAAGTTGTGTCACTTGCGCCTGAGGTACTTTAATTTTGTAAAAGATTTAAGTAATGAGTAAATTACATATTAAAAAAGGCGACACAGTTTACGTAAATGCTGGTGAAGATAAGGGCAAAACTGGTCGTGTATTGAAGGTTCTTGTTAAAGAGGGACGTGCATTTGTAGAAGGTATCAACATGGTATCTAAAAGCACTAAACCGAATGCAAAGAATCCGCAAGGTGGTATCGTGAAGCAGGAAGCTTCCATTCACATTTCAAATTTGAACCCGGTTGATCCAAAAACTGGTAAAGCAACGCGTATTGGGAGAAAAGTAAGTTCTTTGGAAGGTAAAAGAACTGTAGTGCGTTATTCTAAAAAATCAGGAGAGGAGATTAAGTAATGAGTAATACTGCAAGTCTTAAGAAAGAATATGCAGAGCGTATAGCACCTGCATTGAAATCACAGTTCCAGTATTCTTCTGCAATGCAGGTACCCGTACTTAAGAAGATTGTTATCAATCAGGGTTTAGGTATGGCTGTTGCCGATAAGAAGATTATTGAAGTTGCAATCAATGAAATGACAGCTATCACAGGTCAGAAGGCTGTAGCTACCATTTCTCGTAAAGATATCGCGAACTTTAAGTTACGTAAGAAAATGCCGATTGGTGTGATGGTAACTTTACGTCGTGAAAGAATGTACGAATTCCTTGAAAAATTGGTTCGTGTAGCTCTTCCTCGTATCCGTGACTTCAAAGGTATCGAAAGTAAGTTTGATGGTAAAGGTAACTATACCCTTGGTATTCAGGAACAAATCATTTTCCCTGAAATAAATATCGATAGTATTACAAGAATTCTCGGAATGAATATTACCTTTGTAACCTCTGCTCAGACAGATGAGGAAGGTTATGCATTGCTGAAGGAATTCGGTTTACCGTTTAAAAACGCTAAAAAAGACTGATAGATATGGCAAAGGAATCAATGAAAGCACGTGAAGTGAAACGTGCTAAATTAGTAGCCAGATACGCCGAAAAAAGAGCTGCTTTGAAGCAAATCGTTAGAACAGGTGATCCTGCAGATGCTTACGAAGCTGCACAGAAGTTGCAAGAGTTGCCGAAGAATTCTAATCCGATTCGTATGCACAACCGTTGTAAGCTGACAGGTCGTCCTAAAGGTTATATTCGCCAATTCGGAATTTCAAGAATCCAGTTCCGTGAAATGGCATCTAACGGACTGATACCAGGC
>CAKUYM010000581.1 GCA_934716785.1 uncultured Bacteroides sp. | reverse complement strand
TTTCTGCCAAATAGGCAAGAAACCATGTCGTTTTTTTATGCCATTATCTCAAGAATATTTAACTTGCGAAACTTAAAATATTTATTATTCTCATTATAGTTCATTTTTTTATACTCTGGCATTCATTTTGTTTTTTGATTGATGTGAAAAACTTTAAACCATAAATTATAGAGTGTAAATGTAGATTTGTATATTAAAAAAAGATTAGTCTATGAGAAGTGTGAAAGTGATATTGATTGTATTGTTGTGTATGTGCGGTGTACATTATGCATGGGCACAACAGTTGTTGATAAAAGGCTTAGTGACATCATCGGAGGATAAACAGCCGCTTATCGGAGCTACGGTTTCTGTAAAAGGGGCACCGGGAAGAGGAGTGGTAACGTATATAGACGGTCGTTACACGCTGCAAATAGAACCATCAGATAAAATCCTTGTCATATCCTATATAGGAATGAAATCGGTTGAGGCCAAAGTGCCGAAAGATGGAGTCTTGGATGTGGTGCTGCGACCCGAATCACTTAATCTGGATGAAGTTGTGGTGACCGGATACGGAAATTTCTCAAAATCATCCTTTACCGGATCGGCTAATACCTTACGGGCTGACATGTTGAAAAATGTACCGGTACTTTCTGTAGAACAGAAGTTACAAGGTATGACGACGGGAGTAAATATAACTTCCGGTTCCGGGCAGCCGGGAGCCAATCAGAGTATCCGTATCCGTGGTATGGGGTCATTCAATGCATCCAAGGAACCTCTTTTTGTGATTGATGGCATACCGGTCATTCCCGGCAGCATGGGAGCCGGCACGGGAGCCGATGCCGCTTATATGAATAATGCCAAAACAAATGTGATGAGTACTCTTAATCCAGCTGACATAGAGAATATTACAGTGATAAAGGATGCCGCCGCCGCTTCTCTTTACGGCTCGCGTGCCGCGAATGGAGTGATTCTGATCACTACCAAGAAAGGAGCGGTAGGGCGGACTAAAGTCACTTTGAGTGCCAGCGGAGGTTTTTCCAATGCGGCTGTCGACTTTCGCCCCACATTGAACGGTGAGCAACGCCGTGAAATGATTTATGAAGGCCTTTACAACTCAGCAGTAGACAAGGGGCTTCAATCTCCCGAAGCATATGCAAGCGCCAATATTGATACATATGCGGGAATACCGGAACTGGGATATACGGATTGGAGGAAAGAACTGCTCCGAACCGCTCGTAATCAAAACTACGAGGTGAGTGCTTCCGGAGGCAACGAGCGAACTACTTTTTATGCTTCTCTCGGCTTCAACCGTCAGGAAGGTTTGGTCGAGAATTCTAATCTGGACCGTTACTCAGCCCGCCTGAACATGACACATAAAATAGGTAGCCGTGCCGAAGTAGGAGGCAACATGATGTTCACCCGGATAAGTCAGGAGATGAACGAGGAGCGCGGTTCCAATATCAATCCCTTTCTTTGCGTTGCTGTGTCTGCCACACCCTCTATGCCTGTGCGTGACGCTTCGGGCAACTATGTGGGGTCTTATACAGGCACCAGTGTGAATCCGCTTCGCGACATCCGTACCGACTATAATCGCAGTCGTATGACCCGTATGTTTTCCACCGGTTATGCTTCGGTAGATATCATCAAAGGCCTGAAACTGAAAGAGACTCTGAGTTATGACTATACTGTACAGAAAGATTCCCGCTATTTGAATCCGCTTAGCGGAGCAGGTCCCAAGAGCGGAAGTGATGCTCAGACTTCAAAGGGGTTTACCGAATACGGTAAGTTATTGTCGTCTACTTCACTCAACTATACCCGTACATTTGCCGCCAAACATCACCTTGACATTTTGGCTGCCTATGAATTGGAAAGTTATCAGAGTGATAAAGCTATGGGAGAGAAGGCTAAGCTCCCCTCGGATGTGTTGCTTGAGCCGGATAATGCCGCCGTGTTGAAAAGCTTTGCCTCTTCTACACAGGCATACAGAATGATTTCTTACCTGTCTCGTTTGAACTATGATTACGATGATCGTTATTACATCGCAGGTAGTTATCGCCGCGATGGCAGTTCGCGCCTTGCTCCTGAAAGCCGGTGGGGAGACTTCTGGTCCGTTTCCGGTATGTGGCATCTGAGTAGCGAATCTTTCATGAAAGCAGTGAAGCCTGTATTGAGTGATGTAAAAATCCGTGCATCTTATGGTGTCAATGGCAATCAGCCGGGAGCTCTTTACGGATATATGGGGCTATATAGTTTTGGGCAGAACTATATGGGGGGAGCAGGTTCATACGAGTCTGCCCAAGCCAATCCGAGACTGAAATGGGAAAAAAACTATAACCTGAATATAGGTCTTAGCCTGGCTTTTATTAACTAAAGTTTCCCACCCTTTTTAGGGGTGGGAATATATCAGAATCTCCAATATTTTTTGTAAATTAG
>CAKUYM010000580.1 GCA_934716785.1 uncultured Bacteroides sp. | reverse complement strand
CTATGCAGGCGGCTGCCGATATGCTTAAAGTGATAAATCCTCCGGCCATTCCCATATTGGCAAATGCGTAGTAGTTGGCATAAAGAATGCAGGCCAATGCAGAAATTCCCGCCAGGCTGATGCCCGGGATGATGAACAGTTCTACCAGAAAAAGTATGACTGCCGCAATAATGAGAATGGCGATAATGAGTATATCCATAATTTGGTATTATTAATTTATTTCATTTTTTCTGCGTTACGTACATTGACTTCGAGTACCTCCAACTCACCGGCCATTTGCAATACGCGCTTCTCCAAGTCGAGGATGGCGGGAGCCAGTTTGTCCTTTTCCTGCTTGTTGGCGTTTGAATACCGCCGGCGCAGGGCGTTCAACTTTTCTTCCTGTTGCTGATAGTCTTTCTCTATCTGCCGGTAGCGTTGGAAAAGTTGTTTGGCTTTGGCAGATTTGAAATCATTCAACTGATAATACGTGGTGTTATCATCAATGACAAATTCAAAATCGACGACACGACGTTCTTTCGGCTTATGGTTGATAGCGGCTTCCAGGCGCTGCAATGCATCGCTGACTGCCTGTTTGTCTTTCCAAGTCTCTTTCAGAGAATGAATCTGCGCCAGACGTATGATTTGCTCCTGCTCCATCGCTTCGTAATTATAGGTCAGCTTAGAGCTGTTCGGAATGAATACATAGATACATACTTTCCCTTCCGGCTGCAAACGGTCGGAGGCAAACCACCCCAAGTTGTTATATTCGTCGATGACATACATATAATCATTGTAGGGCGAATTGAATGGCATGCCTACATTTTCCGGCATGAGATAGGTGTCGTTATTGGTATTGTAGCGAGTGACGAAAATATCATATCCCCCCAATCCTTCACCGTCGCTTGCATAATAGACGGTAATGCCATCAGACATGACATACGGATAATTGGTATTTCCTGAAGCATTGATATTGTCGGGCAGCGGTCGTCCATTGCTCCATTCGTTCATCAGTTTATTCTTCGAGAATATGTTCAGATTATCATTTTCGCCTTTTTCGCTATAGTAGACTTTATTACCGATCTCCGTTTCGTATACAGTGCCTTCATGCTCACCTTCCGTCTGGAAGAATTCATTGAACGTAAATAACTTGCCCGACTCCTCACTGATTTTATAAGCATTCAGAAAGGTAGCTTTGTCCACCACGAAGCTGTCGATAATGCAGACATCCTCTACACCTTTCAGCATACGCAGGTCGGCCTTGCTTTTTTCCAACAGGCCCTCGGCTTCTTCTGTCGGTCTTTTACGTTTCTTCAGGTCGGCGATATATTCTTCAAAACACGTCACGGCATCTTCAAAGCGGTATGTCTCGTTGTAAGCCTGTCCCAAGTAAAACTGTCCGCCTGTGATGCGTTTCTTCACCGCCATTTCAAGAGGCGCCACCGCTTCTCTGGCCTCTCCTGTTTTCAGGCAGCACACGCCATACCAATAATTATAGTTTCCGTTGGACGGTTGGGATTTTGCATACTTTTTGAATACGGGCTTTGCCTTTTCGTATTCACCCTTGGTAAATAAGGCACGTGCCTGTTCGAGTGTTTGCGCAGAAACTTCGCAGAGGAAGAGACTGCAAAATAAAAGTGGAATATATCTCTTTTTCATTGTTTTATCGTTTATGGGTGACGGATTGTTTGAGAGCATTGTTTTGCTTTCGGTCATCAGTCAAATATTCAATTGTTCAAAAGTACGAATTTATTAGAAATAAACCCTTTTTCAGCGATTCTATTATGTTAATTCTTCTTTAAATCATTCTTTTCGCTTACTTTTGCAGCCGATTTTTAAAGATATGGCACAATTTACAGAAGAAGAGAAGACCATTCGCCGCATTGAAAGGCGGTTTAATAAAGGAGTGGTGCAGTATGGGCTGATAGAAGAGGGGGATAGAATTCTCATCGGACTGTCGGGCGGGAAAGATTCGTTGGCACTTGTGGAGCTGTTGGGCAAACGCGCCCGTATCTACAAACCGCGCTTTTCTGTTGTTGCAGTTCATGTGGTGATGAAGAATATTCCTTATCAAAGTGATGCAGAGTATCTGAAAGCGCATTGTGAGGCCTACGGCATACCGTTTGTGCAGTATGAAACTTCGTTTGACCCCTCTACGGATATGCGTAAGTCTCCCTGTTTTCTCTGTTCGTGGAATCGTCGTAAAGCCTTGTTCACGGTTGCCAAGGAGCATGGATGCAATAAGATTGCTTTGGGACATCACATGGATGATATTTTAGAAACACTGCTGATGAATATCACTTATCAGGGAGCATTCAGCACGATGCCGCCCCGGTTGGTGATGAAGAAGTTCGATATGACGATTATACGTCCGATGTGTCTTGTCCACGAAGCCGATTTGATAGAGCTGGCGGCTTTGCACAACTATCGTAAGC
>CAKUYM010000579.1 GCA_934716785.1 uncultured Bacteroides sp. | reverse complement strand
ACATTGAGTACATGTAGCTTGAAAGATAATCCACCCCTCTTCAAGCTATTTAATGAGGGGTGGGAAACTTTAGTTACTTATAAGTAAAAATGGTACTTTTTTGTTCAAAACGGTGCTTGTAGAATAACATATGATGGATAATATTATATGTAACCTATATTCATCCAACCTCTTCAATTCATAATTGGATGGCATGGTAGGTAAGTTCTCTAACTTAGTGACAATCTTGCTGTTTTTATGCAATCCATAGCCCTTGTTATAGATATTAATAATGGGGATTTTAATAATTTGATGCCTGTTTTAACAATATTGTTATCGCTGTAGCTGAGAAAATAACTACTTTTACAAATCAACGCATTCATATATAAATACACCAAAGGAATATTTTTTTATCGCACTGGCATATAAATCGAGACTTATATCTAAATTTGTCACATCAGTATTAATTAAATTTTATATCATGAATAAACAACTGACTCTTTTCTTTTTTTTCCTTGCCATGGCATTGGGCGCACAGGCGCAAAAGTCCGGAGAATATTACGTAAAGCACATTGAGTTTCCTCAAAATGCCACTATCGAGCAAAAGGTGGACATGGCTGCGCGTCTCGTGCCCACTCCCCAGCAATACGCTTGGCAGCAGATGGAACTGACAGCTTTTCTCCATTTTGGAATCAACACTTTTACCGGACGCGAATGGGGGGACGGAAAAGAAGACCCAGCACTCTTCAATCCCTCGGAACTGGATGCCGAACAATGGGTGCGCAGCCTCAAAGAAGCCGGCTTTAAGATGGTGCTTCTGACAGCGAAGCATCACGACGGCTTTTGTCTTTGGCCAACGGCTACAACGAAACATTCCGTAGCCTCTTCTCCTTGGAAGAATGGAAAAGGAGATGTTGTAAAAGAACTCAGAGATGCTTGTGATAAATATGGGATGAAGTTTGGGGTTTACCTCTCTCCGTGGGATAGGAATGCGGAATGTTATGGAGACTCTCCCCGTTACAATGAGTTCTTCATCAGCCAGTTGACGGAGTTGCTTAGTAACTATGGTGAAGTGAACGAAGTGTGGTTCGACGGAGCGAATGGCGAAGGACCGAACGGCAAGAAGCAAATATATGACTGGGATGCTTTTTACAAAACGATTCAGCGTCTGCAGCCCAAAGCGGTGATGGCTATTATGGGCGATGATGTGCGTTGGGTAGGCAATGAAAAAGGATTGGGACGCGAAACGGAATGGAATGCCACAGTGCTGACTCCGGGAATTTATGCCCGTTCGGCTGAAAATAACAAACGTTTGGGCGTATTCAGCAAAGCGGAAGATTTGGGAAGCCGTAAGATATTGGAGAAAGCCACGGAATTATTCTGGTATCCTTCGGAAGTGGATGTATCCATCCGTCCGGGATGGTTCTATCACGAAGCAGAAGACAGCAAGGTCAAGTCCTTGAAGCACCTGTCGGATATTTATTTTCAATCGGTAGGATATAACTCTGTGCTTTTATTGAATATACCTCCCGATCGCAGAGGGTTGATTCATGAAGCGGACGTAAAGCGTTTAAATGAATTTGCAGCTTACCGTCAACAGATATTTTCTGACAACCGGGTGAAAAAAGGAGGGAAACACTGGAATGCCACTTCGGGCAGTGAAGCGATCTATAGCTTGAAACCGAAATCGGAAATCAATGTGGTGATGCTTCAAGAAGATATAACGAAAGGGCAGAGAGTGGAGGCTTTTACCATTGAGACTTTGACGGATAGCGGTTGGGAAGAAGTAGGCAAAGGCACGACAATCGGATATAAACGTATGTTGCGTTTTCCGGCAGTAAAAGCTGGCAAGCTACGGGTGAAGATTGGTGAATGTCGTCTGACTGCTCACATTAGTCAGGTGGCTGCCTATTATGCAGTTCCTTTGCAGGAAGCTGTTCATGGTGAGGATTGGAACAATTTGCCCCGCACAGGTTGGAAGCAAATCGCAGCTTCACCGCTGACGATTGACTTGGGCAAAACGGTGACATTGAGCAGCTTTACTTACGCTCCGTTGAAGGCGGAAGCAAAACCGACAGTGGCTTTCCGTTATAAGTTCTTTGTGAGTACGAACGGCAAGAACTGGAAAGAGGTTCCGACCAATGGAGAGTTCAGTAATATTATGCACAACCCATTGCCGCAGACAGTTACTTTCGGTCAGAAAGTGCAGGCACGTTATATAAAATTGGAAGCTACCACCCCGGCTGCCACAGCAGCAAAGGTAGAAATGAACGAGATAGGAGTGATGGTTGCTCCCTAATGAAGTGACCATAGTCGAAAGATACATTTGGGGAATAACAGTGAGGACCGGTGGACTTGATTTTTGTGAATCGATCACCGGTCTTTTCTGTATGCTCGGCATGAGCTTATTCTAATGGGTGCAAGTCCCTAACAAGCCCTAATAGCGGGAATTGTATAGC
>CAKUYM010000578.1 GCA_934716785.1 uncultured Bacteroides sp. | reverse complement strand
GACTGTAGTTGTTTATTCGTCTGACTATAGTCAGACGAAAAAGACACTGTAGTCAGACGAAAGGTAAACTATAGTCAGACGAATAAATATATGCATCCGGAGGAATAGATACCTTGGAAAGAAAAACTAAATTTATGCCTATGCGGCTCTAAACAAGTTAATCTTCCAAATAAGCTAATCTTGTTCTTCATTCATATCTACCTCAATGCTCGAATCGTATGAAGATGTTGCCTTCATATTGTGATCAATGTGTATCGCGCAGTCTTTTCTGCACAGCCTTTGCCGTATTGTCATTCCGGCTGATACTATCCGTCTTTTGCCTGTTTTCTTCCTCCCGTTTCCGCTTATTACGCAGTTTCTTTTTATTCCAAAAGAACAAGTCGCTCCATTTATTGAAATCCTTCTTATACATAATGCCCACACCCTGCGTGGTCAGGTTCGTCTTGGTATAATAACGGTCGTTCGTTTCATTATAGGCCTTCAAACGGACATCGCCAGAACGGTTTATCAGCCATTCCGCTTCAAAGTCGCCCACGAAGTTCGTATTTGCCATGGGGTTATCCCGATAACCGAAGTTTCCGTTAATCAGCAGTCTGTTATTCAATAACTGCCCGGACAGGATACCTTCCACTTCCATATCCGTCCATCCTTTATCACCGGTGCTCAGATTTGTTCCGATATTCCAGTTATTCGTTTCAAATACCTGCGATAAGGCATTATTCAACTGGCCGGACAGGGTAGACGAGAGCACCGATGACATCACATTGGAATTCTGGTTATTGTTCTGGGTATCCTCCGTATAAAACTTACCGATACCCAACAGATAAAGAATCTGCATATTCATCTGCTCTTCCGTGCTGATATAGTTGCGCACCAATGTCTGCACTTCATCTCTTTCGTTCGGAAGCTCGATACCCAGTTTTATGGTGGGGTGCACCAGCATACCACTCAGATTCATGATACAATTTACCCGCACGTTGGGTTGCTGTATGATAGTCGAAGCATCGGGTATCAAGTCATTCAAAGAAGCGGAATTTACGGTGTACGATGCCTGTATGTCCATATTGGCGTCCAAAGGAGCACCATTGAACGTGATCGTACTTCCATCCTTAATCACAAAATCCTTGCGGATGACTTCCTGCAAACTGAACTTGTACACACCTTGGGAAATCCGGTAATTGCCAAACATCTTCACATCCCCTTTGTTGTAAAATTCCGTCCGGATGTTGCCTGTACCTTTTCCGCTGATATAATCTCCGGCAACCGGGTCCATGATAATCCGCATCGTAGCATCAGGGGTAGCATCCACCAGGATGTTCAAGCGGATATCCGTCTTTTGCTCCTCCGTTTCTACCTGGCGTTTCTGCTGTATCTGATCATAGTATGAGATGATTTGGACGGAATCTTGAATGGTGCGGCGGGGTGTTTTGTCCACAAACTTGATAAACTGGCTGCTGGTGGCCGATGCCACACTACCATTTATATAAGTGAAAATAGTATTCCGGTTGGTAGTCATGGCGGCGTTGACTTCCAGTCCTTGCGCCGCATTGCCGGAAAGCGATACATTTCCCGTGCCATATACCGTACCGTAAAAAGGCATATCGGCAGATTCCTTCGTACTCATCACAAGTAGATTACTGGCCTGTATGTCAAAACGATAGTTCAGATTCTTGAAATGCTGGAAGTGTAAATATCCGTTCAGCCGTCCGGAATGACCCTCCAAATCGGCAATATACATATTATTGAAATCCAACCCGGTAGGAGCAAGGCGAATCGTATCCTTAATGGCAAAATAAGTATTCAGTATGTCAAACTTCATGGAAGCGTCCGTCATGACCGCACCGTCTAAGTTCAGCCCCTTGAATTTTCCGTAGAAATGAACCTTGCCCGTTCCCCGTCCCTTTATGTCGGTGGCGATAGACCTCATATAATATTCGAGGAACTTCAGATTCAACTCGTTCGCTTCGATATTCAGGTCAAGCCCGCTCTCCGGCTTCAATGGATAAACGATGCCGGAAACATGTGATGGAGCAGAAGCCACATCTCGGATAAATGCATCCAAGCGGATGCCTCTGTTTTCATTATCCCATTCGCCATATATATCCATATCACCCAGCCGTCCTTGGTTGAGAGAGAAATTCTTTATGAACAGACGGGTGTTCATCATAGGCTTTTTCAACACACCGCTTGCGTAGGCCGTGCCCGTTGCATCACCTTCAAAGTCTACATCGTCAGAGATACTTGCTATATCAAATACATATCCCATATTGATGTCCTTCAATTCAACCTTCACCGTATCTTGGGGATTGTCGGAAAGTCGCCCGTTGATACGCACATAGCGGTCTTGATGGCTGAAATAGAAATTGTTCACATCCACCTTTCCCGAGTCCACCACCACTTGTGAAGGATGTATTTTCCAAAGCGTGTCATTCAGGATTACGT
>CAKUYM010000577.1 GCA_934716785.1 uncultured Bacteroides sp. | reverse complement strand
TTCCCTCAAATAAGCGGGCGTAGGCCATAGATAAAGGCATGTAGCATATTGGGCTGCCCCAAAAGTGACGAAGAACCAGATATTCTTCTGTGTAGCATTAGTTTGTTTGCTACAGAAACTTCTGAAAGATTTATTTTCCCCAACCGGACGGCTTCTTGCCCATCTTAAACACCATCGTGCCGCCATTCATTATATCCTGATGAGTGATAAAGAAATCGTTGTATTTCTTTCCGTTCAGGGTCACCGACTGGATGTAGATGTCCTCGGGAGACTTGCGGACGGTACGGATACGGAATTCCTTATTGCCGCCCAATTTCAGGGTGCACTCGTCCATCAACGGCGAACCGATGATATAACGGCCGTCGGCAGGATTGACAGGATAGAAACCCATTGCACTGAATACGTACCAAGCGGACATCTGACCGCAGTCGTCATTGCCGGCATATCCGGAGGAAGTATTGTTGTACAAGGTATTCAGGATATGGCTGACATACTTCTGTGTCTTCCAAGGCTGGCCCGCAAAATTATAGAGGTAAGCCACGTGATGGCTCGGCTCATTGCCGTGTGCATACTGACCCACAAATCCGGAAGCGTTGTTATTTATATGCTCGCTCTTATGAGTAGAGGTAAAGAACGTGTCCAGTTTCTGTTCAAAGGCTTTCGCACCGCCTGTCAATTCAATCAAGGCTTTGATATTGTGCGGGACGTACCAGAAATACTGCCAGGCATTGCCTTCGGTAAACGGATGACCGCCGTTTCCACCATACTGGTAGGGATCGAAAGGTTCGATCCATTCACCCTTGTCATTCTTGGACTGGAAGAACTTCGTTGCCGGATGGAACAGATTCCGGTAGAATTCAGAGCGTTTGTGGAAACGTTCATAATCGGCTTCCTTACCAAGTTTGGCGGCAAGCTGGGCTACGCACCAGTCATCGAAGGTCTGTTCCAGAGTGATGGAGACTGACTGCGTCTGGATGTTCTCGGGCATATAGCCGTATTTCTCCCATACCTCGAAAGGGGAGTTGGGGTGTGAAGTTACCGAACTGTTATAGACTGCTTCATAAGCCTTGTCCACGTCAATGCCGGGAATGCCCTTCAGGATGGCGTCCGTAATCACAGGGATGGAATGGTTGCCGATCATGCAATAATTGTCCTGCCTCCACAGTTGCCAGATAGGCAGGTAGCCGTAATATTCATACTGGCGTATCATGCTCTTCACAAAGTCGGCCACACGTTCGGGTTCCAGCAATGTGTAGAGAGGATGGGAGGCACGGAAGGTATCCCACAGGGAGAAGGTGGTGTAATGGGTTTCATTCTCTCCCACCTTGCGGGTAGTATAATCGGCAGCCATGTATTCACCATTCACGTCGGACATCGTGTTGGGTTATATCATCGTATGGTAAAGGGCCGTATAGAATATCTCCTTCTGCACTTCGGTGCCTTTCACTTCAACCTTGCCCAACTGTTTCTCCCAGTCTGCATCCGCGGCAGCCACATAGCGGTCGAAGTCCCAATGAGAGGCTTCCTTCTCCATATTCTGACGGGCGTTGTCCATGGATACGGACGAGAGGGCTACCTTGCACATCAGCGGTTTGCCATCCAACCGGCCGAAGCGGAAGCAGCCGTGGAGGTCCGTGCCGTTGATTACGGCTGTGTTTTCATGAACACGCCAGCCGTCTCTCAGCGTAGAAGAAACGATAGGGCTGGAAAACTCCATATAGAAATAGACCTTGCGCAGTTTGGCCCATCCGGTGATGATACGGTAGCCTTCCACGGCATGGTCGTTCAGGATACGGATCTGCGCGTTGATGACCCGGCGTCCCCAACTGCCCTTATCCGCCGAGTGGTCCATGTCCAATATAACCTCGCCATCCTTGCCGGCAGGATATTGGTAGCGGTGGATACCGTTTCTCTGGGTAGCGGTAAGCTCCACATTTATATTCTCATCTTTCAGCATCACCTGATAGTAGCCGGGATGGGCTTTCTCCTCGGCATGCGTGAATGTGGAGGAGGTGCGTCCGCTACAGGTCGGTATCAATGTAACGTCGATCAGGTCCGAAGCACCCGTACCGCTCAGATGGGTATGGCTGAAGCCGAAGATTGTATTCCGGTTATGGTCGTAGCCGGAAGCGTCGCCCCAGTTGGGAGCCTCGCTGGTGTCCGGAGAGAGCTGGACCATACCGAACGGTGAGGTGGCACCCGGGTAGTTGTTGCCCGAAAGACCTCCGTCAATGGCACCCGTTCCAATGAACGGGTTGACATATTTGGTGATTTCACCGGCTTGCAATGCACTGAAGGCCAGCGAAAGCGCACATGCGCTCAATAGTAATTTCTTCATGGTTCGTAATGTTTTTATAAGATATGCTTATTCTACTTATTTAAGTTTCGCAAGTTCAACTCGCAGATTTCAAAGTGTAAAATTTAGCGATATGCGCCATATCCTCAGATCTG
>CAKUYM010000576.1 GCA_934716785.1 uncultured Bacteroides sp. | reverse complement strand
CCTTGTCCTTACATTTGAACGTACAGATGAACAGCATGCATGGACCTTTGACAACTTCGGAAGGAGCCGGCGTAAACAATATTTTCGGTGCGATTATGGGCACAAATCCTGTCGATTTTCCTGTTATGTATCCGCAAGGAGATGACAGTTGGTATCATTGGGGTAGCGTTGTGGCAGGCAACTATAACCCGGTGAATCCTGTTGCAGTGTCGAGCATGGGATACAAAGACACGTTTGAAAGTACGGTTGTTGCTAATTTGGACTTCGACCAGAAACTGGATTTCATCACAAAAGGATTGAGTTTTAAGGCATTGGTATCGTTTAAGAATTGGAGCTATAACTCCAAGATGCGTTTGCAAGGTTACAATACCTACCAGTTGACTGATTATGCTCAAAATGAAGACGGAACTTATGATTATACGGTGAATCCGATTGGAGACGCCACGAACCATACATTGGACTCTTATTTTGGCATAGATGGTGACAGACGCTTTTATATTCAAGGTTACTTCAATTATGACCGTGCATTTGGCGATCATCATGTCAGTGGTATGTTACTGTACAATCAAGATGAGTTCAACTCTAATTTTAACCGTGATTTGTTAGGCTCTTTGCCCAAGCGCAGAATGGGTGTTGCCGTGCGTGCCGCTTACGATTATCTCAATCGTTATATGTTTGAATTCAATGCGGGGTACAATGGTTCGGAGAACTTTGCGAAAGGGCATCGTTTCGGCTTCTTCCCGTCTGTGTCATTAGGCTGGAACATCAGTCAGGAAAAATTCTGGGAACCGATCAAAGATATAGTATCCAACTTCAAGATTCGCGGTTCTTATGGATTGGTAGGTAACGACCAAGTGCCTTACACTCGTTTCTTATATATGGGTATTACTTCTTTGAATGCTTCTCCCAGCTATCAGACCGGCTACGGCAATTATAAAGAGTCGCATAACGGACCTACATTCTCAAGATTTGAGAACGAAGACATGACGTGGGAAGTGGGGCATAAGCTGAATGTGGGAGCAGATCTTCAGTTTTTCAATTCACTGAGCCTGACAGTTGATGCATTTCGGGAAATCAGAAGCAATATTCTTACCACCAAGGGCTCTATACCCAATTACTTGGGAGCTGCAAATACGGTAATCTATGGAAACTTTGCCAAAGTGAAGAACTGGGGTGTTGATTTGGCGGTTGATTATGGCAAGCAGATAAACAAGGACCTGTCCATTCAATTTAAAGGAACCTTTACGTTTGCCAGAAACCGGGTGATGGAGACTGACGAGGCTGCCGATATACGTCCGGCTTTGTCCGCAGTTGGAAAACCTCTGAATACGATATGGGGATACGTGGCCGACGGACTGTATATTGACGATGCTGATATAGCAAATAGTCCGACTTCGACATTGGGCAATATCACGATAGCCGCAGGTGACGTGAAGTATGTAGACCAACCGGATGCAAGCGGAAACTATGACGGACAGATAGATGCTGACGACAGGGTTGCCATCGGACATCCTACTGTTCCTGAGATTATTTACGGTTTTGGTCCGTCTATCAGTTGGAAAAAGTGGGACTTCTCTGTATTCTTCCAAGGGCAGGCCAATGTGTCATTGATGATGAGCGGCTTTGAACCTTTTGGTACTCAAAGTAAGAACAACGTATTGGAGTGGATTGCTGAAGATTATTGGAGCAAGGAAAATCAGAATCCGAATGCACAATATCCTCGTTTGACCAAGTATAATAATAACAATAATATGCAATCTTCTACTTATTGGCTGAGAAATGCTGCCTTCCTAAAATTGAAGAATGCGGAAGTGGGGTATCGCTTTAAGTGGGGAAGAATCTACATGAGCGGAACCAACTTGCTGGCATTCTCTCCGTTTGACTTATGGGATCCTGAAATGGGGGGCGGTAAGGGTATGTTTTATCCTACTCAGAGAACTTTCAACTTAGGTATTCAAGTTACATTCAAATAAACATATAATTATTCAGTGATTATGAAAAAAATATATAGATTTCTATTCTTGTTGGTCGCGTTAGTCGGATACAGTTCCTGCAACTATCTGGACATTGTGCCGGATGAAACGACTACCGATGAAGATACTTATGCCGACAAAGATGCGGTGAGAGATTATCTCTATTCCTGTTACGGATATTTGCCGCAGTGCAACATATCACAATCGAGCTTAGACCAAATGACCGGTGATGAGGTGATTACTGCATTTGAACATGAAACGTTTGCCGGTTTTCCAAAAGGAAACTACTCGGCAGCAACTCCTGTAATCTCTTATTGGGATACTTTCTTTCAAGGAATCCGCCAATGCTATATGTTGCTTGACAGAGTAGATAAAGTGTCTGACTTGAGAAGCGACTTGAAAGTGGATTATAAAGCGCAGATTAAATTCTTGATTGCCTATTATCACTATCTGATGGCTCGTTGCTATGGTCCTACTCTGTTGAT
>CAKUYM010000575.1 GCA_934716785.1 uncultured Bacteroides sp. | reverse complement strand
ATCCGTACGTTGTCTCAATTCGCCACAGAACGACTGATTACCATCGACGGAAGAAAAATCAAAATTATCGAAGAAGAGAAGTTGAAGAAAATAAGTAAGATTGGATAAAGATATAGTTGCAGACATTAAACATGGTAACAAGCAAGCTTTCAAAAAGCTATTTGACGTTTACTACCCTATCCTCTGTGTTTTTTCATTTCACTATGTTGAAGACAAGGAGGTATGCAAAGATATTGTCCAAGAGACCTTATTGGCATATTGGGAACGGAAGGAAGATTTCAATGACATTCTAAAAGTAAAAAGTTTCCTTTACACCGTCACCCGAAATAAATGTTTGAATTACCTCAAACATGAGCAAATAGATTGCAATGCACTCTATTTTACCGGCCAAGAAGAATTTGACAACGGATTTGAAGCCGAAATTATCGAACAAGAGACATTCCGGATAGTTCGCAAAGCGGTAGAAGAACTGCCTTTACAAATGAGAAATATTATCCTATATTCTATGAAAGGGCTAAAGAACCATGAAATAGCTGACAAATTGCAAATTTCAGAGGGGACTGTCCATACGTTAAAGAAAATTGCCTACCGCAAACTTCGAGAAAGCCTTAAAGATATAAACTACATCTTATTTCTATTTTTATGTAAATAAAGTAACTTTTTGATTACCCCGTTTTTTCATTTGAATTGTTCTATATTAAAAACTAATTGAAAAAACGATGAGTTCATTCAAAGAAAAACTTAAGATTGCCAAAGTATTGGCTTCCATATTTACTCATTCATCAACATCGGATGAAGATGAAAGCTATCAGAAATGGATTGATGAAAGCCCGGAACACCAAAAGATAGCCAACCATATTTTAAATCAAGAAATATATGAAGAGCACTCACAATTGATAAAGAGTTTCTCTTCACAGAAAGCATGGGACAAAATATATCCGTTATTAAACGGAAAGAATGCCCCTGTTATATCTCTATGGAAGAGGAGCCTGAAATATGCAGTTCTTATCCTACTGCTTATAATACCGGCTTTCTACCCTATATATAATTGGATGTCTGAGGAGCCTATCAGTGAAATTATGCCCGGTGTGCATGGTGGAGAAATTACATTAAGTAACGGTAGCACCCTCAGAATTCCGGAAGGTGCTCTACCGGAAGGTGCTGCCGAAACGTTCATCATAGATTCCAAAGGCATCAATTATCAAATGTCTGACAATAAGTCTCAAATACAAGAAATCAAGAATACACTAAATACCCAGCATGGAATGGAATGCCGCATAACTTTGTCAGATGGGACAAAAGTACATCTAAACGCCGAATCCCAACTGACATACCCTGTATGCTTCAGCAGCAAAGAGCGCATTGTTCA
The DNA here is from genome assembly GCA_934716785.1 of uncultured Bacteroides sp. Taxonomy (GTDB): domain Bacteria; phylum Bacteroidota; class Bacteroidia; order Bacteroidales; family Bacteroidaceae; genus Bacteroides. The sequence goes on along the minus strand of CAKUYM010000575.1, from coordinate 1,090 downwards.
AGTTAAAGGAGAAGCTTATTTCGATGTTGCTCCGGATAGTGAACATCCATTTATCGTACAAACCCCTCATGCCTCTATCAGAGTAACAGGAACAAAGTTCAATGTCAGAGCTTATCCGGATGAGATGGTCGAAAGCACCACTCTTGTCAGCGGAGGAATAAAAATCAAAAGCGGAACTAAAAGTTTCGAATTAATCCCCAACCAACATTTCACTTTTGATAAAAAAACAGGAAAAAGCATTGTCACTAATGTAAATACCGAATTATACACCTCTTGGGAATCCGGTTCATTCATCTTCAAAAATGTTCCTCTCGAAAATGTCATGTCATATCTTTCCAAGTGGTATGGATTCAAGTACACATTCGAAGATGATGCAGTCAAGCAGGTGAAAATCGGAGCTTATCTTAATAGATATGCAAATATGAATCCCATCATTGACATGATAAAAGAATTGAACTTGGTAGATATAAAACAACGAAGAGAAGGCGTTCTGCATATCTCTTATAAATAATTACTAATACATAATATAACTAACGTTTATGAAAAGACGAGTACATTCCTTATTCAGACGGATACCGCGTACAAGCAGAAACGTCATCAAGTTCTGCTTTTTATGCGTATTCGCTCTATCTTCACTTATGATTCAAGCACAAGACAATCCGAGAATCTCGGTAGATCTTAGGGGAGAAACTTTAGAATCGGCACTTTGGTATCTGCAAAACCAAACGAAATTTATCTTTATGTATGCAACTGAAGATATAGCCAACGTTACCGATATAAGTGTAAAAGCAAAGGACAAAACGATTACTGAAATTCTGGATGAATGCCTAGAAGGGACAAATCTTACTTACGAAATCTCAGGCAACGCTATTGTTATCAAGAAAAGAAAAGCCGATAAGATCACGATTAGTGGTTGGATACGCGATGCAAGCGGTGAGGCCCTTCCGGGAGCAACTGTCAATATCCGAGGATCAAAGCAGGGAGCTATTGCCGGAATGGACGGACATTATACCTTTAATATCCCGGCACAGGAAGGACTGATACTGACTTATTCGTTCATTGGAATGGAAAAGAAAACTATCAGATATAC
>CAKUYM010000574.1 GCA_934716785.1 uncultured Bacteroides sp. | reverse complement strand
CATTACACAAATCTCCATACCCAATTGCCGCTATATCGTATTTAAAGACAAGTATGCGTATGTCAGTTCGTATGCCGGTCCTGTCAAGATAGATCCCAATGCCAGATTGGGATATGTGGCGCGCGTTGACACTGCCACACTGACTGTCAAGGATACCTGTGTTGTCGGTTATCAACCCGAAGAGATGGTGATTGTAGGCAATAAGCTCTATGTGGCCAATTCCGGCGGGTATCGTGTTCCCAATTACGACCGCACCGTATCCGTCATCGACTTGAACACGTTCAAAGTCATCAATACTATCGATGTGGGAATCAACTTGCATAGAATGGAATTAGACCAATATGGCAATATTTATGTATCATCCCGGGGAGATTACTATGACACTTATTCCGAAACATTTGTCATAGATTCCAATACGGATAAAGTGACCGATGAGCTGCCGCTTCTTCCCAATACGGAGATGGCTATATGCAAAGATTCACTGTATGTATATAGTACCGAATGGAGTTATTACACCAAGAGTTGGACAGTTTCTTATGCCATTTATAATACAAAAACAAAGAAAGTAGATACACGCAATTTCATTACAGACGGCACAGAAAAATCCATCAAGATACCTTATGGCATAGCAATCAATCCGGAAACGGGCGAGTTCTTCGTTACCGATGCCAAAGATTATGTGACTCCAGGCACCTTGTACTGTTTCTCCCGTGACGGGAAAAAGAAATGGTCTGTTACCACAGGAGACATTCCGGCACACATTGCCTTCACTGATAAGAGACTGAAAGAGATTCAATAATTCACATTTTATTAATAACTAAAAAACAAAAGCAATGAAGAAGATTCTATTTTTGCTGCTCACTGTCATTACGGTATGCAGTTGCTACAACGACGATGATCTTTGGGATAAGGTCAATGATCTTGACGGGCGCGTAGAAACATTAGAGGCTACAGTCAAGAATATGAACACTGATATTACGACCCTGCAGAGTTTGGTAGATGCATTAAATCAAGGGAAAGTAATCACGGATACAGAACAGACCGCGGAAGGCTACACGCTGACTTTCAGTGACGGAAGCAAAGTATCTATCAAAAACGGTACAAATGGAACAGATGGTGCAAATGCTCCTGTGATTGGAGTGAAGGCTGATGAAGATGGAGTATATTATTGGACTATCACGGCCAATGGCACTACAGAATGGCTACCGGATGCAGAGCACAAATTGAGAGTATCGGGGGCAACGCCGGTCATGGGAGTTGACAGCGAAGGTTATTGGACTGTTGATACAGGTGAAGGAGCCCAACGCATCAATGGGACAGACGGCAAACCTGTGAAAGCGGAAGGACAAGACGGGGATTCTTTCTTCAAATCGGTAGTAGTCAAGGACAACGGGGTTGTAGTTACTCTTGCTGATGGAACGTCATTCACATTGCCTAAAGGAAAAACGTATACATTTGATATCGCTAATATAGACAATACTCTGTTCGCATCAGGTGAAACCAAAACATACCTTCTTACAGTAGACAATATAGATGATGCAACACTAATTGCTATTCCGCAAGGATGGAGCGCTGTTCTTAATGACAAAGATTTGAAGATCACCGCTCCGTCAGTTTCAGGTGATGAAATTAAAGAGGGTGAACTTAAAATACTTGTTACTCCATCCGCAGCTTTCGGTAAGGTAATAAAGATGCAGTTGAGAGCAGTGCATGAAGTACGCTATTTGACTTTTGAAGATGCCGACTATAAAGGTAATGCCAACATGGTAGGAGAAAAGAATTGGTCATCATTAATTGACAGCCAACAATATGGTGGTTCACTACTTTATCCAAAGAATAGTCAACTCTATAATTGGAATGATGAAAACAATACATTCTTGGCTTCCAAACTTCCCAATGGATGGGGCGATTACCAATTCTGGGGTGGCGGACACGCAATTTCTAATTATTGGGACATGGACCTTGCTCATGGAGACCCTCAACACCAACTGGCCGTTTATTATCAGGATGAAAAGACCGGCTTTGGCGGGCACAACGGTTCCAAGAATTTCTGCATACATTATGGTTATGCTGATAATTCAGGATATGCTAACGGTCCATTACCCTATATCTATTTTAGTGATGGAATAGCCCGTACAGTTGACCATATGTATGTGACAATGACTACTTATCTTGCCAATTGTGTAATCAATGGCAACAGCCTGACCGCACCCGCCGGAAAGGATGATTGGATAAAATTGGTCGCTATCGGCTATGACAAAGATGGCAACGAAGTGGCTGTACGTCCTGAGTTCTATCTCGTTGGAAGCAACGGTAATATCTTTGAATGGACCAAATGGGATTTGTCCGCATTGGGCAAAGTGATCAAAATTGACTTTAATGTCACCGGAAGCAATGATAACGGATATGGCTTCAGCCAACCCGCTTATTTTGCTTATGATGACGTAGCTGTTAGATTC
>CAKUYM010000573.1 GCA_934716785.1 uncultured Bacteroides sp. | reverse complement strand
TTTCTTTACTATATAAATATATGCTTGGAGCATCAGGTCCTATTAGTGAATTATATAAAATATTTTTCCATTCAGGAGGATACGGTAGCTGATGTTTTCTGTGGAGAACTCTTTCAGATTCTTGTCCCACCACTCCAGAAAAGAGGGGCGGTCTTCTTTCACAATCAGTTGCAAAGAGTCGTCAAACGGGATGTGCTGCATACCTTCTTTGTTCAGAATATTCATATGGCCCAGATAATGGAATACTCGCTCCTTCGTGTTGTATGTCCACTGTCCGATTTGGGCTACCTTCTGAATCTCACGCAGCGTACGGTTGGTCTGTTCCAACTTTCGTTTTACGTTACTTCTCTGCGTGATGTCCCGATATTGGCAAAGCACCATGTCGTCATAAGGATGCATGATACATTTGAAATAGTAGGTCTCATCCTTCAGCGGCAACTTGAAATTCTTGCTGATACTTCTTTGCTCTTCTAGCACCTTTCGGAAGACAGGAAACAGATTCTAACGTGTATATTCCGGCTGAAGCACGAAGATGTTCTTTCCCAAAAGTATATCTTCTTGCAGGAACCATGTTGTGTTGCGGTATGAAGTGATGTCTATGCAGACACCGTCCAGGTCGACCAGCAGCATTGTGTCCGCTGTCAACTTCAATATTCTCTGTGCATTATTTGCATCATGTAATGCCCTGTCCATGTCCGTTTTCTTTTTAGATGATTGAGACTGTCATGTCTCTTATTTTTAAGGATAACAAAAGATTCAATAAATTGTTTTTTTACTTCTCGGCCCGTTTTGCCTTTTCCCAAGCACCGCTTCCTTTCTTCTTTTGCAGATAACGTATTCCTTTTAATACGTTTACATTCATAAAAAGAAAATAGTAAGGAATGAAAAGTATTTTGTTCTTTATCTGCTTGGTAGACAGGTAATAGCCCCAATAGCCCAATCCGTAGAAGATAACCTGTAAAACGAGCAGGATACCATAGAACACAGGTGAGCCGCCTGCCAATAGAATCGCTACATTGAGCGGCAGCAAGGCAAACAGGAGAAATGGTGTGACCGACCACCGCAACACTCTGTGTGATGTATATTGAAAGCTCAGCACTCCGTAGCGGAAAGGATTCAGCAATGCCCGCAACCGCCATATCGATTGTAACCCGCCCGCTGCAATGCGTACTTTTCTTTTCTCTTCTTCGTGCATATCCGCTGATCCGCTTTCGATGGCATAAGCATTGGTGCAGTAAGCGATGATATATCCTTTCATCGTAATCCTCAGCGAAAGGATAAAATCATCAAGCAGGGTATCCGGTTCCATTGCTTCGAACAGTTCCCGGCGTATGGCAAACAGCTCTCCCGCAGCCCCCACAGCTGAGTATAGCCGTGCGTCCAGTGATTTTAGGGTTGACTCGTACTTCCAGTAAATTCCTTCGCCACCGGCAGCCGCTCCGTCTTTCGTCTGCACGGCAATCCGCTTTTCGCCTGCCACGCAGCCTACCTTCGGATTTTGGAAGGCATGCACAATTTCCCGTATCGCTTCTCGGTTCACCATCGTATTGGCATCCGTGAATACTACGAGTGGTGTGTCTACAAGCGTCATTCCGCGTGTCATCGCTGCCGTTTTTCCTTGACGTAACGGTTGGAAGTACACCGTTGCCTTTCCTGCCCAATGTGTCTGCAAGCGTTCGTTCGTTCCGTCATCACTGCCGTCCGTCACCCAGACGATGTGCAGCTTGTCTGCCGGATAATCTAAGTTGAGACTGTTTTCCATCTTCTCGTCCACCACATCTTCTTCATTGAAAGCTGTGATGAATAGTGTCACTTCCGGCAGTTCCTCATCCGCCGCAGGCAACGGATGCTTCGCCGGTTTCACGAAAAGCTCCTTCAGCTTGACAAGAATGTAAAGCAAGATTCCGTAGCCTAAGTAGGTGTAGAACACGATAAACAGGGCAATCCAGAAAATTACTTCGAGCCAGAGTGTAAGGGTATCATTCATATCTTTATATCTTTATTTGTTCTTACTTATCTTTATTTATCGATTCTTTTTTTTGATTTTTTATCTGATCCTTTATTTGATTCGTTTTAATAGTTCGCTCTTTTTGTCCGATTCTTTCAGCATACTTACAAAGTATAGCGCATCATCCTTGTTTGCTTTTACAGCCGGATTCGCTTCATATCGTTTCACGAAGTTCTCAGCATGCTCCGTCAGATATTTCCGGCTGTCGATATTCATCATGACACACCCTTTCTCTTTGAAATCAGCATAAGAGAATCCGGTGATATTCTCATCTGTATCAATGGAAACAATATCTTTCGTTTCGATGCCGTATAGATTGACAGTGACAGACGGGTAGCAGAATGTACTGCCACTGTTTGCTTCTATGGTGAGTTCCAGTGTATTGTCATCTATTCTGCGCACCGAAATCTTTCCATCCCGGCGGTAGCAGGTGTATTCGTAGTACTCTTCCTGGC
>CAKUYM010000572.1 GCA_934716785.1 uncultured Bacteroides sp. | reverse complement strand
GTATAGGTTAGCTAAGATATATGCATAAAGGGGGAATTAACAAATGTTATCCCCCAAGAATTACAACTGAGCCAATATTTTCAAACTGAGCCTTAATTTCTTCGAAATAAAACAAAAAAATCCTCTGCATCAAATGCAGAGGACTCTGTGATCGCGACAGGATTCAAACCTGTAACCGGCTGATCCGTAGTCAGCTACTCTATTCAGTTGAGCTACGCGACCCAATTATATTTTTCAGTGACCGCGACAGGATTCAAACCTGTAACCGGCTGATCCGTAGTCAGCTACTCTATTCAGTTGAGCTACGCGGCCAATCATAATGTTTAACAGTGAGAGAGTGATCGCGACAGGATTCAAACCTGTAACCGGCTGATCCGTAGTCAGCTACTCTATTCAGTTGAGCTACGCGACCATTGTTTTGTTTTAACGGGTGCAAAGATACGGACTTTTCCCGAATTAGCAAGCATTTCAGTATTTTTTTTCTTGAAAAATCATTCAATGAACCGATAATTGAATAGTTGCCAACCGATGCTTAATCCGACATTCCACTCTCTTTTCGGTGAGCTATAATGATTTACATACGCTGAGATGTCTCCGAACGGTAATTGGCATACAACAGAGATTTCTCCCAAATATTCGAATTTGGAAAAGACTTTTCCATAGTATGCTTTATTCAAAGAGTTCTTTTCGATCGGATAAATGGGCATAAAACCATAAAATTCTCCCCGCAGGTGTAACATTTGGTTCAGGCGATACACTGGCCGGATTCCGGCACTGACAAACTGGTTGGCACGGAAGGCTTCATTATAAGTCATCTTGCTATGCAGTGTGGGAGAAAACTCTCCGGCCTGCATCATTGTTGCTGTATAGTTTTCCGAGAAGTTCTTGGAGGCGTATAATGCTTTTAGATACCAGCCTAATATCCAATGCTCACTCATATTGTGATATTTCTCTTTCATATAGGACAATTGCAGCCAAGAATGGTGTTCTTTATTGTTGTTTCCAATAGCTCCTTCGCCCGGATAGAATCGTTCTCTTCCTACGAAAACTTGTGCGACAAGCGCTTCTCTATAACCGCGTGTGGGATACTGCCGGGCGTTAAGCGTGCTGCCGTTAAAACTAATCGAACCACCGAATAGATCATAACGACTTTTGTCAAATTTGTCATTTCCAAAGTCTATGACGCTTTTCTGGAAATATTTATCTTCTATTTTAGCAATTCCTACTCCAAATTCGGCTCTCTTGCTCGAAAGAAAAGGTAGTGCGACCTGTAATTTCAGGAACCGTTCGTCTTTTTGATTAAAGGCGGGTTTGTTATTTCTTGAAAAGAGTTTGTCTTTTTTGAAATAATCGAATGTGCTGATCGAACCTATAAGACGATAAGAGGTAGGAATGGCTGTGGCAAAGTCTATCTTTGCCATGAACTGGACATTGTTGTACACTTTTCCAAGTTGCCCGTCGAGGACAAACTCTTTGGCATAATAGTTTAAGTCCTGGTAGCTCAGCCCCAGATAAATCTGGTTGGAATTGGCTGTAGAGATATTGCCGCCCAATCTTACAGCGAAGTTGTTTTCTAATTTGACTTTCAGGTGCAGGTCATACGTGTCATCTGTGGAGTTGTAAATCGCATGAGGGATGATTTCAGAAATCATTTTGTCTGAAAGTAGTCTGAAATAGCCCTGTTTTAAGTCTTCATAAGTGAATTCTTTGTTGGCTGATTTATGAAATTCTTTTTTAATATAGGCTTGCTGTTGGGGGTTGGCTCCATCGATGATGATATTCTTGAAGCGCAGTTCCGGAAAATTACTGCGATACACCATTCTTCTTAAGCGTATATTGTCAAAATTTACACGCCGACGGATACGGCTTTTAATAGAGTCCATCATGCTGATAGTCCGATTATATCCTATGTCATGCAATTCGTCGATACGTTGGAAATCCATCAGATTGACGTTGTCGTATTTGAATGTCATCAGGATTCCTACTGAGTCAGGAATGGAATAATCGGTCTTCTGCATCACCATATTCTCGATTTGACTCATAAGGTCATCTTCTTTGGGCTTGGTGGGGTTGGTCGACACCACACTTCCTATAATAATGTCCGGATGGAAGTCTTCTTTCATGACATCTGTGGGGAAATTATTATAGATACCTCCATCATAGGCCAATACATTATTTATTTCGATAGGCTTGAACATGAACGGGAAACTCATCGAAGCTCTGACGGCATCTCCTAAATCTCCCTCTTTCATTATCAACTGTTTCTTGTTGTATACATCGGACGCGATACAGCGGAAAGGAACGAAAAGTTTATCAAAGTCTCCTTTGCAAGCAGCTGTGGCACGTGCATACAAATCAACGAAAACAAGGTTCATCTGAATCGGATTGACTACGCTGGTGGGCAAAAATTGCGGCTTTAGGCTTTTCAGTGAATCCTTGAACGAAAAACGTATATTGAAAAAATCAGGAGTGGGAAGGTTCTTCTTAAA
>CAKUYM010000571.1 GCA_934716785.1 uncultured Bacteroides sp. | reverse complement strand
CGGTAACGATGCCGTACTTGTGGATTTGGTGAAGCAGCCGGGCGTGAATCTGATAGATTTCGCAAAGCAGGTGGAGAGTAAGGCGGATGAGATAAGGAGACAGCTCCCGGCGGGATATGAGCTGAAGCCTTATTATAATCAGAGTGCTTTCGTGGGCGACAGCATCCACAGCGTGCTCAAGACTATTTATGAAGGGTTGTTTCTCGCCATCATCGTGATGGTGCTGTTCCTCCGTTCGTGGCGGTCGAGCTTGGTGGTGATGCTGACCATCCCCGTCACGGTGGCTTTCAGCATTCTGCTCTGTTATCTGGCGGGGATTACCATCAATGTCATGTCGCTCGGTGCGATGGCGGCTTCGGTGGGGCTGATTATCGACGATGCGATTGTCGTCATCGAGCAGATCTACCGGGAGCATGAGGAGCGTCCCGGCACAGACCGCTTTACGGTGGTGCGCCATGCCATCCGCAGTCTTTTTCCGGCGATGGTGGCTTCCTCGCTCTCGACAATTGTCATCCACTTTCCGTTCAGACTGATGAGCGGGCTGGCGGGCAGCTTCTTCAAGGAATTGTCTGACACGATGCAGCTTACACTCGTTGCTTCGTTTCTCGTCACGTGGCTGTTGTTGCCCGTGCTGCACCTCGTCATAGGGTATAAGAAGCAGTTGCGCCCGAAGGACCTGGATGTGAAGACGCTCGAAGAGAACTCCATCAGGAAGGTGCATTTCCTGACTGTGGTTTACCGCAAGCCGCTGATTGCCGCCGGATTCGTCCTGCTCTTGGGCATAGGCGGATGGTATGCCTCTTCTCGGCTCTCTTCGGGTTTCCTGCCCGACTTGGACGAGGGGACTATCGTGCTCGATTATCATTCTCCTGCGGGGACCGATATTGAGGAGACCGACCGCCTATGCCGGCAGATGGAGCGTATCATCATGGCGCATTCCGATGTGCAGACTTACTCTCGCCGCACGGCTCTCGGCATGTCCTTCAAGACGCGGCCGAGCAATTTCGGCGATTATCTTATCCAACTGAAAACGGATCGGAAAACGAGTACTCCGGAAGTCATCAGTGACCTGCGGCGGCAGATTTCACAGGCTGTTCCCTTGATGACTGTTGGCTTCGGGCAGCGGATTTCCGATCTCTTGGGAGACTTGATGAGTACCGCGCAGCCTATCGAGGTGAAGATATTCGGGAATGATTATGAGACATTGCAGAAGATGGCGGCAAAGGCGGAGAAGGTGATGGAGAGCGTGCCTGGTATCGTGGATATCGACAACGGGCTGATTCCCGCCGGAGCGTCATTGGTGTTCACTCCCGACCAGGAGCGCCTCTCGCAGTTCGGCATTTCGCTGACCGATTTTCAGGAGCAGCTCACAGCGCATACGGGTGGCGTGCCTCTTTGTCAGCCCGCCAACGTGATAGAGCCCAATCCCGCGCAGGCGGCAATGACGGGCGGGTTGCAGATAGGTTCCGTGCAGGACGGCGAACAGATGCGTCGCATCCTGCTTCGTTTCACGGACTTTAAGGATAACTCTCCCGAATGGTTGGAGCAACAGCCTATATTTCTTCCTGACGGTAGCACCCGTCCGCTCCGTTTTTTCTGTAGCGTCCGGGTCATTCCGGGGGAGATAGAGCAGCGGCGCGAGGACCTGAAGAGTAACATCACCCTTACCGCCCGGCTGGAGAACCGGGATTTGGGTGGTGCGATAAGCGACTTGCAGTCGGCTCTCGACAAGCAGCTTCACCTGCCGGCGGGGTATAGCTTCTCTTACGGCGGTGCCTATTCCGAACAGCAGCAATCGTTTCATGAACTGATGATGATTCTATCGCTTGCCGTGCTGCTGGTATTCTCCGTGCTGATGTTTCTTTTCCGGGAATGGCGGATATCGCTTGCCGTGCTTTTCATCTCCGTATGGGGCATCTGCGGTTGCCTGGCTGCGCTGTGGCTGACGGGGGGGCCGCTCAATGTGAGCAGTTACACGGGCATTATCATGGTGGTGGGTATCATTGCCGAGAATGCGATCTTCACCGTATGGCAGTTCCGGATGAACCGACGCGCGGGTGGGGGTGTGTCCGAAGCGGTGGATTATGCCATAGCCCTGCGCATCCGTCCCAAACTGATGACGGCCATCGGTGCCGTGCTTGCTCTTATGCCGCTGGCGCTTGGTATCGGGCTCGGTGCACAGATGCAGCAGCCGTTGGCGGTGGCTGTCATAGGTGGATTTGTTGTCGGGCTGCCTTTGCTGCTGTTGGTATTGCCAAGCATCATGCTGCTGATTTATGGAAGGGACGATGTTATATGGAAGAAATGATGTCGTTTAGTTAATAAATATGTTTGGCGCACTAATATGCTGTGTTATTCATTGTTTGTATGAAGTAAATCCGTATCTTTGAAAAAATCAATAAATTAGATAGAAAGATGAATGACAATAATCAAGTGATCCGTTTTGACTGGGCGATGAAGAAACTACTTCGTAATAAGGCAAATTTTAGTG
>CAKUYM010000570.1 GCA_934716785.1 uncultured Bacteroides sp. | reverse complement strand
GTATGACTCTGAATTAGAATATATCCCGACTCAACTTATATGTGAATATTGTAAGCAGATTGTTGGTGCTGATGGAATAAGTTTTGAAAGTTCACTACATAAAGGAGGTCGTAATTATGTGCTGTTTGATGACAGTGCAGCAAAATGCATAAGGGTTGACATTCATGAAATCACGCAAATTGATATAGATAAGAAGTAGCTATTTAAGATACGGATTAGCTACCCACATATAAAAAAATATACCAACTATCTTCACAGACTGTTGATATATCTTACATACAAATACATACCAGCATTTCATGCTGATATGAGGGATAAAGCTGGGAATATACCGCTGTACTTTTCCCAGCCTGTATTATAATGCAGGAAACTCATGATTGTTCACGGATTCCGGTCCCTACATCTCTTTTTTATGTTTCTTTCTCAATCATTTGCTTATCTCCTTGTAAGCTTTCTCCTAACTTTAATCACAACATGCTATTCACTATCAGAAATGAACCACTTATTCTTTTCTAATATATCATGCAGTTTAAGTCCAATACCATTAAGTTTATAAGAAGGAACATTTACCAACATACCACTAACAGAATTATCAATTAGTCCAAGATTTATAAAATTATTTGCAGCTATTGTATATTCTTCATTCCTATTTACATACATAGGTAACATACGCAAATCATAAAGAAAGGCATGATCAACTATAGAACACAAACGGAGGAACATATCATAATCTATTTGGCCTAAGACGCAAGCCTTATATATATAACCCATTAAGTCAGCTTTTTCATCATCCTCCGCACGCAAAATGTATTGTAGAATATAATCCACCATCCTTTTTCGTTTTTTAGCTGATAGCTTATCCAAGAATTCAAGTTTTTCCTTTTGAGAGATCTCGATATCTGCCCTCAGAAATTTAGCAACCTTCTTGATGAACTGGAGCTCCATATATTTGCTACCTACCATGCCAAGTTTTAATAGCGACCCAATGCATGGAATATCTGATAACATTTCAAAAATGTCAATAGTTACATCTAATTCTAAATCCAAAGCCTTATTTACAAACTCTTGCTCCCGATTTGATATAGAGAGGTCTAATAGATCTTCATTTTTCATCACTGTTTTCCATTTTTATTATGCTTGTATGGACTTCTCTTCTGATTTCATGATGCAAAACTGCTCCATGATGAGTTATCATCATTTATATGCACCATCCTTTGCCTCGAATATCACCGAAGGCTCGATCACCTCCACCGTATGCCATGCTCCTTTCGGCACCTGACAACCGTATTGTCCTTGAGCTGGACAAAGATGGATGCGCTGCACTTCTCGATATTCCATTTTATGTATCACCTCTTGTGCATCCATGCCTTGCGGCAATACTTCCGGCAAAGTACCTTCATACGAAACAACCTCCTCATAAATCACCTCGTCCAATTTACCACATAGGCAGATCACCGTTTCGGTAGTATCCTCATGCCGATGAATAGGCACCACCGTACCCGGCAGTAAGGCATTGAGCATCCGCTGGCTGGTATCGCTCGAAGATGTACGCAAATCGAAGTTCTGGCGCAAGCGTGGATTCTCTTTAGCTTGTGCAAAGAGGGAATCAAGCAAATTCTTATTTATTTCCATACTCAGATAATCAATTATTAGGCATTCGCTTTGCTCTCCTTGGAATAAAGAGATAAATACAAAATACCCATAAACATCTTAGATATCTCATAAACATGATATCAATAGCGCCTTAATACTATCTGAAACGCCTCTGCAAAGTTACATCCCCATTGACTGCCTCGCATTGCCGCCAACCCTGAGATATATTCATTGCTACGAGGATGAGGATAAGGACGCATAACACCACGGTACATTGACAATGCCTTACACTTGGCTTCCACACCTTCCCTACCCACTTCAACATAACAATTAGGACGGAACAAATTCATTGCATCATTGATAGCCCATTCACTACATGACGGAACTTCCATATACCAAAACTCCTTCACCGGCTTCACACTTGGCTGACGCTGGAACAAACGGACAGCTTCCTGACAAGCCATTGAAGTCTGCAGATGATCATTGTTGGTATCTGCCGGATGATGAGTGATAATAATATCAGGTTCACTTTCACGGATCGCTTTCTCAATAAATTGTACCAACTGCAAATGTGGCACAGTATTCATCTCGATATTCGGAAAAGTAGCTTCATATTTTTTGTGTACTCCCAAGAAATCTGCGGATGCATTCAAGTCATCATCCAGTTCCTTGTCTTCAGGCCGGAATGCACGAGCCTTTGCCTCCGTACACATTATTGCCACATCAACCGTATTTCCATCATGCGCCCATCTCCACATGGATGCACCTGCCCCGAGAACTTCGTCATCGGGATGTGCTACTACTAATAAGTATTTCATCGTTTATAATTTATTTAAGTTTCGCAAGTTCAACTCGCAGATTTCAAAGTGTAAAATTTAGCGATATGCGCCATATCCTCAGATC
>CAKUYM010000569.1 GCA_934716785.1 uncultured Bacteroides sp. | reverse complement strand
ATCTTGTCCATTCGCTAATTTCATAAATGGTTTAACCGCAATACCCTCATTTGATAAAAAATAAGCAGTGCTTGCATCTTCTGATTTATCAACATAGTTCCAAACAATATAATCATTACGTATTGGATAATGCCCTATTATAATCTGTTTATCACTTCTCAAATTCATCATCGACAATTCTCCGCACATCTGATTATTTCTTCGAGATCACACATCTCTATATTTTGAAATGTTTGTTTCACCTCTTTAGCCCACACTGGATGCACCATTTCAGCGTTAATAATCATATCCACTTCTGTAATATCTGATATTTCACGAATAATTCTTACATTACCCGTGATCTGGTTTTCGTACTTTCTCTGAAGAACCCATTCTATATTAAGCTTTTCATTTCCAGAAATTTCAATTGAGTTAATCAGTTTATCAGCCAAATAACCTGCACCTAAAACACCAATTCGCCTACTTTTTGAATTTATCAGTTCCAGAAGTACATCCACCAATCTTTTTGAAAATTCTGATGCACCCAAATGACTATTTTTTCCTAACATCCAATCCACAGTATGATATCGATCATAAGGAAAATATTCCTTATCAATAACATATTCGGACATTCCATTGCATGTTCTACAGCCGAGATTTCGAATTCTGTGTTCTTTTAAATGTCGCCTACTCAAATTATGATATGTGTGTGTATCTCCACAATGGGGACATGTGAAAGTAACTCCTAATTTTCCATTCTCTTGCTCATACAAGTTAATCAGTTTCCCAGTGTCTCTAGTTTCGTGTTGCAACAATCGAGAAACTTCGCCAACAATTCCGTAATCTCTATCCGACATAGAGGTGATATTTAATATCCAATGCCCACTCTTTATAAAATCAGCTTCATTTTTTATCAGCCCCTTTTCTACTGCATGCCTATAATATCTACTTCCAGGATATGTCTGTATATATGTAAATGTATTTATTGGTTGGTGTTTATACTTTTCCATATGTTGCCTATCCCATAATAAGGATTCCCATACCGTATCAAAGTTTTCTGTTTCCGCACCAAATATTAGATTTCCTGATGCCCCTACTTTACACTCATAGGAAACCTGCAAAGCATTTTCAATCGTCGACTGTTTCAAATGTTTTTGCATATTGTCAAGAACAATTTGCGACATACTTTCAATTCCGAAACATGCACCTATGCATCCGGATTCTTTCATCGCAGTCATCATTTCCTTATTGTAGATCTCTGCTCTCATTTGACAAGCCCATACAATATTATATGGCTTTATTCTCTTGCTGAATTCGATTACAGTATCAGGATTCATACTAAAACACTCATCTACCAATGCGATTCCGTTAATGTGGTATTTTTCAACCCACATATCCAGTTCTTCAAAGAAATTGTCTAAGCCTCTCGCTCGATACCCTCGGCCAATAGGATGAAAACAAAAGCTACACATATAAGGACAGGAGCGCGACATCAACATCGGCATCATACGTGGTGTATCAGAATAGTATGTAAAATAATTATACCATCCATCAATCTGCTGATTGTCGAGGTATTCATCCATAGCCAAACCTTCATATGAAGGGAACGGAATAGCATCCAAATCACGTATAGGTTGCCTATCTTTCGTTTGATGATAGCCATCCACATCTCTATAAACAATCCCATCTATATCACAGATACAGCTATCATTTTCCAATGCCATCGCCAATTCAACATCTGTTATTTCGCCCTCACCAATTACAGCATAATCAACACCCGTTATTTCAGAAAATAATATCGGGCTAGCAGAATATCCACCTCCACCACCAATAGTAATCACATTGGGATTAGCCTTTTTCGCAATGTCAAATACTTTTTTGAGCATAGGATACTCCGCGCTTAATCCGCCGCAAAGAACAACATCAAATTTTTCTTCAATAATTTTATTATAGAGTGCATCAAATGGATCACCATCCACAAACATCATATTGATACCATCGACATCTAGCCCCGCAGCTCTCAATGCACCATTTACATATGCTATGCCCAATGGCATACAATACTTTTCTTTCTGTTTATATTGCTCAATCGGTTGAGCTACCACCAAGTAACGCATCTTAAAACTCCTCCATAGATTACAGATAATTCAGCAATTATCCCCAAGTACAATTCTCCTCTTCTTCCATACTTCCATCACTATTTAGCCACCAGCCAACATTGGGCAAAAACAGTGGATTCTTAATAGTAATTGCATAGCTTTTATTGTCCTCTGAAAAACCTATTGTACTTTTATAGAAAGCATCTTCAGCAATCTCTATTTCTTCTTTAGATAACTCTATAACACCTATTCCTTCTCGAAGTTTACCACGCCTATCCGGTTCTAAATGAGATACCATACCATTTATCGATAACTCTTCTACTTTGCTACACCATCCAAAAGCTTCTGTTTCTATAATTCTCGTTTTATTTCCAATTTGAATTGTATGAAGCTTAGTATTTGCTGCACAAGCCCTCAAC
>CAKUYM010000568.1 GCA_934716785.1 uncultured Bacteroides sp. | reverse complement strand
CCTTTTATCCTCATTACCTCTTGCTTTGCATTATGGGGATTTGCGAACGATATCACCAATCCGATGGTGAAAGCATTTTCTAAAATTTTCCGGATGAGCGCTACTGACGGAACACTGGTACAGGTGGCTTTCTATGGCGGGTACTTCGCCATGGCTTTTCCCGCCGCTATATTCATCCGTAAATTCTCATATAAAGCAGGCGTTCTGTTAGGACTGGGAATGTACGCTTTCGGAGCTTTCTTGTTCTTTCCCGCCAAAATGACGGGCGAGTACTACCCATTCCTGATTGCCTACTTCATCCTGACATGCGGACTTTCATTCCTTGAGACAAGTTGTAACCCGTATATCCTCTCCATGGGTACGGAAGAGACTGCCACACGCCGTCTGAACCTCGCCCAATCTTTCAATCCAATGGGGTCGTTACTTGGAATGTATGTAGCCATGCAGTTTATTCAAGCCAAACTGCATCCGTTGGATACTGCCGACCGTGCCCTGCTCAGCGACAGTGAATTTCAAGCCATCAAAGAGTACGACTTAAATATCCTGATCACCCCCTATCTCACTATCGGATTAATCATCGTAGCCATGCTACTTTTAATTCGCTTCGTCAAAATGCCGAAGAATGGAGACCAGAACCATCGGATAGATTTCTTCCCGACATTGAAACGTATTTTTACTCAAGCACGTTATCGCGAAGGAGTGATTGCACAGTTTTTCTACGTAGGCGTGCAGATTATGTGTTGGACATTCATCATTCAATATGGTACCCGCCTGTTTATGTCGCCGGAATTCGGTATGGATGAAAAGAGTGCAGAAGTACTATCGCAACAATATAACATTGTAGCAATGGTTATTTTCTGTATCAGTCGTTTTGTCTGCACTTTCATCCTGCGCTATCTCAATGCCGGAAAATTGCTAATGATTCTTGCTGCTTTTGGCGGTCTTTTCACATTAGGTACCATCTTCCTACAGAATATTTACGGATTATATTGTCTCGTGGCAGTTTCAGCCTGTATGTCTTTAATGTTCCCCACCATTTACGGCATTGCCTTGAAGGGACTTGGTGACGACGCCAAATTCGGAGCGGCAGGACTTATCATGGCTATTCTCGGTGGTTCCGTCCTTCCCCCATTGCAAGCAAGCATTATCGACATGGGAAAAATCGGATGGCTGCCGGCTGTCAACGCTTCATTCATCCTGCCTTTTATCTGCTTCCTTGTAATCATCGGTTACGGCTATCGTACACTGAAACGGAACTGGTAGAAAACAGGCTAATAGAAAACATACTTAAGAATAGTGACGCTATCCACCCGTGATACCGTCACTATTCTTTTCCCCCTCAATTTTTCTCCCTTTGCTTTTTTTCTTCTTGATCTTTTTCTTCTTTGTACCTTGATATAGATTTGATTCAATCTACCAATATTATAGGTTTTCGTTGCATAATAGACAAATGTTCGTTACCTTTGTGAAAGGTACCGTTCCGTTAAAAATGAAAGCTATCATGAATACGCCAGCCAATACGTTCCGCAAGCTCCCGATTGGGATACAGAGTTTCGAATTTCTCCGTTCGGAAGGATATCTTTATGTAGATAAAACAGAATTGATCTACCATCTTGTGACGAAAGGGAAACCTTATTTCCTCAGCCGTCCCCGACGATTCGGAAAAAGTTTGTTGCTTTCTACTCTCGAAGCCTATTTCAAAGGAAAGAAAGAGCTATTTAAAGGACTTGCCATTGAACAGTTGGAACAGAACTGGTTTGAATACCCTGTATTGCACCTGAGTCTGAATGCCGAAAAATATGACAGTCGCGAACGGTTGGAAAAGATGCTTGAATTACAACTGGAAGGTTGGGAGGAAACGTATGGTGTAAACAAAGGAACGATGACATATTCCGGTCGCTTTTCCACTATCATCCGACGTGCTTACGAACAGACAGGACGACGGGTTGTAGTGCTTGTTGACGAGTACGACAAACCTATGCTTCAGACGTTTAATAATCCCGATTTGCAGGAAGACTTCCGTAAAACACTGACTGCTTTCTATACAGTACTTAAAGATGCTGACCCTTATCTTCAATTTGTCTTCATCACCGGAGTGACCAAATTTGCACAGATGGGAATATTCAGTACGCTCAACCAATTGAATGACATCAGTTTCGACCTTGAATACAATACTCTTTGCGGGATGACCCGCAAAGAAATCGAGACCACTTTTGCCCCCGAATTGCAAGCGTTGGCTGAGCAAAATGAAATGACTTACGAACAAGCCGTAGAACAACTAACCCACCTGTACGACGGATATCGATTCACTCCAATGAAAGGTTTTACTCCTATGTTCAATCCTTTTAGCGTACTCAGCGCCCTTGCCAAGTCACGCTTCGGAGATTATTGGTTTGCCAGCGGAACGCCGACCTTTTTAGTAGAAATACTTAAAAGAACAGACTTCGATCTCAGACAACTGGATGGCATTGAAGTATCCTCTGCCTCATTGAGCGATGACAGGGCAAACATTGCCAATCC
>CAKUYM010000567.1 GCA_934716785.1 uncultured Bacteroides sp. | reverse complement strand
ATCCCAAGCTGCAATACGACCTTGAATGTCATTTGCATAATCTACAAAAGCATCTATTGAATAGCCACAATCATATGCAGCAATAACATCTGCTAATAAAACTTTTGCGACTTTTTCATCCTTAAAAAGGTGCCATTCGTCCTGAATAATGTCAACGATAGTCTTGTCACTGCTGTCTGTTGAGGAAAATAATGAGAGCAAAGCATCAAAGAAATTATGAAATTCAGAAAAGTCCATTAGCTTTCCTTCATTTCCACATACTGCACATATGCCATCAATAACGGCATTGGCACTAACTTCAGAACGTAATTCCTCATCAAGAAAGCAATCTTTACATATATACATGCGCAATATTTTTTATAATGAGAGGATTAGCTCCAAGTGATTTTTTACAGATAGTTTCTTTAAATATCCAAGACCGGGGTAACCTTCGGAGTCATTTGCCTTTTCAATAATTTCTTTAACTGCTTCTGTCTGTTTCTTATTTTCGTAAAATGGGGCAACTTTTTTCGCAGCTTCTCTGAATTTTCCGCGAATGTCGCTATTTGTTTCATTGCTGTCTGAAACAAAATGATGAACATATAGTTGTTCTTCATTCTTCCTATACGAAAGGTGGATGACTAAAGCGTATGGCAACATACCACCTTCTATATATTCAGATGGCAAGGTCGTATAATCTGAGTATCCATCTAATTTGCCTTCTTCTGCATAGAAAAAGGGCTCTTCGGAAAATAGCTCGTCAACTTCAAAGGCATAGTCAGCATTGCGAACTTTTGACTTGAAGCAATCGTCTAATCTGATGACTTGCTTTCCTGTTTCCTTTAATTTGCTTCTTAATCTTCTTGATATAGTAGAACCAAAAGAATTAATAATGTATCCAATGGATTGGTTGTTAATTATCTTCCATGCACTTTCATCATCCATATCCATACAAGTGCGCAAAATAATCATGGCATGGTCAAGTTGATATTCATCAATTATTGATAATATCTCGGGTGCGTTGCGCTTAGAATAAAGAAATGCAGGAATCCAACTATCCTTATTCTCCATTAACTTTCTGTTTTGAAACCATGTGTCAAAATTGACAGTGGGGTGTTTGAAGTCTCCTTCTTTAGGATTTAAGATAAGGGCAAACTTCAACCCATTAGCCAACATCTCATCTATTGCAAGGTTTAACGCATTAGGTTGCTGCTTTACTGGTTCTAAGATAGGGACTATATAATTTTGTTCTCTATGTTCTACAGAAAACTCTCTTAGAGCCTTAAGCTCATATTGCTTTGCACGAAGATATGGATAATACATAATCTATGTTTGATTTATGTTAATATTCAATTGTTCCAATAATTTATTCGCCTTGTCTTCGGGCAAATTTAGACTTAACATCATTTGTCTAATTGACATAGGGTATTTCCGTAGTAATGCGGTATTGTTCTTACGCTTCTTGACTTCACGTAAGAAAAATCTCCTTAGCTTATCCGAATCAGCTTGTGAAATGACATTGTAACAAAATGTATACATGTCATAACCTGCGACTCCATCCAGAGAGACTCCTAATGATAATGTTATATTTTTATATTCTTCGGTTCTAAGACATGACATTAATGCCTCAGGGTCAAAGTGTTTGTTCTGGCTTGCCGATCTGACTTCCTTTAGAATAATACGTCCGTTGTCTCGACTCATTGTTATAATGCCTGTTGTGGGCTCAACAATATTATAGTACTCTTCCAATCTGTTCTTAGGAACAACTATATAGCATTTGTCAAAGAAACGTTTATAGTCTTCCATCTGCTTATCTAACCTACGAGATGTGTCATATTCGGTTTTTATTTCAAATGCCTTACTTTCACCATTGAACATCACCATATCAGCGATAGAGTTTCCTACTCTGAATTCGCTAAAATACACCGAATTCCTTGTGCCATATTTTTTGAGAAGGAGTTTTATCAACTCATTCTTATACACATACTCACACCTATAATATTTTGAGATTAAAGAATATGACTTGTTGAGTAGGTCAAAATATGTAGAGCATTTTAATGTGTCATACTTTGACGACAACCAATTGAAATGTGAATAGTCATTGTAATTTAAGACATCTGTAAATGCACTACGAGAAAAAACAGAAGACAAATCCCTCAATCTAATCATATCTTTATTTATACTTGTAGCAGCCATATACAAACACTCAAATTTAAGTTTGATACAAAAGTAATGAAACTTTCTTCATATATGAAATTTTTAGCGATAAATATGAAAGGCATTTCCACGGTTCTTTCATTTAAAGTTACGGTTTTGCCAGCGTTTCTCTACAGTCTTGTTGGCGTTTCTCTGTATGGACACTCCGGTGTCTTTACAGGGAGACGCCAGTATCCATGGTTGGAAACTCCCGTTTCCCTACGCGGGAACTGTAGTTTCCCGCCTGGGAACGGGAGTTCCGACGTAGGAAACGAGGACTTTAATTGTAGGAAAATAAATTTTGATGCTTGGTGTGACATATTCTTCTTACGCTTCTCTTATACTGTGTTGC
>CAKUYM010000566.1 GCA_934716785.1 uncultured Bacteroides sp. | reverse complement strand
AGCATATCCCTTCGGGAGCCGGACTGGGTGGCGGCTCGTCTGATGCCGCATTTATGCTGAAGTTGCTCAACGAACAGTTTCATCTGAGTTTGTCTGAAGAACAGTTGGAAACATATGCCGCTACATTGGGAGCAGACTGCGCTTTCTTTGTCAAGAACAAGCCTATTTATGCCGAAGGTATCGGGAATATATTCTCACCAATCGAGCTTTCACTAAAAGGTTATCAGATTATAATTGTGAAACCGGACGTTTTCGTTTCCACTCGCGAAGCCTTCGCAAATATCCACCCCCACCATCCCCGATATCCTGTCAAAGAGGTAATCCGACGCCCGGTCGTAGAATGGAAAGATACTTTAATCAATGATTTTGAGGCAAGCGTATTTCCGCAACATCCCGTTATCGGAGAAATCAAGCAAGAACTTTATAACCAAGGAGCAGTCTACGCATCCATGAGCGGCTCCGGTTCTTCCGTGTTCGGACTGTTCGCACCGGATGCCATATTACCTGAAGTAAATTGGGGAAACAACGTTTTCTATTTTAAAGGTAAGTTGTAAGTTGAGAAGTATATAGCATCATCAATCCTACATGACAAATATATTAAAAACGGTACCACGACTCACGTCGTAGTACCGTCACAACACAAACACAAAATAAAACACGACAAAACTACTATGCAATCTCCTGTCTATACCGGGGAGGTATAAGTACTGTCATGTATATTCGCATACCCATAAGCAGCTTCAGGATGATTAGCAACTATTAAACAAACCAACTACTTGGTTTGTTTAAGCTTTTATGTAAATTAAAACAAAAACCTTTTTTTTACTGAATACCTCTCTCACGAAGTTTCAGCTGCCAGTTCCAAGCTGAGCGTAATGTATCTTCCAAAGTTTCTACGGCTTTCCAACCCAGTTCCTTATTTGCAAAATCAGGATTTGCCCAAACTTTTTCGATATCACCGGCACGGCGTCCTACAATCTGATAATTCAACTTCACACCGGTAGCTTTCTCAAAACCATGAATCAGTTCCAATACAGAAACGCCACGTCCTGTACCAATATTGAACACTTCGACTTTTTCTTTCTGCGTCTTCTCCAAGATACGACGGATAGCGATCACGTGTGCCTTAGCCAAATCAACAACGTTGATAAAGTCGCGGATACAAGAGCCGTCGGGTGTATTATAATCATCTCCGAATACGCTCAACTTCTCACGGATACCGATAGCAGTCTGAGTCAGATAAGGAACCAGATTCTGAGGAACACCATTCGGAAGTTCGCCCAACAATGCAGAAGGATGCGCACCGATCGGATTGAAGTAACGCAACATGATAGCATTAATCGGAGCACCGGAAGCTACCGTATCACGAATAATCTCTTCGTTAATCTGTTTTGTATTTCCATAAGGTGATTCAGCTTTCTTAATCGGAGCCTTTTCTGTTACCGGCAGTTCATCCGGCTGGCCGTACACTGTACAAGATGAAGAGAATACGATTCCTTCCACTCCGTGCTTAGGCATCAATTCAAGGAGATTGATCAAAGAGACCAAGTTGTTGCGGTAATAAAGCAACGGTTTCTGAACCGATTCACCAACTGCCTTGCTCGCTGCAAAATGAATAATGGCTTTAATTCCTTTATATTTTGTAAATACTGCATCAAGTCCTGCAAAGTCCAAACAATCAAGTTTTTCGAAGACCGGACGAATACCGGATACTTTTTCTATATTGTCAACGACATCAGCATTTGAATTTGATAAATTATCAATGATGATTACCTCATATCCACTGTTCTGTAGTTCTACAACGGTATGAGAACCTATATATCCTGTTCCGCCCGTTACTAAAATTCTTTCTTTCATATTCTTTATTATATGGTTAGTTTTTCGGCTCTTTGTTGTTTGAGCTACAAATGTATGGAAATAAAATGAAAATCCAAGAATATATTGTCTTTTATTTCAATAAAAGGCAATTAAATAACGAATTGATGGAGTTTTTGCATAAAAAGAGAACCGGAAGCCCGTATTTGCATGTCACCACACAACGGAGAATCCGGTTCTCGTCAAACAATTATCAACTGTAAGTCTTTATACCACGCCTGAGAATCCCATGAATGCCATGGCAAGCAGACCGGCGGTAATCAAGGCAATCGGAGTACCTTGCATTCCTTTCGGAATTTTCACTAAGCTCATCTGTTCACGCAATCCGGCAAAGAGCACCAATGCCAGTCCGAAACCGAGAGCTGTAGAGAATGCATATACAACACCCGTCAGCAGATCAAAATCTTTCTGAATCACCAAGATAGCCACACCCAAGATACAACAGTTTGTTGTAATCAACGGCAGGAACACACCCAATGCCTGATACAAAGCTGGAGAAACTTTCTTCAAGATAATCTCCACCATCTGCACCAAAGCGGCAATGACCAGAATGAAAGTAATCGTCTGCAAATATCCCAAATCGAAAGCATCCAGCACGAATTTCTGAATCAGGAATGTGACAATGGTAGCGATAGTCAGCACAAAGGCAACTGCGGCAC
>CAKUYM010000565.1 GCA_934716785.1 uncultured Bacteroides sp. | reverse complement strand
GCCCTGAGTCCTTCGGCTCGTGGCGAATATGAGATTACAGATTTGAACCGTCTTTATCTGGAAGAAGGCACATTGAAAGTCGAACTGTTCGGCCGTGGATTTGCCTGGCTGGATACGGGGAATTGCGACAGCCTGCTGGAGGCTTCCAACTTTGTGGCTACTATTCAGAACCGTCAGGGATTCTACGTTAGCTGTATCGAAGAAATAGCATGGCGTCAGGGATGGATTCCAACGGAACAACTGCTCCTGTTGGGACAGCGGCTTGAGAAGACCGAGTATGGCAAGTATCTTATTGAACTGGCAAAACAATCCTAAAATCAACATAATAAATAATATATGAAAACTTATTTAGTGACCGGTGCTGCAGGCTTTATCGGTGCAAATTACATCAAGTACATCTTAGCCAAGCACAGTGATGTTAAAGTAGTGATACTGGACGCTTTGACATATGCGGGCAACTTGGGGACGATTGCCAAAGACATTGACAACGAGCGTTGCGTCTTTATCAAAGGGGATATTTGTAACCGCGATGTCGTAGACAGCCTTTTTGCCGAGTATCGCTTTGATTACGTCGTGAATTTTGCAGCCGAAAGTCATGTGGACCGTAGCATTGAGAATCCGCAACTATTTCTGATTACCAATATCCTCGGAACGCAGAATCTGCTGGACTGTGCACGACGTGCATGGGTGATGGGCAAAGACGAACATGGATACCCGACGTGGAGAAAGGGGGTACGCTATCATCAGGTATCTACCGATGAAGTGTATGGCTCACTCGGAGCGGAAGGCTATTTTACGGAAACCACCCCGCTTTGTCCTCACAGCCCGTACAGTGCTTCCAAAACGAGTGCGGATCTGTTTGTAATGGCTTACCACGACACGTATAAGATGCCGGTTACGATTACTCGTTGCTCGAACAACTACGGTCCGTATCACTTTCCGGAGAAACTGATTCCATTGATTATAAAGAATATTCTTGAAGGAAAACACCTGCCTGTCTATGGCGACGGCAGCAATGTGCGCGATTGGCTTTACGTTGAAGACCATTGCAAGGCCATCGACCTTGTAGTGCGTGAAGGCAAGGCGGGTGAAGTGTATAACGTAGGCGGACACAATGAAAAGACTAATCTTGAAATTGTCAAACTGACTATCGCTACCATTCGTCGTCTGATGGAGGAGAATCCCGAATATCGCAAGGTGCTCAAGAAGAAAGTGAAAGATGCCGATGGGAATATTTCTATCGACTGGATTAACGAAGACCTGATAACTTTCGTCAAAGACCGCTTGGGGCACGACCAGCGTTATGCCATCGACCCTACGAAGATTATGAATGCTTTAGGTTGGTATCCGGAAACTAAATTTGAGGTCGGAATCGTGAAGACCATCAAATGGTATTTGGAGAATCAAGCTTGGGTGGAAGAGGTTACCAGCGGTGACTATCAAGGATATTATGAAAAGATGTACGGGAAGTAAGTAGCTTTTCAACTCAACTTATTAAACCGATTGACAACAGAATACCCATAAGCAGCATATTGCGCGAAGTCTCGCCCAATATGCTGTTTAATTTTTTGCCGCTATGTATCTTTACCATCCGTCTCCAGGTGAGCACGTGCGGAATCAGGTATAATTGTGGGAGAAAGGCTGCATAGATACGTCCTTCCAAGAGGAAATACAGACAGAGGAGGGAGGCTGCAATCCCTAATGACAGATAGAAGTAACGTCCGAATTTCTCGCCGAAGCGAACGATAACCGTTCGTTTCCCGCTGCGGGCATCCGCTTCGCGGTCACGGTAATTGTTTACTACCAACAAGGTGTCGATGATCAGTCCGCAGACAAGAGAAGCGATAGTGACATCTGGTGTCCACGTCAATGCCTGCACATAATAAGTTCCGCCCACGGGCACAAATCCGAAGAAAACAATGACCAATACATCTCCCCAACCGTTGTAGGAGAGGGGATAAGGTCCTGTTGTATAAAGAAAAGCAAACAGCACACAAAGCACCCCTACGATGATCAACTCCCATCCGGCAAAGAAAAGCAGTGTGCAGCCGATGAGGCAGGCAAGGGCGACAGTTGCAATAATACCCGTTCTCATTGCTTGTGGGGAAATCCATCCTTGTGCACAGGCTCGTTCGGGACCCAGGCGATCTTCGCGATCGGTACCTTTGAGGTAGTCGAAAAGGTCATTGATGAAGTTGGCGGCAATCTGCATCAAACTTGCAAACAGGCAGCAGATCACTGCGGGCAACCAATGGAAATGCCCATCCATTGCGGCAAGTGCCGTACCAATCAAAACAGGGGTGATTGCTCCTGTAAGTGTCTTGGAACGTGCTGCCAATATCCATGCTTGCAATGAGTTACGCTGTACTGTTTCTGTGCTTTTATGCTTTACCGCTTCTGTGCTTTTACGCTTTACCGCTTCCATGCTTTTATATGTAATAAAGAGTTGTGACGGACAAAGATACATGATTTTTTCTTATCCCACTGGCATATAAATCGTGATTTATATCTAAATTTGCCTACTGAAAACTTCAGACTATAG
>CAKUYM010000564.1 GCA_934716785.1 uncultured Bacteroides sp. | reverse complement strand
TATTTGAAAATCAAGTTTAATGGAGTTTACAACATGTATCCGTCAAATTATGAGCGCGACGACGTGACAAACAAGCAGAATAAGTACCTGACTTTCCATGAACTTGAAATATATTCTGATAAAGATTAAAAGGAGGAGTATAAACATGAAAAAATATATAGGATTATTAGTAGCCATATTGACAATGGTATCTTGCGAATCCTTGGAAGATACTTATAAAGATTATGCAGGCGACGGCATCATCCGTTATCTGGGCAAATGTACCGACTTGAGCATACAGCCGGGCTGGAACAGGCTGATTGTAAGCTGGACGAACAGCGCAGACCCGGTGATCGATAAAATAAAAGTAACATGGTCGAAAGACGGAGTGGTAAAGGAACAACTGCTGGACCGGGAAACTGACGAGTTCAATATTACCGATTTGGAAGACGGCAACTACGAAGTGACCGTCTGCTCGGTCGATAAAGAAGGGAATACCTCTTTGGCAAGTACCATCTACGGCAGACCGTATACGGCAAGCCACGAAATGGTTCAATCGTTCACGCAGATTGTCTCCAATCATTATTTCCTGAAAGACCGCTTGGTTCTTCTTTTCCAAGGATGGGAAGACAATGTCATCGAAGCTCATCTGACATATACCAAAGCTGACGGCAGTGACGGACGGCTCGATTTGGACAAGACGCTGGTCAATCGGCTTTATTATCTGCTGCCCGATGCGATAGATACATCCAAGCCTGTGCAACTTTATCGTTCCGGTCGCATTCCGGGCTGCAATGATGAGATTGTATTTGACCCTACCGAACTTGAGAATATCAAATTATTCAACGCCGACTTCAAGCAAGAGATGAAACGCCAGTTCGGCTTCGATGAGGATATTCCGGATGACTGGGCGTCTGCCGTTGAGGAAATCAGCTTCGACTGGACTATCGGTAGTTTCTCGGACTTGTTGAACTTGCCCAATCTGAAGAAACTTGTATTAGGAAAGCATCGCTATATCCGTGACAATATGGTGGATGATACAGAAAAGGCTCAGAGCAAAGTGTATGATGCAGCATTAAGTGACTTTGTATTAAAGACGCTGCACGAACTGAACCCGGACTTTGTAGTGGAACGTTACAACAAGCATTATCCTACTTTGACGAAAGCCGGATACATAGAGGAGAAAGGTCAGACAACTCTGCCCGATTATTCATATCTGGACTTGGCGGGCTTGAAGTTCATATCTTCACCGGTTGATGCCGATAACTATAAATCGTATTTGGAATACCTGACAGATAATAATATAGCAACGAGTTGGGAGCCTGCCGGTGCAAAAGAGCTAACTACTTATTCACTGACATTAGACTTAAAGGCGGAAAGGACTCTGAAAGGTCTGAAGCTTGTGCAGACCTATTTCGACAATGAGAACAAACGTTCATGGTGTCCCGGCATAGTTAAGATATTCGTATCCAACGATGCAGAAAACTGGGAAAACGCTACTTATCTGGAGGAATTGGAAATCGGCAACAGTACAGGTGAGGTGAATATTATTCCATTTGTGGAGGGAGGAAAGCAAGCTCAATATGTGAAGGTAGTGGTTTCTACACCACATTCCGAATCAACTTACAATATAAGTTTGGCTGAGATAGGGCTGTATTGATTCTTTTCCTGACTTACACAATAAAAATGAGGGTGCATCAATTTGAAAATAGTTGATGCGCCCTCATCTTTATTTAATGAGCCGCATTAATTAGTCGCAATAACCTTTTTGACCTTTCCCGTCCCATTGCAACGGCTGCAAGTGACGGTTTGATAGCCTTGGTAATAGCTATTCCACTGCGCAACGGTTCTACGTCCGCTACAAGTTCCGCAAGTAACCTGTACTGTTTTATAAGTCTTTGCAGGTTTCACTGCCCTTACGGGCTTTGCCGTCTTTTTAACAGCCCCCTTCTTGGTTACTAACTCAACGGCTTTTTTAACCGCTTTCACTTTCCCCTGTGCATTTGCATGTGTCGCATATGCACACATCCCTAAAATCAGGACAGAAATTAATAAAAGTCTTTTCATCTGGTTGATAATGTTTTATA
This sequence comes from uncultured Bacteroides sp., assembly GCA_934716785.1. GTDB lineage: Bacteria > Bacteroidota > Bacteroidia > Bacteroidales > Bacteroidaceae > Bacteroides. The sequence continues at coordinate 480 of CAKUYM010000564.1, read as the reverse complement.
TTGATTTATATTTGTCAGCATCTTAAGGTAGGTCTCCAATTCACCCTTGCCGAAATCTCCGGTATCTAAAGACAATGATTGCAAGAATTCGTGTTTCTGCTCACCGGGCATATCTGAGATTGACAAAATCTCGCATACATATTTCAAGCACTCGTATTGTCGGTTGGCCGAGTTTATATTTACGGTTGCTTCGCCCAAGTGCTTCTGCCGATATGAGATTGTGAGATCGGGCATACTCAAGTTCAAGACTTTAGATACCTGATAGATATACTTTTTCTGCTTGTCATTTATTTCGCCCTGCCAAAGAGCTTTAAGACAAACATCCATCATATATCCATTGGTCTCATTTTCTATGAGGAAGTCTTTCATGTAATTGCTGCTACTGTCTTCTTCCATAGACTTTTCAATGGACATCGTCTCATTTCTTATCGCATCGAATCCATATTCAAACTCTGCGAATGAAAGTTCATCCAATCCCTT
>CAKUYM010000563.1 GCA_934716785.1 uncultured Bacteroides sp. | reverse complement strand
AAATGAGATTGCATTGGAGGATGTTCGTGTCTTTCATTTTACACGGGGAAAGGATGGATTGACCAAAGGGGAAAAAGTGGCTCTCAGCCAACAAGGGGGGATACAGAACTATATTCCCGGTATGTTTGAACAATTTGATAAGGATCTCGATGATATACTAAGTTGATAGGGCATGGATTGTATATTAAATGAACTATCATTAAATGGCTCTCTTTCGAAATAATAATTAAACTCGTTGGCTGAGTACAGGATTTTATCTACCTTTGTATCTTAATTGTATGCATCTTTTTTAAGTTAGAAAAAACATGATTCGAAAAATAATAAAAGCTCTTTGGATATTATTGGCAATCGGAGTGGTGGCTGTCATCACTATATTTGTTTCTATTTCGAAAGGTTGGATAGGGTATATGCCGCCTGTGGAGGAGTTGGAGAATCCGACTTATAAGTTTGCGACGGAGATTTTCTCTGAAGACGATAAGGTGTTGGGGACTTGGTCTTACAGTAAAGAGAACCGGGTGTATACCGCCTACAAGGATTTGTCGCCCCATATCATCAAAGCATTGATCGCTACGGAGGATGTCCGTTTTGTGAAGCATTCAGGGATTGATGCCAAGGCACTGTTCCGAGCATTCGTGAAGCGGGGACTGTTGTTCCAGAAAAATGCGGGAGGTGGTAGTACGCTGTCTCAGCAGCTTGCCAAACAGTTGTTTACGGAGAATGTAGCCAAGAACACCGTTCAGCGTCTGTTCCAGAAACCGATTGAATGGGTGATTGCCGTGAAGCTTGAGCGGTACTATACGAAGGAGGAGATCCTGAGCATGTATCTCAATAAGTTCGACTTCCTGAATAATGCGGTCGGCATCAAGACGGCTGCGTTTACTTATTTCGGCTGCGAGCCGAAGGACTTGAAATTGGAAGAGGCGGCTACGCTGGTCGGCATGTGCAAGAATCCGTCGCTTTATAACCCGGTACGTTTCAATGAACGCTCTCGCGGACGTCGCAACGTGGTGCTCGAACAGATGCGCAAGGCGGGATACATCACGCAAGCCGAATGTGACTCTTTGCAGGCTCTTCCCTTGAAACTGACCTACAACCGCGTGGATCATAAAGAGGGACTTGCCACTTATTTCCGTGAGTATCTGCGGGGAGTGATGACCGCACCGAAGCCGGTGAAGAGCGATTATCGCGGATGGCAGATGCAGAAATACTATGAGGATTCTCTTTCGTGGGAGACGAATCCGCTGTATGGCTGGTGCGCGAAGAACAAAAAGAAGGATGGAACGAATTATAATATCTACACCGATGGGTTGAAGATTTACACGACCATCAACTCACGCATGCAGCAGTATGCGGAGGATGCCGTGAAGGAACATCTGGGGGATTATCTGCAACCTCTGTTCTTCAAGGAGAAAAAGGGCAGTCAGAATGCTCCTTATGCAAGGGCATTGCCGAAGGAACGGGTGGAGGAACTGCTGGTCAAGGCGATGAAGCAGACAGACCGCTACCGGTTGATGAAAGCGGCGGGCGCATCGGATAAAGAGATACGGCAGGCATTCGACAAGCCGGAGGAGATGACCGTCTTCTCATGGAAGGGTGACAAGGATACGATTATGAGCCCGATGGATTCCATCCGCTATTATAAGTCTTTCCTGCGCACGGGATTTATGTCGATGGACCCGATGAACGGACACGTGAAGGCTTATGTGGGCGGACCGAATTATGTGTATTTCCAATATGACATGGCGATGGTGGGACGCCGCCAAGTGGGATCTACCATTAAACCGTATCTGTATACATTGGCAATGGAGAATAATTTCTCTCCTTGCGACCTGGTGCGCCATGTGGAACAGACGTTGATCGATGAGAACGGTGAGCCATGGTCGCCTCGAAATGCAAACAACAAGCGTTACGGAGAGATGGTGACGCTGAAATGGGGGTTGGCCAACTCGGACAACTGGATTTCGGCTTACCTGATGGGGAAACTGAATCCGTATAATCTGGCAAGGCTGATTCATAGTTTCGGGGTACGCAATAAGGCTATCGACCCGGTGGTGTCGCTTTGTCTCGGCCCTTGTGAAATATCGGTAGGCGAAATGGTGAGTGCTTATACGGCTTTCGCCAATAAGGGCATCCGGGTGGCTCCGTTGTTTGTTACCCGTATCGAGGATAGCGATGGCAATGTGATTTCTACATTTGAGCCGCAGATGGAGGAGGTTATCAGTGTTTCGAGCGCGTACAAAATGCTCGTCATGCTGCGTGCCGTTATCAATGAAGGTACGGGCGGGCGTGTCCGTCGATATGGCATTACCGCCGACATGGGTGGAAAGACGGGAACGACCAATGACAACTCCGATGCCTGGTTTATGGGATTCACTCCTTCGTTGGTATCCGGCTGCTGGGTGGGTGGCGACGAACGTGATATCCATTTCGGTCAGATGACATACGGTCAGGGAGCTGCCGCTGCATTGCCTATCTGGGCTTTATACATGAAGAAGGTATATGCCGACCCGACTTTGGGGTATGACCAGCAGGAGGAATTCCAACTGCCTGAAGGG
>CAKUYM010000562.1 GCA_934716785.1 uncultured Bacteroides sp. | reverse complement strand
ATCCAGCACTTCTCCTTTAATGACGCGAACCAATTTAGCTTGGCTATATTCACCCTTTTGATAATGCAACCCGCGTAAAACGCCAAAAGAAGATTTCGACTCATTATCCTGCACAAAATCTACAGTTCCGATATGAGATTCAAACTCTTCTTTTTTAAAGGCTTCCATAAAATAACCCCGCTCGTCGGAGAATACTTTCGGCTCTATCAGCCACACTCCGTCTATTTCTGTCTGTATATAGTTCATCGCAAATGGTATAAATAAAACGATGCAAAAGTAGTGATTTTTTCGTAGTTTTCTGGGATATATTCAATTTATCTCTTAATTTTGCACACATGATTGAATTGGCACAACATATAGAAGTTTTATTATTGGAAAACGACTGCGTAATCGTTCCGGGATTCGGTGGATTCGTTGCGCATTACGCTCCTGCAACTCATATAAAAGAAGAGAATCTTTTTCTCCCCCCTACCCGTACGATCGGCTTTAATCCACAATTGAAACTGAACGACGGAGTTTTAGTACAATCCTACATGTCGGTGTATGATACTAACTTTGCCGATGCTACGCGCATGGTAGAAAAAGAGGTAAATGAACTTATCCGGCTCCTTCATGAGGAGGGTAAGGCGCATTTGGAGAACATAGGCGAGATTCATTATAACATTTATGGAAATTATGAGTTTGTGCCTTATGACTTTAAGATAACGACTCCTTCACTTTATGGTTTGGATTCTTTTGAGATGTGCGAGCTTTCCGCCCTGCAACAAAAAGAGAAGGTATTAGTGCCGGCCAATCTGCAGAAAGAGAAGAAGACCTACGAAATACGCATCAACCGTGCATTTCTTCGCAATGCAGCAGCCATGATTGCCGCTATCGTATTGTTCTTTGCTTTTTCAACTCCGGTAGAGAATACCGATATTCGGAAGAACAACTATGCGCAGTTGTTGCCCGGTGAGCTTTTTGAGCAGATCGAGAAACAGTCGGTTGCAGTAACTCCCGTCCATATGGAGAACAATGCTACTGTCGAACAGCAGAGAAAGAAAGTTGTTGCTTCAGCCAAAACTTCATCTACCCACAAGTTGACTACAAACAAAGTGAAGACGTCAAAACCTATTGCGGTGAAAGAGATGAAAGTTACCAAACAAGAAGCTGCTCCCGCATCTACATCCGTTAAGCCGCAAGCTAAAGCGAATCAGCCTTACCATATTATAGTAGCAGGCGGAATCAGCTTGAAAGATGCGGAAGCCATGGCAAAACAATTGAATGCAAAAGGATATGCAGAAGCAAAGGCCTTGAATACCGATGGTAAAGTACGCGTCAGCATCCGTTCGTTCGAGAATCGCAAAGAAGCTACCAAGCAGCTATTGGAGCTTAGAAAAAACGAAGAGTATAAGAATGCCTGGTTACTGGCTAAATAAACCCTTATATACAATCTATTATACACAGCATGAAACGAGTTCTTTGCCCCAAATGTGAGAATTACCTTTATTTTGATGAAACCAAATACAGCGAAGGCCAATCGCTTGTATTTGTTTGCGAGCATTGCGGAAAACAATTCAGTATCCGGCTCGGTAAAAGCAAGGTGAAAGCTCTCAGAAAAGAAGAGAATCTGGAAGAAGAGGCTGAAGCGCATAAGGAAGAATTCGGATATATCACGGTAATAGAGAACGTATTCGGATTCAAGCAAATACTGCCATTACAGGAGGGCGATAATGTCATAGGACGACGCTGCATAGGGACTGTTATCAACACTCCTATCGAAAGCGGTGATATGAGCATGGATCGACGCCACTGCATAATCAACATAAAACGCAACAAACAAGGAAAACTCGTTTATACGCTGCGCGACGCTCCCAGTCTGACAGGCACGTTTCTGATGAATGAGATCTTAGGAGACAAGGATCGGGTACGTATTGAAGACGGTGCGATTGTAACGATTGGAGCTACGACGTTTATTTTGCATGCTGCCGAATAAATCTATAGCTGCTTATTTTGATATTCGCGCATAAATTCATCTGCGATATAAAGATTGCCATAGAGATAAAGTCCCGTTTCCTTATCATGCAAGTCTGCACAAGTCTTACTTTCATAAAACAATTGTAATGCTCTGACCGGAGCAATTTCTAAACGCTTCGAGAGCTCGGCAGCAATACAACCAATGCGGTTGCTTAATATTATCTCTTGAATTTCCGGAGATTTCACAGGATCATTCAGCCAATTCTGTTCCATCATAAGTAAGGTATTTATCCGTAATACTTTGGTTTAACAAGCAAATTTGGTTATTAGGCTGATGCTGAGCGAGACGCTGTAATGCCATATCAGCACTCATTAGACCGGACATATATAGATTCACAGTATCAATTACCCGTTCATCAGCAACACCACCTTCTATATAATCGTATTTTGCAGCCGGATTCAGTCCACAACGGCTACCAATAATAAACTCCAACCATTCCAAATCATAAGCCTTAAATACTTTACAACAAGCTTCCGACAAAATCCGTTCTCTATCAAGTTGGTAAATATTAATAATAGCCTGCCCATTTCGTCGCTTGGCT
>CAKUYM010000561.1 GCA_934716785.1 uncultured Bacteroides sp. | reverse complement strand
GACTGCCGAATAAACGGTCTTTGCCATGATAGCCGCTCCTTCGGCAGTGGGGTGAACGGCATCAGGGAGGAGATAAGGATATGGATAAAGCGGTGCATGGAAATCTATCAGTTGCACACCGGCATGATGGGCTATGGTCTCGATGGCCGTCTGTATCTCTCCGTGCCAGTCGCGGGTTCCTGAGAGGAAGCGCGGATGACGGTCGGCAATCGGGGTCATTCGGGCTATGATAATCCGTGCATTGGGATTGGCCTTGCGGAAAGAATCAATCAGATCCAAATAATCTTTCACAAAGAAGTCACGGTAGTTGGGCCAGTCGCGAGGATCGGTATCATTGATTCCCAGATGAATAACGACAATATCTCCGGCAAAGTCCAATGCCTTCCGGTATTCTTCCTGCCGGGTGTACGGACGGTGTCCCTGATTGAGCAGGGTGGCACCGGGCTTTCCGAAGTTTTCGACTTCATAACGGCCGCCCAGCATTTTCTGCAACTGCACGGGATAGGACTGTGTCGAGCGGTCGGACAATCCGGTTCCGTAGGTGATGCTGTTGCCCACGCAGGCCACTTTCGTCCGTTGCTGTTGGGCAAACAATGTCCAGCAAATGAACAGACAGACGGATAGAATCAGAATCTTTTTCATTTATCTCCCCTCCTATGGTTTCTTTTCCAGTTTATTCTTTTTCCGGTTTATTTCTTTTCCGGTGTAGAGATTCTACTCACATACACTATTTCATCATCCTGTCCGGTGAATAGACAAGTCCGCCCAATGCCTTCTGTCCGTCAGGGGTGACAAAGACAGTGGTGAACATCCATTTCACCAACCTTACTTCGGGAGATGTGAACTTTCCTACCGGCAATTTCAGGAATACCTTATTCCATCCTTTCCGCAGATGGACTTCCAAAGGAGGACGCACTACACAATTCTCATTTCCTAAAGCGATTTCATTACTTTTAGTCCGATGGGTGGCCGTCCAGACCGGTGGTAATATCTCCTGTCCGTTTATCCAGATGCGGCTTCCTTTATAGTCCCATTTTTCCTGTAAGGGAGGCAGGTCGGCTTCCGAACGGCTGTAATTCTGAAATTCGGCCCACAGACCGGCAGTCTGTTCTTTCGGAGAGTAGACATAGGTATAGGCATAGGCCGTATGATTTTCCTTCGGCTCTTTATAAAATCCGGGAACAAGCGTACCCCATACGTGACGCAAGTAGATGCCGGCCCCGATGGCAGGACGCACATTGTATGTCTGCCCTTCATAGATATAGCTATCCTGCAAGGATTCTTCAGGCGGGAAAGCCTTTGTCAGATCTCCCCCATTCGGGAATGCGTCCGTGATGTGCCATTTCACATTGGTCTGACGGACATAGGCAAACGGATAGCCGGCAAACGTATGTTCCTTATGCCACAGCATACGACGTTCAAAATCAACGAAGTTTCTGAATTGCTCCGACTGCTCGTCGGTAGGAAGCAACGTACCGTTCTTATCAAAATATTCAGTTCCGCCGCCTTTCCATGCACGCTCTGCCACAGCCAACATATTGGGATAGAAATTATTTTCGATTATCATATCCCACTCGGAGTCAATCAGCCTGTCGTTCCATACCGCCAAGATCGTTCCCGCCAAATCGTCACTTCCTTGTTCCTTATTATAAACGCGACTGTTGTACAACGCGACAATATCACCGAATGTATCGAAATGATTCAGATAATGGAAACGCGAATCAATGGCGGGAATGCCTTCCTGTGCCTTTCCACGGTAACTCCAAAGCTGGGTCATATCAATCTCTCCGGGCTTGTAGTGCCAACCGGGATTCCATGAGATTACTTTCTTGCCTTTGGAACGTACATGCGCCACCATTTCCGGCACAAAACGGGGATTGGTAAACCGGACTTCATCCGTGCCGATATGCAGATAGGGCACATCAAACGTTTCGCATACTTCATCTACCAGGAGTTTTAGTATTTTCATCCCTTCGGGACTCTGCATATCATGACGGAAAGTGCGTATAAAGGCTGCACTGTGTCCGGGCATGTCTATCTCGGGAATCAGCGTCACGTGATGCGCTTTACAGAATGCTACCAGTTCTTTCGCCTCCTCCTGCGTATAATACTTGCCGGGCATCCTAACGGTATTCGCACTATCATTGAGCATTGGGAAAATCTTGCTCTCCAACCGCCAAGCCTGATTCTCGGTCAGATGCCAGTGGAAGACGTTTATTTTGAATTTAGCGAGTATGGCGATTTCACGTTTAAGTTCTTCCAATGAGATGTAACTCCGCCCTACGTCCTGCATGAATCCGCGCACACGAAAAGCAGGCCAGTCGATGATTTCGGCTCCTTGAATCCGTGTCTTCGAGTTCTTTTTCTCTGCCAATTGCCTCAAGGTCTGCATGGCCCAATAGATGCCGCGTTCGGTCACAGCCTCAACGGTTATCCGCTTTCCGGTTATATGCAGGCGATAGGCTTCCTCCTGATTCATAGGTACTCCGAGAAGAGAAGGCAGTTGTTTCACCTCAATGACAGCTGTTGCCTTGGGCGATACGGTTCCTCCCATTTCAAAGACA
>CAKUYM010000560.1 GCA_934716785.1 uncultured Bacteroides sp. | reverse complement strand
CCTTGAATTCATGGAATGGCTGGGCGAAAACGGTGTGCCTTTCTCTATTATCTTCACCAAGGCCGACAAACTGAAGGGCGGACGGCTGAAGATGAACATCCATTCGTACCTGCGAGAGTTAAGCAAACAGTGGGAGGAGCTCCCACCCTACTTTATTTCCTCTTCGGAAGACCGAACGGGACGGACAGAGATACTTGACTACATAGAAAACATAAACAGGAATATTAACCAATGAAAAAGAGAATGAAAACAGAAATGAGAAGGTTTTTTTTATCATTTGCCTTTATGGCAGCATTTATGCTGACGGCTACCGACAGCCACGCACAGTCATGGTCGGATTTATTGAATAAGGATAACATTTCAAAACTTGTAAATTCCATCACCGGCACTTCCACATCCGTCGACATGACCGGCACGTGGACCTATAAGAGCTCTGCCGTTGAGTTTGAATCGGAAAACCTGCTGATGAAAGCGGGCGGTGCCGCCGCAGCCACTATGGCAGAAAGCAAACTGAACGAGCAGTTGCAGAAATTCGGCATCAAAGACGGACAAATGAGCTTCACCTTCAATGCCGACAGCACTTTCACCAGCACGGTAGGCAAGAAGAAACTGAGCGGCACTTACTCTTATGATGCTTCTACCAAGCAGGTGTACTTGAAATACCTGAGACTGCTGAACCTGCATGCTAAAGTAAACTGCACGTCAAGCTCCATGGAATTGCTGTTCAACTCGGACAAGTTATTGAAGCTGATGGCTTTTATCGGAAGCAAGAGCAGCAGCACAGCACTGAAGACGGTCAGCTCACTGGCCAACAACTATGACGGAATGATGTTGGGATTCCAACTCTCCAAATAGCCAAAAGGCGGGCGTTTAATACTATTTCGCACTCTATAAAGTATATTTAAGGGAAAAAAGCATTACCTTTGACCCCGTAACCAATAAAGAAAAGGAAAAATGAAAAAGATACTTTTTTTAATGACCTTATTAGTGATGGGGGTAAGTTTCGCATTTGCACAGACCAATGCGGAGATTAAGTTCGACAAGACAACTCATGATTTCGGAAAATTCTCGGAGAACAGTCCAGTAGTCAGTTGCACGTTCACTTTTACCAATATCGGTGATGCTCCTTTGGTCATTCATCAGGCTGTGGCCTCTTGCGGATGCACCGTCCCCGAGTATACCAAAGAGCCTGTGATGCCGGGCAAGAAAGGTACGATCAAAGTGACTTACAACGGAACGGGCAAATATCCGGGACACTTCAAAAAGTCGATTACCCTGCGCACCAATGCCAAGACGGAGATGATAAGACTCTATATCGAGGGCGATATGGAAGCAAAAGATGCCAAATAAGAAAAAAGTAAGAATTACATAAAGGAGAATCTTTCGGTTCTCCTTTTTTTTTGTTTACTTTGAGGACGGAAATGTAATTTAACACATTAGCAAATTATAAAAAACTATGAAACAAGAAGACAAATTCACCGGGTTGCCCGAGAATGCGTTCAGAGAGTTGAAACCGGGGGAAGTGTACAACCCGTTGATGAGTTCCTCGAAAAGTTATCCGGAAGTTAATTTCTGGTCAGTGACATGGGGTATTGCCATGGCGATCCTTTTCTCGGCTGCCGCCGCCTACTTGGGGTTAAAAGTGGGACAGGTATTCGAAGCGGCTATTCCCATCGCGATTATTGCGGTAGGGGTATCGGGAGCAGCCAAAAGAAAACACGCGTTGGGAGAAAATGTAATTATCCAGTCCATCGGAGCTTGCTCGGGAGTGATTGTGGCAGGAGCCATCTTTACACTACCCGCCCTTTATATTCTCCAAGCCAAATATCCCGAAATGACGGTTACCTTTATGCAGGTATTCATCAGTTCCTTGCTGGGTGGTGTATTGGGAATTCTGTTCCTGATTCCTTTCCGAAAATATTTCGTCAACGACATGCACGGCAAGTATCCTTTCCCGGAAGCGACAGCTACCACGCAGGTACTCATCTCCGGAGAGAAAGGCGGTAGTCAGGCCAAACCGTTGTTGATAGCGGGTATGATTGGTGGATTGTATGATTTCATCGTAGCTACGTTCGGATGGTGGAACGAGAATTTCACAACCCGTGTGTGCAACACCGGAGAGATGTTGGCGGAAAAGGCGAAATTGGTATTTAAGGTAAATACCGGTGCCGCTGTATTAGGTTTGGGATATATCGTCGGACTGAAATATGCTTCTATCATCTGCGCCGGTTCGCTGGCTGTATGGTGGATTATCATTCCGGGAATGTCCGCAATCTGGGGAGACAGCGTGCTGAATGCCTGGAATCCGGAAATCACCTCTACCGTGGGAATGATGAGCCCGGAAGAGATATTCAAGTATTATGCGAAGAGTATCGGTATCGGCGGTATCGCCATGGCGGGCGTAATCGGCATTATCCGTTCCTGGGGAATCATTAAAAGCGCCGTAGGGCTGGCTGCCAAGGAGATGGGCGGCAAAGGTAATGTAGAAAAGAATATCATACGTACACAACGGGATCTTTCGATGAAGATTATCGCAATAGGATCTATCATCACGCTGATATTGATCGTACT
>CAKUYM010000559.1 GCA_934716785.1 uncultured Bacteroides sp. | reverse complement strand
GTGTAAGTGACGGTCCGGTTGATTCTTGGCTGATAACTCCGGCATTGGAAATCAAGAGTAATTATGTTCTGACCTTTGACATGACTTCCGGCCACTGGACGCATGATGCTCTTCATGTATATATTTCTTCTTCATTCTCAGGAAATAAAGAGGATGTAAAAGCTGATACGGAAGGAACTTGGACAGAAGTTACCGAGAACTTTAATCTGCCTCAGGTGGTGGGTAAATATGGAACTTCGGTTAATGTAGGTTCTTATGCGTTGACAGGATATGTGGGACAGAAAGTCTATATTGCTTTCCGTTACTTGGGTGACAAGTCAACTGGAGAGACATCTACAGTACAGCTTGATAATATTTATGTAGGAGAATAAATACAAGTAAACAATATGCAAAAAGGCTGCTTTCGATCATGAAGGCAGCCTTTTTGTTTAAGGAAATAATTCTTTCTATTTCATAGGGTTATATCTTCACTTTCATTATCACCGGATTGTGGTCACTGTAACTCAAATCCGGTGAATAGTAATCCATACTCTTCAACTCCGGCGAGTGGAGAATGTAGTCGATTCTCAGCAGATGCTTGAAGTACTTGAATGTGTACATATATCCGTGCCCGCTTGTCTTGAAGCCGTCTTGCAGCTTGTCGCCTGTCACCGTGTGGTAGACATAAGACGAAGGCAGGGAGTTGAAGTCGCCGCAGACCAAGGTAGGATAGGGGGAAGCGGAAATATATTGGTTGAGAAGATTTGCCTGTACGGCACGTTTCAGGAAGTTTTCGTGCAGTCCGTCTATCAGAGTGAGCGCGGCACGACCGGCACGTTGCGTATCATCCTTGTGGAGTTCTTTTTCCAACTTACGCTTGTTCATGCTCACTTCCGTTGTCTGGAGGTGGTTATTGAACAGACGGAGCGTTTTTCCGTTAACTTCAATATCACACCAAAGGCTGCAATTCTTGGAGTCGGGATAGACGATGAGATGTTCGTCTTTGATGGGATAGCGGCTGAAAACGGCTAATTGTAGAAGGTTTGTGCCTTCGGGAGTAGCAGGAATGTAATGGAATGGCCACTCGGAAAGAGCTACGCAAAGACTGTCGATTCCGAATTCGTTGTTGATGCCAAACTCTTGGAAGCAGAGGATATCCGCTTGCCGGCTCTTCATGTAGGACGCGATTTCCTTGCATGAATATCCGGTATGCTCGTGGTTGAAAGCATCGACATTATAGGTGGCTATGGTCAATATGCCCGGAGTATATCTGCCACTCTTGATTATCGGCTCCGAAGCCGGACTGAAAAGCGGGAAACGGAGTACCGAACTGAGGTATCCCCAGTTGCTGAATATGGCAACCAAAGGGATGAAAACCCAATACCGCCATCGGACAACCCAATAAATGGCAATGGCAAGATTGACCAATAACAGCACCGGTAGACCTAAACCGATAAAAGGCATCAATTTGAAATCGGTCGGTGTGGCACTACCGGCAAAGGCACCGGCTATCGTTATGCCTGCCAAGATGGTGGTCAGCAGGATGGATATGCCGTAAAATAATCTGAAAAAGGCTTTCATCTAATTGGTATGCTATGATTTGATGTTATTATAATCCGGTGACAGCCACTTCTTGACTATCATCCTCAGTTTGTCTTCATCGATCGGCTTTGCAATGAAATCATTGCATCCGGCCTCTCGTGCCGCTTTCCTGTCCTGTTCGTACGCAAAGGCGCTTTGGGCAATGATAGGTACGGTCGCTGATAATTCCCTGATGATTTTCGTTGCTTCCAATCCGTCAAGATTCGGCATTTTTATATCCATCAGGATAAGATCCGGTTTTACTTCGTCATACATCGTGACCGCTTCCATGCCGTCATGAGCATGGATAAGCTGATGCTTTTTACCGAGGATGGCCTTCAGTAAATCGAAATTACTATCCGTGTCTTCGGCAACGAGGATGCAGGCCGATTCCACATCGTTCCAATCATGTTCCGTCTCATCGGGTGCAGGCTCATTCTTTTCCGGATCGGGGTATTTCTCCGTTTCATCCGTCTTTGTATATGGCAAGGTGAATGTGAACGTAGTTCCCACTCCAAACTCCGAACTGACAGAAATCTGTCCGCCGAGCCGTTCGACAATTGACTTGCAGATGGATAGTCCCAATCCCGTTCCTTGCGCATGCTGGTTCAATTTGGCGAAACGATCGAACACACGTCCCACTTTCTCCGGTTCAATCCCCGTGCCCGTATCCGTCACATGAAACACAATCCGGTTGTCTATCAGCTCATATCCGTAACTGATGCTTCCTTCCTTGGTGAACTTCACCGCATTTCCTATCATGTTTGATATAACCTGAAAGACTCTGTTCTTGTCCGTTTCAATCGTCAGGCTCTTGTCCGAAGGCTCATAAACAAGGGCAACTCCCTGTGGAATGCGGAAAATATGGGCGTCGTACACTTCCTTGCATAAATGATTCAGATTGACAGGACCATAGGTGAACTCAAGGGCTCCCGACTCAATCTTCGACAGGTCGAGAATCTCGTTGATCAGTGTCAGAAGTCGCTCATTGTTGGCATTCACTATATTGTAG
>CAKUYM010000558.1 GCA_934716785.1 uncultured Bacteroides sp. | reverse complement strand
AAAAGAAATACCCGATTCGCAATGAATCGGGTAAGGGGAAATATATCATTATTTCTACTTTAAATGAAAGAGCCGTGTTTCGCCATTACAGGGTTCCTTCATTCATTTCCATTATTTTGGAGTAAAACGCGAGAATAAAAAAGCTCCGATGCTTTTTGTATTTCAGGAGAAAATCGTTATTTTATTATAATACAATTACAATATCAATTATAATCATATTATAATATCTGAAAAGAATGTATATTTGCAATGTAATACCGAACGAGAAAAGTAATAGATGTAATTAAAGTAACGAAAAGTTTAATTCGAAGAATAGAAACAAAAACTGATTAAAATGGAAGCAAGAATTGTAAAAATCGGTACATCGGTAGGCATGATTATACCACGATATATCGTTGTTGAAGGCGGTTTCACACAAGGAACTGTTGTCAACATAGAATTCAAAGATGAAGAGTTGATAGTTAAAAAGAAAGATAGAGTTCGTCAAGGATGGGAAGCGGCTTTCGCTCAATATAGCAAGGAAGGAGAAGATGAGTTGCTACTCCCTGACTTTATAGATTCAGAAGCAATAGATTTGATATAATGGAAATTGATACAGTAAGTTAATTTGGCATTACGTTTTTGTTAATTCATTTTTTTACTAAATATGAAGAGAGGAGAAGTTTATACTGTTAATTTAGACCCCACTCAAGGGACTGAAATGAAAAAGACCAGACCATGTGTGGTTGTTTCACCGGATGAAATGAATAACCATATGCAGGTGGTTATAGTAGCCCCGATAACATCGGTAGTTCGTTATATTCCTACGAGAGTCGCAATATCTGCTTCAAAGAAGAATGGTCTAATTACTGACAGTTATGTTGTGTTAGATCAAATCAAGACTGTGGATAAGTCAAGGTTAGCAGCACGTATTGGCACATTGACACAAGATGAAATGCAAGGAGTGTCGAATGTATTGTGTGAGATGTTTAGTTATTAATGTTTTTGATCTATAAAGCATAAGCAATTATTACTATGCAAAAACACCTCATTCACATTTATTATGTCAGTTGTCAGTAGTGTCAGTAGAAAACGCGAACATTAGCGGTGCAAAATATAAACAAATACTGATTCAAGTCCAAATAAGCATATGAGTAAGACAAAACAAGTACTAAAAAGAACAGAAACAAGTAGGACATCTAAGTGAATCAAGTGCAGCATATCAACGAATGATGTACACGAGATTGACAAGACAAGCACAAGCACCTTATGCAAGAAATGCCAGGATTATATCCCACTATCTCTTATCTCAATCAAAAACAGTATATTTCTCACCCCATTTGCATTTCCTGATAGAAAATGGTTACTTCCAACCTCTATATCCCATAAATATATGAATGACAAACTTAGAAGTTGTGCCCGACACGGATAAGGGTATTAAAAATGAAGAATTGGTGCTTATGTATAATAATGTTGCTGTTCTTTGCAAGTTGCTCTGAACTACAAATGGTGGAAAATATTTCCTCCTCTAAAGATATTGTGCTAACAAAGACTTTTGCTGAACCACATGACTCGATCATGTCGCTGCTCTATCAAGCTCGTTGGGGAGATGGGAAGGCCTATCTGAAGTTGGCAGATTGTTATCGGGATGGTTTTGGAGTGAAAAAAGATTTCTTCGGTATGATAATAATGGCTGAAATAGCAGAGAAACGTGGCGGCATTCGAAAAGCGGACGACTACATCAGCGATTTGCCTGACGGCCATGAGTACAAAACACTATTTCTGTTGATGAATGAATGCAAGCCATATATTCAAGAGAATGCTGACAGCGTGATGCAAGTTCTTCGTGAAAACGGTAGTCCTGAAGCTCAGGCTCTTCTTGGTTTTGTCATGATGGATCAAGGTGATGCCATTGCTGCGAAGAACATCATTGAAGAGGCTGCAAATCAAGGTTGTTCATTAGCAAAACTTTTTTTGACTGTTCCTGATTGGGAAGGTAGAGTGAAAGCTGATGCTACTAAACTCACCCTCATTGCAGAACAAATACCGCTCGCATACAACATTCTTGGCAACCTCTATTATGAGCCAGACGATAATGGTAAAACCGATAAGCAACTTGCAGTTGAATATTATCTAAAAGCTGAGGAACAAGCTGTATTAGGACAGCATGGTGCTGAAAGAGTGCTCGACTATTATAAGAACGGTGGAAATATCCAACTGACAGAGGATGACATCAAGCGATTGGAACTTATTGTGCACCCCCAAAATATTGAGACGGAATGAAAACATTAAATGCCAACAAGATAGACACGTGCCACAAAACAGATGGCAGATATGGGCAGATAACTGTTACTGATACTACAACAATACCACCCTTACATGACACTATAAGATAATTGCCCTTCACCGGTTTCACCCGACTCTTGAAATGCCGATGGATAAGGCAATAGCGGGTGAAGGCAAGGGGGTGAAATCGGGTGAAACCGGGCATTATCGGTTTCACCTTGGTTTTTCAAAATAGCCCTTGAGCTAAAACAAATATCATTATAGCATATCCGAATATCATTATAGCTAATGGAAATATGATTATAGCAAATC
>CAKUYM010000557.1 GCA_934716785.1 uncultured Bacteroides sp. | reverse complement strand
CTTTCAATTTATGAAGAGAATATCCGTATTCAAAAAGAAACGCCCCACGATTCGCCAATTCGGGATATAGCTTACCGTAGTCTTCCTTGGCTGACCGGTAAGCCCCTATATTATAAAGCATCTTGCCACGATGCCAGCCCTTACACGCATCATATTGGTTGTTTTTCCAATAATACGTTCCCAATAGGACCATCAGCGAAACAAAAAAGAATTGTATCATCCTTGAACGCCCGATAACACAAGCCGCCAATAAGAAATAAAATGTCACTGCAAATCCGGGTAGCTGCATCGGATAAGAGGAAAAGGCAAATACCAAAACTGAAATTACACCTCCACAAAGGCCTATTCTTCCTTCGCGAATCCCCGTCCAAAGACAAAACGCAATTATCAAGAGAACAATCAATAGAAAAGGGATTCCATATTCCACCGCTACCTGCAAGTATTCATTAAAAGCATATTCCGGACTTCCCGCTACCAATTCCTCCGTTTCCGAATATTCCCCGTTGGCGAAATAATCTTCCTGCGCTCTGCCATAGGCTGAAACAAAGTTACCTGTCCCATGACCGATAACAGGACTTTCGGCAACAGCAAGAGCGCTGACTTTCCACATGAACAAGCGTCCGTTGGCGGAAGTGGCTTTCAATTGGAAAAGTGCGTAACCAATCATTATGATTATGACACCGCCTGCGATACAAGCCAATCCTGCCTTTCTTTTATATCGCATTCTAACCTCCTTCAATTTGCTCCTCCATGAAGCGTGCATCCCATATACCCATACACCCGATATAACGGCAGCAATCCAAGCCGAACGGCTCATTCCGGCAGGCAGTATACAAAGAATCAACAGCACCACTCCCAATGCCATATAGTATTTCCCCTGTCCTACCCATGCACGTTCCATTTTTTCTCTCAGGTTCAGCCACTCATACAAACAGAGCGGGAATATCATCGCCAAATACCCCGAATAAGGGCCCGGATTATAGAAAGACCCCGTAAGTGCATACAAGGAATGATTGGAAACAGCCAAACCGTATATCTGCCTCAATCCCCAAATGGCTTCAATACCTCCCAATGAAATCAATGCCCACGTTACGATGGATGGAAAAGACAGATATTGTTTTCCATTCAGACAAAAGGATAACAGACAGCAAACGACGAAAACAAAGGCCATACGTCCCAGCCATAGTTTTTGATAGGCCATTTCACCGGCAGGAATGTCATTCGTAGTGGCAAAGACCACTACGCCCAGGATTGCCGCAACTCCTGTAAGAGTTATAACATCCGCCATATTCTTTTTTGTTATCCGTACCAAATCCAACTTTTGCTTCATCCTTTATTCGATTTTTTTCATTATCCTGTCCCAACGGGGTTTCTCCGTAAATTTATCTTCCGAATACCAAATACGGGTGGCCTTACCCACAATGTATTCTTCAGGCAGCATCCCCCAATATCTCGAATCTTGTGAGTTTGCCATATTATCACCGGATACAAAATAATAGTTCTTCTTAAAGCGATACTGCGTGATCACACTATCACCCAATACAACCTGTCCATCTTTTATACGCAATTTCCTTTTCTGTTCCCAGCCTATCAACTGCCGGTATAAAAGACAATTCGTACGGTTCATACTCACCGTCTGACCCTTTTGGGGAACCGGCAAAGGCCCGAACTCACGGATGGTCCAGCCTATCTGTCTGTCAAAAGGAAACGTACCGACCACAATGCCATGCCGTTCCGGATGCTTTAAATTCGCCAGATATTGCTGGGCTTCATAGTTTCCCAACCGCTCGTCACAACCACGTATCTTATAAAATCCCCCACGAATCTCCAATGTATCCCCCGGCAGGGCGACACACCGCTTTACATAATACTGCATCACATCCAGCCGGACACTGTCCCAGCGGTTCGTCTGATAAGGGAAATTGAAAACAAGTACGTCGTTCCTCTTGAAACCGCCCCATCCGGGCATCCTATAGACAGCGACATCCTCATTATCCAATGCGGCAAACACATCGAACAGACGGGCACCCTTGAGCATCTTATTGACCAATATCCGGTCGCCATCCTTCAATGCCGGATCCATTGAGTCCGAAGGTATTCTAAAAGAGGTACAACAAAATAATTGAATCAGAAAAGATAAGAGCAGCAGGCAACAAGCAAGAAATAAAGCATCCAAAATTCTTGCTCCTATCCTTTTTATATCAGTCATTATCTTAATCATATTATTTCTTTTAATCTCCATCTTTCAGGTAATCCGCAAAACTATTAAGTAGGGTTCGCAGAATAAGTCATTTCATATTAATCGCTTCGGTTTCATTCCTTTCACCTGAGTATTTGCCATTTTTGACATAATATCATTTATTTAGCGTTACCGCTGACATGAAATCGGAAGGGGGCATTCTCCGCATTACAATATATCGAGAGCGTTTTATCAAAACGTCCCGGACGCTCTGCCTTATAGGAAATTTTAAGACTTGTAGACTGTCCTGGTCGAACAGGTTTTTTATCATATTCTACTGTCAGGCAGCCACAAGAAGCATTCACATCATTAAGCACTAAAGGAACTTTCCCTGTATTTGAAATGACTATTTC
>CAKUYM010000556.1 GCA_934716785.1 uncultured Bacteroides sp. | reverse complement strand
GTTTATTCGGGTGCAAAATTATGATGAAAGCGATGGCTGTTAGGTAGTGAGATTTCTGATAAAAATATATAAATCACATTTTTTTGTTTCTCGCGCCACAATAAAAAGTAGTAAATTCGTTATTGTAATAAGGTTGCTTGTTATTGGTAAAATTATAACAAGTTCTTGGCAAAACGGAATGAATTTATGGAGCAAATAAAGAAGAGCGATATACGGAGTTATAATGAAATGGTGGGGGCGGAGACGTTGCACCCGCTTGTAGGGGTTGTTGACTTCAGCAAATTGCCGCCTATTTTGTTCAACAGTCCGCAACGTATGTTCGGATATTATGCCATATATCTGAAAGGAAAGAAATATACGGAACTACATTATGGCGACAGCATTTATGACTATAGCGAGGGTGCATTGGTGTTTTTTGCACCGGGACAAGTGGCAGGTTCGGAGCCCGATGAGCGGTATCATCAGGTGCAAGGTCATGTGCTGATGTTTCATCCCGACCTGATAGCCGGTACGCCATTGCAGGGCATGATGTCGCAGTACACTTATTTCTTGTATAATACGAATGAAGCCCTTTTCCCTTCCGAGCGGGAAAAGCGGCTTCTTGTGGATATCTTTGACAAGATAGACGACGAACTTCGCACCGGCAATCCCGATTTGCTTATTATCACCGATTACATAAAATTAGTTCTCGATTATTGCCTTCATGCCTACGAGCGTCAGTTCAATGCCGTGCCATTGGTAAGCAATGACACGTTAGTACGTTTTGAGCAGCTTTGCGATGACTATTACAACAGTAGGCGACCCCTTACCGACGGGTTGCTTACCGTGCAATATTGTGCCGACCAACTTTGCTTGTCCGTCAATTACTTCAGCGATTTTATTCGCAAAACTACCGGACTTTCTCCACAGAAACATATCCGGCAAAAGATTCTCTCAAAGGCAAAAGAACTGCTGCTGACAACATCAAAACGCATCAATGAGATTGCCAATGAGCTTGGTTTCCAACAACCGCAGAACTTTACCAATTGGTTCAAGAAAATGACGCAGTGCTCGCCCAATGCTTATCGGAACAAATCACGAAATGCGCTTACCGGAATTGGTGGGTCGGATATGCAGGCAAAATAGCGGGAGACATTACCATTGAAGTGACGTACGCAAGGCGGCGATACTCGGTTGGGAGGTGGTAATATAGCGTGCGTTCCACCTATTATTTAGGTCATAAGATGAAGGGGAATGTGCCGACAGTTGATTATTTCAATAATTTCCTCCCGTCATTATCGTTGTTTTTCAGTATGCTCATCTGATGGATAGCTATTTGATTGAGTTTGACAAGCCGTTCGCTTTGTGACATGCCTTGTTCGATGAATACGGCATTGAGGTTCTCCATGTTCGATAGGCAGATAAGTTCGTTGATAGTGGCATAGTCGCGTATGTTGCCTTTCAGAACAGGATTGGCTTCTCGCCATTGCTTTGCTGTCATACCAAACATAGCAACATTCAGAACGTCAGCTTCGTTGGCATAGATAATACTTGCCTGTGCCGAGGTAACTTCTACCGGGATAAGGTTCTGCTTTATGGCATCGGTATGTATGCGGTAGTTAATTTTTGATAGTTCACGCTTTGCCGACCAACCGAGTTGCCGTTGCTCTTCACTTTTTAATCGTTGATATTCCTTGACGAGAAGTAATTGGAATTTTGGCGAAATCCACATACCGAAATGGTACGCTATGTCTCTATGTGCGTATGTGCCGCCATAACGCCCTGCTTTAGAATAAATGCCGATAGCATAAGTCCGTTCTATCCACGTTTTTACCGATAGTACGAAGTTATTGCTTCCTGCTGTATCTTAATTGTACCGAATTCGGTACAATTAAAATCGGGATTATATAGCATTTCCCATTCGCCAAGATATTCGATAGTACTTTTGAGACTGAGCCAACGAAAAATTATATGCTCTTGCAGTTGGCTTCGTGCCATATCCGTAAGACTGATGTAATCTTCTTCGTTGTACTTGACAACACTAATATCTGTATTTTGAACGGTAATCTTTGTCATTGGGGCTATGTTTTGTTTTTAAGTTGTAAAGGTAGTATAATTCACGATATTATCATTTCTCAAATGAATAATATCTTAGAAAAAAGTGGAACACCCGTTTGTTACGATTGCATAACAAGCGGGCGTTCCATTTTTAGTGGTTAAAACGAATGGTTCGGCGCTTATTTCATCTTCACGCTTAAAATCTGTTGCAACTGTTTCAGATTCTTCTGTGCAGCTTCGTTGCCCAATCGGGCTGCCTGTTCGAATGCAGCCATCGCACGGTTGATATCTCCTTGCAGGAAATTGTAAACTCCGGTATTATTAATGAATTCGGCAGTCGTATGGTCTGCCTTTTCCATATATCTCAAAGCCTTGTCCAAATCCTTCTGTGACAGGGCAACGGCTCCTGCATTCAGATTGGCCACTTCGTCCGTCGGATACATGCGCACGGCAATGTCAAATACATTGATAAAATCCTTGCTGCCTTTCGGGTAACTGTTGGCTACCTGGTACATTTCATTCAGACTGAGATATTTAGGATTCTCCATGATAATGACA